>NZ_JBWKFL010000012.1:155251-265002 GCF_056434305.1 Streptomyces sp. NPDC044061 | reverse complement strand
TTGATGGTTGGGGGGAACCGTGCTCCCCCCTCCCCCCCCCCCCCCCCCCCCCCCCCCCCCCCCCCCCCCCCCCCCCCCCCCCCCCCCCCCCCCCCCCCCCCCGCCGTCCTGGCGCTGGTGATCCTGGCCGCCCTGATACCCCTGTGCGGGCCGCCCGCCGCGCTGCACGGCACCGGGGAGGCCGCCGCCCCGGGCGTGGGCGGTATCGCGCTGCTGCGCGGGGTGCTCTTCGCCGGCCTGTGCGTCCCACTGGGCGAACTGTTCGTGGCCCGGATCGCCCGGCGGCTGCCCGGCGCCCCGCCCCAACGGCCGCGCAGCTGGGCGCCCTTGGCGGCCACCGCCGGCTTCGTCGCCGCGCTGGCCCTCGCCTCGGTGGTCTCGACCGGCAACCTGGTCCCGCACAGCGTCGGTCAGATCGACGTCGGCGGCCTGTACGACTCACGCGACGGCAAGCTGGCGCTGCTGGAGGTCAACGCCTTCCTGCTGGCGGCGCTGTGCGCCCTCTCGCGCCGCCCGGGGGCCCAGATCTGGCCGCTGGCCGCCGCGGTGGTCGCGGAGGCGCTGCGCGCCCACCCCACGACCGAGAACGGCCCACTGGTGGGCTCCGGGCTGACGCTCGTCCATCTGACGTGCGCCGCACTGTGGGTGGGCGGTCTGCTGCACGCGCTGCGGACGCTGCGGCTCTGGCCCGACCGTGCCGCGGGAGCGGCCCTGCTGGGCCTCTACGCGCGCGTGGCGGCCGTCCTGCTCGCCGCGATCACCGCCACGGGCGTGTGCAGTTCGCTGCGGCGCATGCCGGCCGCCACGATCTGGGACCAGCTGACGACGACGGCGTACGGGCGCACCCTGCTGGCCAAGGTGCTCCTGGTCGCCGTCGTCGCCGTGCTCGCCCTGTGGGCACGGATCCGGCTGGGCCGGGCGGCCGACCCGCTGACCGCCTGCGCGCCCGCGCGGGCCGAGGTGGCCGCTCTGGGCGCGGTGGTCGCGGTCTCGGGCCTGCTCACGGCGCTGCCGCTGCCGATTCGCTGGTCCTAGTGCCCTGACAGGGGCACTGGGCGGTCACCGGTCGTTGGTGACGAGCACCTTGAGCGCGGTGCGCTCGTCCATCGCCTTGTAGCCGTCCGGCACGTGCTCGATGCCGACGGTCATGTCGAAGACCGGCGAGGGGTCGATCGTGCCGTCGAGGACGTCCGGGAGCAGGTCCGGGATGTAGGCGCGGACCGGCGCCACACCGCCGCGCAGGGCGACGTTCCGGTCGAACATGACGCCGAGGTCCAGGCCGGTGCCGCTGCCGTGGGGCACGCCCACGAAGCCGATCGCGCCGCCGTCGCGGGTGATGTGCACGGCCGTGCGCATGGACTGCTCGGTGCCGACCGCCTCGACGACGGCGTGCGCGCCCTGGCCGCGCGTCAGCTCACGCACCGCCTCGACGGCCGCGTCCCCGCGCTCGGCGACGACGTCGGTCGCGCCGAAGCGGCGCGCGATGTCGGTGCGGACCTCGTGGCGGCCCAGCGCGATGATCCGCTCGGCGCCCAGCCGCTTGGCGGCCAGCACGGCGCACAGGCCGACCGCGCCGTCGCCGACCACGGCGACCGTGGCGCCGGGGCGGGCGCCCGCGCCGAGTGCGGCGTGGTGGCCGGTGCCGAGCACGTCGGAGAGGGTCAGCAGGGCCGACAGCAGGTGGTCGTCGGAGGCCGCCTCCCTGGGCAGCCGGACGAGGGTGCCGTCGGCGAAGGGCACGCGCACGGCCTCGCCCTGGCCGCCGTCGTAGCCGACTGAGCCCCAGAAGCCGCCGTGCTCGCAGGAGGTCGTCAGGCCCTCGCGGCAGTAGTCGCAGACGCCGTCGGACCACATGAAGGGCGCGACCACCAGGTCACCGCGCCGGACCGTGCTCACCTCGGAGCCGGTCTCCTCGACGATGCCGAGGAACTCGTGCCCGATGCGCTGTCCCGGCTGCCGGGCGGCCTCACCGCGGTACGCCCAGAGGTCGCTGCCGCAGATGCAGGCGCGCAGCACCCGGACCACGGCGTCGGTGGGCAACTGCACCACGGGTTCGGGCACGTCCTCCACGCGCATGTCGTACGGGGCGTGGATGGTGGTGGCGCGCATGGCGAGGATCCTTCTCGTGCGGGGCGTCGTGCGATGCGCTCAGGGGGTGGTCGAGCGCACTTCACGGTACGCCGTCCCGGACGGGGGCCGGTCACCGAGGGTGCCCGGGACCAGCGGCGACCGCCCGCCGCGCGATCAGACTCCCGCCGCCCCCAGCAGGCTGCCCGCCGCGTACGTCACCCCCATGGCGAGCGCACCGCCCAGCACGTTCCGCAGCACCGCGCGCCTCGGGTCGGCCGCGCCCAGCCGGGCGCTGCTCCAGCCGGTGAGGACCAGCGCGGCCAGCACGGACCCCACGGTGACCGGGAGCCGCCAGCCGACCGGGGGCAGCACGATGGCCAGCAGGGGCAGCAGGGCGCCCACGGTGAAGGCCAGGAAGCTCGCCCAGGCCGCGTGCCAGGGGTTGGTCAGCTCGTCCGGGTCGATGCCGAGCTCCACGCGCGCGTGCGCCCTCAGGGCGTCCCGCGCGGTGAGCTGCTCGGCGGCCTCCCGGGCCACCTCCCGGGACAGGCCGCGTTGCCGCAGCAGTTCGGTCAGCTCCTCCAGCTCGGCCTCCGGCTGCTCCCTCAGCTCCCGTTTCTCCATGGCCAGCGCGGCCATCTCGGAGTCGCGCTGGGTGGACACGGAGACGTACTCACCCGCCGCCATGGACATCGACCCGGCGAGCAGCCCGGCCAGGCCGGCGGTGACCAGGGCGGCCCGGGCCTCGGTCGCGCCGGCCACACCGACGACGAGTCCCGCCGTGGAGACGATGCCGTCGTTCGCGCCCAGCACGGCCGCGCGCAGCCAGTTCAGCCGGGAGCCGAGCGCCCCGCCGTGTGCCTCGTCGTGGGTTGGTTCCGTCACACGACGGAGGATCGCACCCGGGGCGCCGACGTGCCCACATCTGCGCCCCGGGGATCACCACACCCGCACCGACGCCCCCTTCGCGAACACCGGGCTCGTCGCGTCCGGCGGCGGGTCCCTCAGAGGCTCGGCCAGCTCCGCCACCGTCGGGCCCACCTTCGCCGCCACGGAGTCCAGGAGGTCGAGGTCGAAGCCGTAGACGCGGGCCGCGTTGCCGCCGAGCACGGCCGCCAGTTCCGCGCGCGGGACGCCCGCGAAGGCGAACCGCAGGCCCTCGCGGGTGTACGGGTAGGTGCCCTCGTCATGCGGGTAGTCGCTGCCCCACATGATCTTGTCGATGCCGATGCGGTCCCGCAGCGGGACCTCGTGCGGGCGCATGAAGCTGGCGCCGACGTAGCAGTTGTCGCGCCAGACCTCGGAAGGCGGCCGGCCCATGTGTTCGGCGAGACCGGCGCCGAACTTGGCCTCGGCGGTGTCGGCCTTGGACGCCGCCGCCACCAGGCGGCCGTGGTAGTAGTCCAGCATGTCGAGGACCCCGGGGATCCAGCCGGAGCCCTGTTCGGTGAGCACCAGCCGCAGTCCCGGGTGGCGGCGGAAGGCGCCGCCGAAGACCAGGTGCCACAGCGCGCGGTGGGAGAACCAGGTCGTCTCGACCATGAAGACCGCGCGGGCGGCCGGTTCGTCGCCGAGCGGCGGTGAGGCGGAGCCCGCGTGGTGGTTGACGGGGACGCCCAGCTCCGCGCAGACGGCCCAGACGGGGTCGTACACGCGTGAGTACAGCTCGGGCAGGCCGCTGCCCGGCGGGGTGCCGGGCAGCATCAGGCCGCCCCCGAGTCCCGCCGAGGCTGCCCACCTGATCTCCTTCACCGCCTCCTCGACGTCGCCGAGGAGGATCTGGAAGACCCCGGCCCGGCGGCCGGGCGCGGCCGCGCAGAAGTCCGCCAGCCAGCGGTTGTGGGCGCGCAGGCCGGCCCAGCGCCGCTCGAAGTCCTCGGTGGTCGGGGCGGGGGCCATCAGGGAGCCGGACGGGAAGAACGGCGGGATCGTGTTCGGGAAGATCACCTCCGCGACGATCCCGTCCGCCTCCAGTTCCGCCAGGCGCCGCTCGGAGTTCCAGTTCCGGTCGGCGGAGTCGGCGAGCAGGTCCTCGTAGGGGTTGACGTAGGTGGCCGACCAGACGTCGAAGTCGTCGCGGTACCGCTTCTCCAGGTACGGCCGGTAGTCCAGGAGGTCGGCCCCCGCGTGGCAGTCGGCGGAGATCACCGTGTACCGGTCGTTCATCGCGTCACCCCCAGCACCGGGAAGTCGTGGCCGGTCAGCCAGTGCCGCCCCGCCTCGCGCGAGGGCGCCCAGCACGCCGCCACGGCCGTCTGGTCGGCCGGCTGACCGAGGTCGGCGGGGGTGGGGCCGATGCGCGCGGCCAGGGGCGTCAGCGCGGGCACGTCGAAGCCGAAGGCCTCCGCCGCCGCCATGCCCAGCATGCGGCGGGTCTCGGCCACCGGGATGTCGTGGAAGGTTCGCCGCAGCCACGCGCGCGTGTCGGGCCAGGTGCCCTCGGGGTGCGGGAAGTCGCTGCCCCAGAGGATGTTGTCGACGCCGATCTCGTACCGCTGGGCCAGCTCGCGCCGCTTGGTGTTGGTGGCGCAGACGAAGATCTGCCGGTCGAGGTACTCGTGCGGCGGGCACTTCAGCTCGTGGAACGGGGAGAGCTTCTTGCCGCCGTGTGCGCCGAGGTAGAGGCGGTCCATGAACCACAGCAGGTTCGGCAGCCACCAGCAGCCCGACTCCGCGATGCCGAACCGCAGTCCGGGATGGCGTTCGAAGACACCGGACCAGAGCAGGAACCACAGCGGCCGGGCCGGCCACCAGGTCACCTCGCTCACATAGATGCCGAGGTGGTCGCCGTACTCCTCGCGCGGGGCCGCCCCCGAGTGGGTGAGCACCGGCATGCCGCACTCCGCGGCGGCCGCCCACACCGGGTCGTAGCGGCGGTCGTGGTACGGCTCCCGGCCGGCCCACATGGCGGGGATCATCAGGGCGCGCAGGCCGGACTCCATGGCCCGGTGGATCTCGGCGACGACCCGCTCCACGGGCGCCGTGACGGGCAGCAGGGCGACCCCGCAGTGCCGTTCGGGGTGCTCGGAGACGAAGTCGGCGAGCCACCGGTTGTGCGCCTGCGTGCCCGCCATGCCGAGTTCCGGGTCCTGGTCGCCGGACAGGCCGAGGCCCACGCCGAAGGGCGCGGCGGTCCGGCTGTCCACCGCGTCGGCGTCGGGGAAGACGACCTCGGCGGCCACGCCGTCCCCGTCCAGTTCCTTCAGGCGCCGCGCGCTGTCCCAGCCGCCGCGCAGGCCCTCCTCGTTGTCGTGGAACCACTTTTCGGCGAACGCCTCGTTGCGGACGCCGAGCCGGGTCATGTCCTCGCGGCGCCGGTCGCGGCCCGCGAGGAACTCGTCGAAGTCCCGGTGGAAACGGGACTCCAGATAGGGCCGGTACTGCTCGGTGGGCAGTCCGGCGTGGCAGTCGGAGGAGATGATCAGGTACGGGTCCTGGCCGGTCACGACAGCCTCCCGGTCAATCGAGTACGAAGCTTTCGAGGTACGACGGGTTGGTGCGCTCCAGCATCGAGCGGGCCCGCGCCCGGATCTGGGTGTCGCTGTGCTCGCTCGCCGGCAGCAGCCAGAAGCGGTCGGCACGGATGCCGTCCACGACCAGTTCGGCGACCTCCGCCACGGGCGTGAAGCGGACCTCGCGGCCGGCCGCGCGCATCGCGGCCTCCCACTGGCCGAGGCTGCGGTACGGCGTTCTGCGGGGGCGCCGCTTGGCGTAGCGGGCGGGCCGGTTGCGGTGCGACTCCCACAGGCCGGTGCGCAGCATGTGCGGCCCGGGGAAGAGCACGGAGGCGCCCACGCGCGCGTGTTCCGCCTTCAGATGGGCGTACAGGGACTCGGTCATGGTGACGACGGCCGCCTTGGTGACCGCGTACACGGAGGCCGTCGGCAGGGGCGCGATGCCGCCGTCGGCGGAGGACGTGTTGACGACATGACCGTCCTGACCGGACGCGAGCATGCGGGGCAGGAACGCCTGGATGCCGTGGAAGACGCCCCACACGTTGACGGCGAAGGCCCACTGCCAGTCGTTCGGCTCGTGCTCCCACATGCGCCCCTCGGCGCCCGAGCCGACCCCCGCGTTGTTGCACAGGACGTGCACGGCGCCGTAGGTCTCGTACGCCGACTCGGCCAGTTCCAGGACCTGTTCGCGTATACCGACGTCGACCACGCGCGCGTGCACGTCGGCGCCCTCCGCGCGCAGGTCCGCGGCGGCCTCGTCCAGCGCGGCCTCCTCGACGTCGGCGAGGACGACCTTCAGGCCCTCGGCGGCGAACCGCCGGGCCATCGCCAGCCCGATGCCGCCCGCCGCGCCGGTGACGACGGCGACGTGTCCCGCCCGCAGGTCCATCACAGGCTCCCCTCGTAAGGCGCGTCGAGAGCCTGGAGCGGGTCGTCGTAGCGCTGGTGGACGTAGGGCAACAGGGCCCGGGCGTCCACCCGTTCGACGACCCGGCCGCTCTGGTCGCTGGTCTTCTCGCCGACGGTGAGGTCCAGCAGGCGCAGCACCGGGAGGTCGGCGACGGGGTCGTACCCGGACTCGCGCAGCACGACGTCCCCGGTGAGCCGCTCCAGTCGGCGCACCTTCTCGTGCCGTACGCAGTGCACCAGCACGGGGTCGCCGTCTAAGCCGGAACCGTCCACAGCGGGAAGGAACTTGAAGTAGAAGTCGGTCTTGCGGGCCGGCTCCGGGAGGGGCAGTTCGCCGCTCACCGCGCCGCGCACCTCCACGAAGGCGATGCCGTGCCGTTCCATCGACGCGCGCACGACGAGACCGTCGCGCTCGACGGTCACCGCGCCGAGCTTCTTGGGCTCCCCGAAGACCTCGCGGCCGCCGGTGAGGGCGCGCTCGTGGGTCATCGGCATCACCAGCGGGTACCAGCCGTCGACCGCGCCGTGGGCGGCGGCGACCGCGAAGGAGCCCGCGCCGAGCGGGTACCCGGGAAGGTCGACCCTGCTGATGTTCACCCGCACGAGCGGGCGGCCCGTGGGCTTCAGGGGTGGCGGCAGCACCGCCGCGACCGCGTCCGGGTCGGTCTCCCAGACGGCCACCACACCGGTGGACCAGATGTCGGGTATCCGCGCGCCCGCGGTGCGCGTGGCGGCGATCTCCCGCTCGGTCCGTGCGCCGTACCGTACCCGTGCCATTCGCCGTACCGCCCTTCTTCTGACGGACCGTCACCTGTAACACAGTTACAGCAGCCCGCGGACGGGGTAAATACGCGTGCAGGCAGGGAAACGGAAGGCGGGGATGCCAGGGATGCCGAGAGTGGCGCTCAGCCGGGAGGAGGTCCTGGGGGCCGCCGCCGAGCTGGTACGGCGGTACGGTCCGGACGCGCTGACCATGCGGGGGCTCGCCGCCGAGCTGGGCACCGCCGTCACCTCCATCTACTGGCACGTCGGAGGCCGCGAGGCCCTGCTGGACGCCCTGGTGGAGCGGACCGTGGCCGGGCTCGGCGAGATCCGTCCGTCCGGGCGCACGCCCGAACATCGGGTCGTCTCCGTCGCGCGCGCCCTGCGCCGGCAACTGCGCGACCATCCCCACCTGGTGGCCCTGGTGCACGAGCGCGGGCTGACCGAGCGGATGTTCCTGCCCGCCCAGCAGGCCCTGGTGGTCGAGGCGCACGCGGCGGGTCTGCGCGGCACCCGGGCGGCCGAGTTCGTGCGGGCGGTGCAGTTCCAGGTCGTCGGCCATGTGCTGGTCGAGCGCAACCGCGAGCGCGCCCCGGCCCAACGGCCCGGCGAGGAGGAGCTGTGGAGCGCCGAGACGGCCGGGGACGACCCCGCCCTGGCGCGCGCGCTGGCCCGGCCCGTGGATCCGGAGCGGCTGTTCGTCATCTCCGTACGGGCGTTGGTACGGGCCCTGCTCGCGGGAAACGTCTCCGACCGCCCGGAATACGGGACATGACGGACACAGTGCCCCCTTGCGTTCCTTCCGCTCCTTCCGCTCGTTCCGCCCCTTCCGTGCACGCACGCGTGTGCGACGGCCGATCGGGAGGGCGGGCACGCGGCGGCGGGTCCGCCCCTGCGGCACGGGGCTGTCAGTCGTGGCCCGTATCCTCAGTGACCATGCTCGAAGACCGTGCGACCGCAGTGTCCTCCCCCACCCAGTGGCCGGCCGCGTATCCGAAGGGATACGCGGTCGTTGACGTGGAGACCACCGGCCTGGCCCGGGACGACCGGATCATCTCCGCGGCCGTCTACCGGCTCGACGCGCGCGGAGAGGTCGAGGACCACTGGTACACCCTGGTCAATCCGGAGCGCGATCCGGGCCCGGTGTGGATACACGGCCTCACGAGCGAGGTGCTCGAGGGGGCGCCGCTCTTCGCGGACGTCGCCGAGGAGTTCGCCTCCCGGCTGGACGGCCGGGTGCTGGTCGCGCACAACGCGGTCTTCGACTGGCAGATGATCGCGCGGGAGTACGCGCGCGTGCGCAGCGAGGCGCCGGTGCGTCAGCGGCTGTGCACCATCGCGCTGTCCAAGGAGCTGGGGCTGCCGCTGCCCAACTTCAAGCTGGAGTCCCTGGCGGCGCACTTCGGGGTCGTCCAGCAGCGGGCGCACCACGCACTGGACGACGCGCGCGTGCTGGCCGAGGCGTTCCGACCCAGCCTGCGGGCCGCGGCGGCGGGCGGCGTACGGCTGCCGCTGCTGGAGTGCCGGGCGCTGACGGAGTGGTCGGACACGCCCCGGATCGGCCGGCAGGCGAGCGGGGGCTACGGCGGCTACCGGCCGAACAGCTGGCGCCCGTCCCGGAAGCGGCCCGCCTGCCCCTACCCCAATCCGGGTCGCTACGAAGACGGCAAAAGCCTCAAACAGGGCATGCGGGTGGCGTTCTCCGGAGACACCTCCACCGAACGGGAGCTGCTGGAGGACCGGGCGACCGAGGCCGGGCTGCACGTGGCGACGAGCCTGTCGCGGGTGACCAGCCTGCTGGTCACCAACGACCCCGAGTCGGGCACCTCGAAGGTGGTCAAGGCGCGGCAGTTCGGCACGCCGATCGTCGACGAGGCCGCGTTCGGGCAGCTGCTGCGGGATGTCGAGCCCGCCGACGGGTGACCGTGCGGATGGGTGATTCCCCGCGACTCGCCCGCCGCCCGCTCGCCCGGGGGTCGGCGACGGCTCACCCTGTGGCGCATGGCGAGATGCGAAGTTTGCGGCAATGACTACGGAATGACCTTCGAGGTCCACGCACAGGGCTCAGTGCATGTGTTCGACTGCTTCTCCTGTGCCATCCACCGCATGGCCCCCATCTGCGAGCACTGCCGGGTGCAGATCATCGGGC
Source organism: Streptomyces sp. NPDC044061 (assembly GCF_056434305.1). Lineage (NCBI taxonomy): Bacteria > Bacillati > Actinomycetota > Actinomycetes > Kitasatosporales > Streptomycetaceae > Streptomyces > Streptomyces sp. NPDC044061. Next base: position 255,657 of record NZ_JBWKFL010000012.1, on the reverse strand, counting down.
AGGGCGTGGAGGTGGAGGGCCACTGGTACTGCGGCGCCCACTGCGCCCGGGCGGAGGGGAAGACGGGGGTGGTGGACCGGGTGTGACGCGGTACCCGCCTCAATGCACCCCACGGCTCGGAGGTACCGTCGTGGGGTGCACCGCTACCGCTTCCTGTTGTCCCGCCAGTGGGTGATTCTCACCCTCGTCGCGATCGCGCTGATCCCGACGATGATCAGGCTGGGCTTCTGGCAGCAGCACCGGTACGAGGAGCGCACCGCGCGCAACGACCTGGTCTCCTCCGCGCTGCACGCCGAGCCGGTCCCCGTGGAGCGGCTCACCTCCCCCGGGCACGCCGTGACCCGCACCGAGAAGTACCGCACGGTCACCGCGACCGGCACCTTCGACACCTCCCGGGAGGTCGTGGTCCGGCGTCGCACCAACTCCGACGACCAGGTCGGCTTCCACGTCCTGACCCCGTTCGTCCTCACGGACGGCAGGGTGCTGCTGGTCAACCGGGGCTGGATCCCCGCGAACGGCGTGCAGACCGCCTTCCCGAAGATCCCCGCGCCGCCCGCGGGCCGCACCACCGTCACCGGTCGGCTGATGGCCGACGAGACCACCGCGGCGAGCGGGATCAAGAACGTCAAGGGCCTGCCGGACCGGCAGATCATGCTGATCAACAGCGCCGAGGAGGCGCGGCGGCTCGGCGCGAAGGTGCTCGGCGGCTACGTCGAGCAGACGGCGCCCCAGCCCAAGGGCGGCTCCCCGGAGCAGATCTCCGACCCGGGCAGCGAGGACGCCCCGCTCAACTACGCGTACATGATTCAGTGGTGGCTCTTCGCCGCGTGCGTCCCGGTGGGCTGGTGGTTCCTGGTCCGGCGCGAGATCCGCGAACGCGAGGAGGCCGCCACCGCGGAGAAGGCCGAGGAGACGGCACCGGCCGCGGTGTGACGAACCGGCGTGTCCCGCGACACGTCACTCCCCCGGCGCACCACCTGATTGGCCCCCTGGTTCGCCGGGAAACCGGATCCCGTGAACGCGCGCATCGAGGACTACGCCCTCATCGGTGACGAACAGACCGCGGCGCTGGTCGGCAGGGACGGCTCGATCGACTGGCTGTGTCTGCCGCGCTTCGACTCCGGCGCCTGCTTCACGAGACTCCTGGGCGACGAGGACAACGGCCACTGGAGAATCGCGCCGAAGGACGCGGGCACCTGTACCCGCCGCGGCTACCGGCCCGACACCCTCGTCCTCGACACCGAGTGGGAGACCGCCGAGGGCACGGTGCGCGTCACCGACCTGATGCCCCAGCGGGAGCGCGCCCCCGACGTCGTGCGCATCGTGGAGGGCGTCAGCGGACGCGTCACCGTCCGCAGCACGCTCCGTCTGCGCTTCGACTACGGTTCCGTCGTCCCGTGGATGCGCCGCTCCGACGGGCATCGGGTGGCCGTCGCCGGACCGGACTCGGTGTGGCTGCGCACCGAGCCCGCCGTGCACCTGTGGGGCGAGGACATGGCCACCCACGCGGAGTTCACCGTCGCCGAGGGCGAGCGGGTCGCGTTCGTGCTGACCTGGCACCCCGCGCACGAGCGGCGGCCCCGGCTCATCGACCCCTACGAGGCGCTGAGCTCCAGCGTCCGGGGCTGGCGGCGCTGGACGGCCCGCTGCCGCTACGACGGACCGCACCGCGACGCCGTCGTACGGTCCCTGATCACTCTCAAGGCCCTCACCTACGCCCCGACGGGTGGGATCGTCGCCGCGGCCACCACCTCGCTGCCCGAGGAGCTGGGCGGCGTGCGCAACTGGGACTACCGCTACTGCTGGCTGCGCGACTCCACCCTCACCCTCGGCGCCCTGCTGGCCGCCGGATACCACAAGGAGGCCGAGGCGTGGCGCGACTGGCTGCTGCGCGCGGTCGCGGGCGACCCCTCGGACCTGCAGATCATGTACGGCCTGGCCGGCGAGCGTCGGCTGCCGGAGTGTGAGCTGCCCTGGCTGTCCGGCTTCGCCGACTCCTCGCCCGTGCGCGTCGGCAACGGCGCCGTCGACCAGCTCCAGCTGGACGTGTACGGCGAGGTCATGGACTCGCTGTCGGTGGCCCGCCGCGCGGGTCTGCCCACCAGGCCGCACATGTGGGCGATCCAGTGCTCGCTGATGAGGTTCCTGGAGTCGGCGTGGCGGCAGCCGGACGAGGGCCTGTGGGAGGTGCGCGGCGGCCGCCGCCAGTTCGTGCACTCCAAGGTGATGGTGTGGGTGGCCGCCGACCGCGCCGTGCGGACGCTGGAGACGCACCATGAGCTGAAGGGCGACATCGAGGGCTGGCGGGCGCTGCGCGACGAGGTGCACCGGGAGGTGTGCGAGCGGGGCTTCGACCCCCGGCGCAACACCTTCACCCAGTACTACGGCTCGCGCGAGCTGGACGCCGCCCTGCTGCTGATCCCCCGCGTCGGCTTCCTGCCGCCCGACGATCCGCGCGTGGTCGGCACCGTCGACGCGATCCGCGAGGACCTGGGCAACCGCGGTCTCGTCCGCCGGTACGACACCGATGCCATCGGCGTCGACGGCGTGCCGGGCGGCGAGGGCGCCTTCCTCGCCTGCTCGTTCTGGCTTGCGGACGCCCTGCACATGACCGGCCGCGCGGACGAGGCCCGGGACCTGTTCGAGCAGCTGCTGGGGCTGGCCAACGACGTGGGACTGCTGGCCGAGGAGTACGACCCGGTGAGCGGCGGCCAGGTGGGCAACTTCCCGCAGGCCTTCAGCCACATCGCGCTGGTGAACACCGCCCTCACGCTGTTCGGGGACCAGGAGGCAGGATAGGAGCCATGGATCTTGGACTGAAGGACCGGGTGTACATCGTCACCGGCGCCACTCGCGGGCTGGGCAACGCCGCCGCGCGGGAGCTGGTGGCCGACGGGGCGAAGGTGGTCATCACCGGCCGTGACGAGAAGCGGGTCGCCGAGGCGGCCGCCGAACTGGGCCCGAACGCGGTGGGCGTGGCCGTCGACAACTCCGAGGCGAATGCGCCGGAGCGCCTGATCGCGACCGCCCGGGAGCACTTCGGCGGCTTCCACGGCATCCTCGTGAGCGTCGGCGGGCCGCCGCCGGGGTTCGTCGCCGACAACACGGACGAGCAGTGGCGGAACGCCTTCGAGTCGGTGTTCCTCGGCGCGGTACGGCTCGCGCGGGCGGCCGCGGCCGAGTTGGAGGCCGGGGGCGTCATCGGGTTCGTGCTGTCGGGGTCCGTGCACGAGCCGATCCCGGCGCTGACGATCTCCAACGGGCTGCGGCCCGGACTCGCCGGTCTCGCCAAGTCGATCTCCGACGAGCTGGGACCGCGCGGGATCCGGGTCGTGGGTCTGCTGCCGGCTCGCATCGACACGGATCGCGTGCGCGAGCTGGACGGTCTCTCCGCGGATCCCGAGGCCACGCGCGCGGCCAACGAGTCCCGGATTCCGTTGCGCCGGTACGGGACTCCCGAGGAGTTCGGACGGGTCGCGGCGTTCCTGCTGTCTCCGGCCGCTTCCTATCTGACCGGAATCATGGTGCCGGTGGACGGCGGCATGCGGCACGGGTTCTGAGGCCGTGCCCCCGCTCTCCCGGCCCGCCCGAGCCGTCAAACGACCCTTCCCGCACGGTGTTTGACCGCTCCCAGCCGTACCTCGGCCGGAAGTGACGCCAACCCCGCCGACTCGCGCGCGTGGGTCAGGGCCTGCGCCGTGAAGTCGGTCAGCGCGGTCGCGGGGTCCACGTCCGGCTCGAGCAGGAGCCGGGCCCGCGCCGCCGGTGCCGTACGGCGGCCCGTCAGCAGGATGTCGGTGTGGGCCACCCCCTGTTGGCGGGCCGCGTCCGCGCCGAGGACCGACTCCAGGGCCCTGCCGCGCAGCAGGGCGCCCTCGCCGTCGCCCGTGTCGACGAGGACCTCGGCCAGGCGGCGCCGGCGCAGGATCGCGGTCAGCCACCACAGGGCGAGCAGCACCAGCAGGGCCAGCACGGCGATGACCGTCGGCCACCACCAGCCCGCGTCCCGCCAGTGGGTGCGCTCGGCCTTGCTGAGCAGGACGTCGTGCGGCCCGGAGTGGAGCCACCAGTGGGGCGGCGGTGCCCCCAGGCCCACGGCCAGCACCGAGCCGCCCAGCGCGAGCAGCAACAGCCCCACGAGACCGGTCAGTACGCGGTTCACACGGCCCCGGTGCACCCGCCTCACCCCTTCCGTCCGGGCCGTCGGACGTGGACCGACAGCGCGGGCGCGCGGCTCAGTCCGAGCCCCTGGACCGCGTCGGAGAGCACGGCGTCCAGGTCCGCGCGCACGTCGTCGAGGTCGCGGAAGTGCGAGACCGCGCGGACGCCGGCCCTCCCGCGGCGCAGCCGCACCCTCGCCTCCCGCACGCCGGAGACCTCCATCGCCCGGTCGCGCAGCACCAGGGCGGCCGCCTCCCGCCGGAGTCCGGCGCGGACGTCGTGGTGCGGGCGCCGCATGGGCAGCAGGTCCCGCAGGCCGGGCGTGACGGCGAGGACGAACAGCCACAGACCGAGGGCGGCGGCGACACCCGCGCCGACCAGCACCCAGATGTCGTCCAGGGGCCGCTCGGCGAGCTGCCGGGCCAGGGCGCGGCGCCAGTGCATCGCGGGGCGGCCGGCGCGTACGGCCGCGATGTCGTACAGGAGGACGCCCGCACCCACGAGGAGGAGCAGGGCGACGATGCCCGCCGGGACGCGGCGCGCCGACCAGAAGCGGCCGCTGCCCTCGGCGAGCAGGGGCGGCGGGGCCGCGGGGCCCGCGTCGGTGTCGACGACGGGCAGTCGCTGGGTCGTGCTCTCCGGTGGCCGGGCCTCGCTCATGGCGTCCTCCCGTGGGGCGCGCCGGACGCCGGTGTCAGGTGCAGCCGTTCGACCTGGACGACGACCTCCGGCACCGCCATGTTCACCAACTCGCCTACCCGCTCCACGACGTGGCGACGCACGGCGGCGCAGCGGGCGCCGATGTCGCAGGGGTACCCGAGTCGGAGATGGACGCGGACGCGGGCCGTCTCATGGTGGACGACCACGGTGGCGTGCGGGGCCGCGGCGCCCTCGGGCAGCGGCGCGAGCGCCTCGCGTGCGGCCTGCGCGGCGATCTTCGCGACGACCCGGTCGGCGATCCGGAGGGCGCCGCGCTCGCCGGGCGGCACCAGGGCCGGGGGCCGGCGTGCCGTGCCGGTCTGCGCGCTCACGGCGGTCACCGCCGCCGGTCGCGCCGGTCGTCGCGGGTACGGAAGAGGTCACCCAGGTCCAGGTCGCCCTCCAGGATCCGGCCGGCGACGAACCCGACGGCGCCCAGCGCCGCCACCAGCAGGAAGGCTCCGAACCCGCCGAAGTACCCGGCGAAGCCCAGCGCCATTCCGGCGATCATGCCGACCACGGCCATGCTCATGCAGCGCTCCTCAGCTCGTCGGGTGTGCGAGTGCCGGACGACGGCTCGTCACTGGATCCGGGGCGGCTCGAGCTCCTCTTCCTCCTCCTCGGGGAGCTTGACGTCGCTCACCGCGATGTTGACCTCGACCACCTCGAGTCCGGTCATGCGTTCCACGGCGGCGATCACGTTCTCCCGCACCGCGTGGGCGACATCGCCGATCGACACGCCGTAGTCCACGACGATCTCCAGGTCGAGTGCCGTCTGTACCTCGCCGACCTCGGCCTTCACGCCCCGGGTCACGGACTTCGTGCCGCCCGGCACGCGGTCGCGCACGGCCCCGAAGGTCCGGGCCAGCCCGCTGCCCATGGCGTGGACGCCGACCACGTCCCGGGCGGCGAGTCCGGCGATCTTCTCCACGACACCGTCGGCGATGGTCGTCCGTCCCCGGGTCGCCGGGTCTCCGCCGCCGCGTCTGGTGGGTTTACGGGTCGACACCTGCGGCTCGTCGTCACCGTCTTGGGTCGTCGTCATCTCGGTCATCGCCGTACGTCCCTTTCGGTCGTCCTTCTGGGACCACCGTAAGCATGGATGCTCGGTTGCGCGCCGGGGATACGGCAGGCTGGAGGAATGACGGCGGACGGGTGGACACAGGCGGTCAGGCATCAGCTGGGACTGGGCAGGCTGCTGCCGCTCGGCGACCCGCGCGACGGGGCGTGGATCGCCGAAGGGGCGGCCGGGGCGGTCCTGGCGCGCGCGGTCGCCTCCCAGGTGGAGGGGGTGCGGCTGGGCGTGCTGCGGATCACGCTCGCCGATCCGCCTGACGTCCACGAACCCGTCGTACCGCCGCCGCCGAGCGCCCTGCCCCCGGGAGCGCTGCGGGTGACGGCGGACTTCGCGGCCGCGGCCGCCGAGCCGTTGCCCGCGACGGCCTCGCGACTGCGCCTCGCCCTGATGACGGCCGCGACGGAGCAGCTGGGTCTCACGGTCACGGAGATCGACCTGCGGGTGACGGACCTGCTGGAGGCGGCGGACGGGCAGCCCTCCGAGGCATCCGCGGCATCCGCGCCGCAGCCCCCGCCCGCACGGGAGACCACGGATCCGCAGGAGTCCCGGGCGGTCGCGGCCGCGCTCGCCGTCCCCGGGGTGACTCGTCTGACGGGTTCGCTCGGGGGCCTGGGCCGGGCGGTGCACATCGAGGAGCGCGCGGAGGGGACCGCCCTGCCGCACCGGCACGTGCGCGTGGAGGTGGCGACGGGCGCGGACCACCGGACCGTCGAGGTGGCCCGGCAGGTCCGTGCGGCGGTGCGGGAGGCGCTGGAGGACCACCCGACGGTGGCGGTGCTGGTCACGGCGGTCGGCTAGCGGGTCCGCCGCCCGGCCGTGGGCAGGCCCGGCTCAGCCCGTGCGTCTGCCCGGCACCGGGTTCATTCGCCGACGCCGGCCAGGTCCCGAAGTCGCCGGCCCTGGGCAGCCCGCTCGGCCGCACGCTGCTCGTCGTAGGTCCGGCCGGCGGCACCGCGCAGCAGCGCCTTGGTCTCCACGACCGCGTCGCGCGGCGCGGCCAGCAACGCTGCGGCCAGGTCCCGCACGGCACCGTCGAGTTCGCCCGTGGCCACCGCGAGGTTGGCCAGCCCGGACGTCACCGCCTCCTCGGCCCCGACGAACCGCCCGGTCACGCAGATCTCGAGCGCGCGGGCGTACCCGACCAGCCCGACCAGCGGATGCGTGCCGGTCAGGTCGGGGACGATGCCGAGGGCGGTCTCGCGCATGGCGAACTGCACGTCGTCCGCCACGACCCGCAGGTCGCAGGCGAGCGCGAGCTGGAACCCGGCACCGATGGCGTGCCCCTGGACAGCGGCGATGGACACGATGTCGTTCCGCCGCCACCAGGTGAACGCCTCCTGGAATTCGGCGATGGTCGCGTCGAGCCCGGCGTCGTCACGGCGCGCGAGATCGGTGAAGGTCGGCTCGCCCGGGATCCCCTCCGGAGTGAACATCTGCCGGTCCAGCCCGGCGGAGAAGGACTGGCCCTCGCCACGCAGCACCACGACACGGACGGAGCCCGGCAGCGACCGGCCGGCATCGGTGAGCGCCCGCCACAGGGCGGGGCTCTGCGCATTGCGCTTGGCCGGATTGGTCAGCGTCACCGTGGCGAGCGCGTCGTCGACGGTGAGCCGTACGCCGTCCTTGTCGAGTACGGGAGCGAGGTCCTGGTCGGGCGAAGCCATGGGGCGCCTCCGATGAGTGCGGTCATCACGCATGCCGTCGGCATGCTAAGTGACTGCACAGTAACCGCCCGGCCGATCGGGGGTACCCCCAGGCCCCTCAGGGGCGCTGGGGGAGGACCGACCGGATGGCCACCGTCGAAGCCGATGGGCCGCCCGGAGTCAGGACGTTGCGGCCTTCTTGCCCCGGGTCGCTCCGCCACGCCCACGGAGCGTGACGCCCGACTCGCTGAGCATCCGGTGTACGAAGCCATACGAGCGGCCGGTCTCCTCGGCCAGCGCCCGGATGCTCGCACCGGAGTCGTACTTCTTCTTCAGGTCTGCCGCGAGCTTGTCGCGCGCGGCGCCGGTCACCCGGCTGCCCTTCTTCAGAGTCTCGGCCACCCGTGCCTCCTCATGGGAAGTGCGCTCTGGTCTCCTCATGATCACCCCTCCGGGGCGGGATGGCCACCCATTCGGCAAGGTCCGTGAGACATCGTTGTGACGACAGGAGCACATCCCCACATGCGGAATATGGGATTCCACCATGGAGTGTCCGTAGGGCCGAACGGGCGGATTCGCGAAGTGCCAGGTCAGGGAAGCGCGACGGCCGATCCCTTGGGAGAGAAGGGATCGGCCGCGAAATCGATGTACGACACACCTCGATACGAGGAGATCTCACACAGATGATGGATCACGGATCGGCCGAATGATCCATACGCAGTGGATCAGTCTTCCGATCACGCCAGGGCGACGAGATCCGCGTAGTCGGCGCCCCACAGGTCCTCGACGCCGTCCGGCAGCAGGATGATCCGCTCGGGCTGGAGCGCCTCCACCGCGCCCTCGTCGTGGGTGACGAGGACGACCGCGCCCTTGTAGGTGCGCAGGGCCCCGAGGATCTCCTCGCGGCTGGCGGGGTCGAGGTTGTTGGTCGGCTCGTCCAGGAGCAGGACGTTCGCCGAGGAGACGACCAAGGTCGCGAGGGCGAGACGGGTCTTCTCGCCGCCGGAGAGGACGCGGGCCGGCTTGTCGACGTCGTCGCCGGAGAACAGGAACGAGCCGAGCACCTTGCGGACCTCCACGAGGTCCATGTCGGGGGCGGCCGAGCGCATGTTCTCCAGGACCGTGCGGTCGGGGTCCAGGGTCTCGTGCTCCTGCGCGTAGTAGCCGAGCTTGAGGCCGTGGCCCGGGACGACCTCGCCGGTGTCGGGCTGCTCCACCCCGCCGAGCAGACGCAGCAGGGTGGTCTTGCCGGCGCCGTTGAGGCCGAGGATGACGACCCTCGAACCCTTGTCGATGGCGAGGTCGACGTCGGTGAAGATCTCCAGTGAGCCGTACGACTTCGACAGGCCCTCGGCCATCAGCGGGGTCTTGCCGCAGGGCGCGGGCTCCGGGAAGCGGAGCTTGGCGACCTTGTCGGACTGGCGTACCGCCTCCAGGCCGGAGAGCAGCTTGTCCGCGCGGCGGGCCATGTTCTGCGCGGCGACCGTCTTGGTGGCCTTGGCGCGCATCTTGTCGGCCTGCGAGTGCAGGGCGGCGGCCTTCTTCTCGGCGTTGGCGCGCTCGCGCTTGCGGCGCTTCTCGTCGGCCTCGCGCTGCTGCTGGTAGAGCTTCCAGCCCATGTTGTAGACGTCGATCTGGGAGCGGTTGGCGTCCAGGTAGAAGACCTTGTTGACGACCGTCTCGACCAGGTCGACGTCGTGGGAGATCACGATGAATCCGCCGCGGTAGGTCTTCAGGTAGTCGCGCAGCCAGGTGATCGAGTCCGCGTCGAGGTGGTTGGTCGGCTCGTCCAGCAGCAGGGTGTCGGCGTCCGAGAAGAGGATGCGGGCCAGCTCGATACGGCGGCGCTGACCGCCGGAGAGGGTGTGCAGGGGCTGGCCGAGCACGCGGTCGGGCAGGTTGAGCGCGGCGGCGATGGTGGCGGCCTCGGCCTCGGCGGCGTACCCGCCCTTGGTGAGGAACTCGGTCTCCTGGCGCTCGTACTGCTTCAGGGCCTTCTCGCGGGTGGCGCCCTTGCCGGTGGCGATGCGCTCCTCGTTCTCGCGCATCTTGCGGATCAGCAGGTCGAGTCCGCGCGCGGACAGGACGCGGTCCCGGGCAAGGACGTCGAGGTCGCCGGTGCGGGGGTCCTGCGGGAGGTAGCCGACCTCGCCGGAGCGGGTGACGGTGCCGGCGGCCGGGATGCCGTCGCCGGCGAGGACCTTGGTCAGGGTGGTCTTGCCTGCGCCGTTACGGCCGACGAGGCCGATGCGGTCGCCCTTGGCGACACGGAAGGTGGCGTTCTCGATGAGGACGCGCGCACCGGCGCGCAGCTCGATACCGGAGGCGGAGATCACGGACAGACTCCAGGACGTACGTGGTTGGCGGGTGGGCGGCTGAGGACGTTCCCGCCGTCTAATGCGCGAGGAGAATGGCCATGGGGTAATTCTAACGGGGCCGTGCAAGCGGTTTTTCTACGTCCGTGTGTTCGGGCCGCCTCCCGGAGCGGGAGGCGTTGTCAGTGGTGGCTGCGAGACTCGGAAGGCACGGCGGAACCGACGCACGAAGGAGTGATCGGCATGGCGGGCACGGGCGGACGGCCGAGCATCTACCCGACGCTGCTGTACGCGGACGCGAAGGCGGCGATCAAGCAGCTCACGGAGGCCTTCGGGTTCACCGAGCTGTCGGTGTACGAGACCGAGGACGGCACGGTGATGCACGCCGAGCTGGTTCAGGGCAAGGGCGCGGTGATGCTCGGTTCGAAGGGGCGCGGCGGACTGTTCGACACGGCGATGAAGAGCGCGGGGCCCGCGGGGGTGTACGTGGTCGTGGACGACGTCGACGCCCATCACCAGCGGGCCGTGGAGCACGGCGCGGAGATCCTGATGCCCCCGACGGACCAGGACTACGGCTCGCGGGACTACATGGCCCGGGACGCCGAGGGCAACATCTGGAGCTTCGGCACGTACGCCCCCGACATCGGCGTCTAGGCGGCCCGGCCCGGTCCCGCTGCTGTCCCCCGCCCGGCTATCCCCCTGTGTGCACCTGGAAGGCGGCCCGGCGCACGGCCTTGGCCAGGGCCGGGTCCGGGTGGGCGGCGGCGAGCGCGACCAGGACCTGCACGGTGCGCGGGTGACCGACGGCGCGCACCTCGTCCAGCAGCATGGGGACGGTGGGCTGCACCGCCGCCTCCAAGTGGCGGACCAGCATCGCCGTCTCGCCGTGGTCGGCGACGGCGGCGGCGGTGTCGACCCACAGCCAGGTGGCCTCCTCGCGGGTGAGGACCTCGTGGGCGTCCTCCGGGTCGATGCCGTCGTGCTCGGCGAGCCACAGCAGGGCGTAGGGCCTCAGGGCCGGGTCGTCCAGGACGGAGCGCACGTCGGGTTCGGCGGGGGCGCCGACGACGCGCAGCGCCTCGAAGGCGAGGCCGCGCAGCAGGGCGTCCTCGCCGCGGGCGGCGGCGAGCAGTTCGGTGACGGCACTGCCGACGGGGCGGGCGGCGAGCCAGGCCCGGTACTCGGCGCGGGCCGCGTTGGGGCGCAGCTGGGCGCAGCCGCGGAGCATGTCCTCAGCGGCCTGCTCGATGTTCCCGGCGGGGCTCTGCGCGGCGACGCAGATCTGCTCCAGCTTGACCCACACCGCCCAGCTCCCCAGCGGGGTGAGCGTGGCCTGGCCGTCGCCGCGGGTGAGGGCGCCGACGGCGGCGAGGGCCCGCAGGGCCCAGTCGAGGAGGGGGCCGAGCGGGGTGTCGCCGATGGGTGCGGTTTCCGCCGGGCTCGGGGTGCCGGCGGGGCCCGCGGACTCGGCGGAGCCGGGCTCGTAGGAGATCTCGCAGCGCTCGGTGCGCAGTTCGGTGACCCGCTGCTGGAGCAGGTCGAGCAGCTGCTCGACCGGGACGGGGCCGGCGGACAGCTGCAGGAAGGAGAGCACCTGGGGCATGGCCGAGACGACCTCGGCGACGGCGGCCGGCTCGTGCTCGGCGGGTTCCGGGCAGGCGAGCGACCAGGCGTCGAAGAGGGCGACCCAGCCGCGCAGCACGGCACTGTCGTCGCGGTCCCAGGCGCGCAGGCGCCAGCCGGGGCGCGCGTCGTCCCCGTGCACCTCGACCAGTCCGGCGAGGCGGGCGGTGTCCCAGTCGGCGCGGACCTGGCCGGTGCTCAGGTCGAGGTCGGCGGCGGCACGCGCGGCCGTGATGTCGGAGAGGGTGGCCTTGCCGTCGGCCGTGGCGGCGTCGCTCCCGGGGCCGAGGGCGGCGTCGGCCCAGCGGGCGACGCGGACCGCGCCGGCCAGACCGGTACGCGCCATTCTGGCCAGTTCGCCGGGGGCCGGGGTGCCCTCCGGCGGCCGGGGAGCGGGGCGGCGCGGACGCCGCTGGTTCACAGCTCTGGGGGCGGCGGCCAGGGGTCGCGGTCGGACGAGTCGGAGCCTGGAGTCGCGCGGGATACGGGACGTCACGGGTGCAGTCTTCCGGTTGACGGTCCGAAAACCCAAACGGAATGTCACGGGGGGCGACGGGGCTGGCCAACGCACCGGGCCCGGTAGCGGGTGAGCAGTCACGATCAGGCCAGTCGTACGGCCTTAAACGGAACGGCTGGAACCCGGGCTTCCGACTCGTACCGGCGGGCCCGGGCGCGCCCTCACATCAGCGGGGTCAGGAACCGGCGCAGGCGTTCCTGGTACTCCTCGGGGTCCGCGTTCCACATCGCCCCGTGCGGGGCCCGCGCCACGGTGTGCAGGGCGACGCGGTCGGGGCGGCGGGCGGCGAGGCGGCGGGAGTGCTCCCAGGGGGCGACCGTGTCGTCCGGGCCGTGGACGATCAGGGTGGGCACGTCGAGCCGGTCGGCGTCGGCGGTCTCGGCGACCCGGTCGGCGTGCAGCCCGGCCCTGCCCTGTGCGGCACGCACCGCGAGCGGCAGCAGGGGTTCCGGGGTGTGGCGGGCCTGGGCGAGGGCGCGCAGGGTGGCCTGCCAGCTGAGCACCGGCGAGTCGAGGACCAGTCCGGCTATGCGGTCGCGCACGGCGGAGTGCTCGGCGGCGCGCAGGGCCATGGTGGCGCCGGTGGACCAGCCGAGCAGGACGACCCGGCGGGCGCCGTAGCGGACGGCGTACCGGATCGCCGCGTCCAGGTCCCGCCACTCGGTCTCGCCGAGGTGGTTGAGGCCGTCGGGCGGGCGCGGGGCGCCGAGGTCGCCGCGGTAGGCGAGCGCGAGGACCGGCAGCCGGCGGCCGTGCAGGAACTCCATGACGTTCAGGGCCTGTTCGCGGGTGGTGCCGAGGCCGTGCACGGCGATCACCCAGACGTCCCGGTGGCCGGGCACGAACCAGGCGGGCAGGGCCCCGAGTTCGCCGGGCACGTCGACGTCGGCGTGGTCGAGGCCCAGGGCGGCGCTCGGATTGCCGACGTACACGTTCGGGGTGAGCCACACGGCGTCACCGGGGGCGAGATTGCCGTGCGTGACGCGTACCAGGCGGCGCACGACGGTGTCCGCGGTGTGCTCGGCCGCGTCCAGGACGGGGCCGACGACCGCGTGGGAGCCGTCGCCGGCCAGGCCGTAGGTGCCCGGGCGCAGGGTGGCCAGGTCGCGGGTGAGGGCGATCCGGCCCGCGGCCGTGCCATGCACGGTGAGCCGGGGTTCGGTGGGCAGCGGACGGCCCGCGGGCGCCTTCAGCGCGGCGTCGCTGGCGAGGCGTCCGGCGGCCACGGAAGCCGCGCCGGCGGCCAGGACTGCGGTGAGTGCGGCGGCTGTCGCCTTGGCGGTGCGCACGGGTCCAGTGTCGTGGCGGTCCGCGCCGACGGCCAGCCGAAGGCCGGGCGCGGGCCGGTGGCGGGAGAACCGACCGAGCAGGGGCTGGAGCAGGGGACTGGGCGGCAAGGGGTCACCTCCGTTGGCCGTACCCCTTCAAACGTGCCCCGGCCTCGGCCATATGTGCCTCCGACAGCAGAGAAGGTGTCAGACCCGGCACCGAGGACGCGGTCAGCCACAGGCGGCACATCCACTCCAGCTGGGCGGTGCGGTCGTAGGCCTGGTCGAGGGTGGCGCCGTGGGTGATCGTGCCGTGGTTGCGCAGGAGGCAGCCGGAGCGGCCGGCCAGGGCCCGGAGCATGTTCTCGGCCAGTTCGTCGGTGCCGTAGGTCGCGTACGGGGCGACTCGGACCGGGCCGCCGAGGGCGGCGGCCATGTAGTGGATCGGGGGCAGTTCGGCCACGAGGGTGGAGACGGCCGTGGCGTGCACGGCGTGGGTGTGCACGACGGCGAGGGCGTCGGTGGTGCGGTAGACGGCGAGGTGCATGGGCAGTTCGCTGGTCGGCACCAGCGTGCCGAGCACCTGCCGCCCGTCGAGGTCGACGCCGGTGATGTCGTCCGGGGTCAGCCGGTCGTACGGCACGCCCGACGGTGTGACCAGCACGAGGTCGCCGACGCGCGCCGAGACGTTGCCGGAGGTGCCGACGACCAGCCCGTCGGTGACGGTCCGGCGGGCCGTCGTGACCAGTGCCTCCCAGATCCGCGCCGCTTCCGCTCGCCGTTCCGCGTCCCGCCGCTGTTCAGCCATGCCGCGATCCTGCCAGCCGCCCCGTCACGCGGAAATCCGTCGGCACACTTCGGGCCGGAAGTCGCACGGCCGAACGGGTGGCAGTACCCGCGAAACACCGTGAAGCACCCTGCCCCCGCGATCGTCAGTCATTTAATGATTTTTCCTGCTCGCTGGACGACGTTCCGCCGCCACTCCAGGGGGACGCATGGCTCGTGATCGCACACCCTTCCGTTCCCGTCACCACGCCGGCGTTCTCGCCGCCGTCACCGCGGCACTGGCCCTCACGGGCACCCAGGCCGCGGCCGCCGCGCCCGCCGGCTCGTCGATGTCCGCGCCGGGCCTGCCCAGGGGGCACGACGTGTCGTCCCACCAGAAGCACGTCGACTGGCCGGCCGCGCGGTCGGAGGGCGCCCGGTTCACCTACATCAAGGCGACCGAGGCCACGGCCTACCGCAACCCGTACTTCCGCCGGCAGTACGACGGCGCGCGCCGGGCGGGCCTGATCCGCGGCGCCTACCACTTCGCGCGGCCGGACCGGTCCTCGGGCGCCGAGCAGGCCTCGTACTTCGTGCGGCACGGCGGTGACTGGCTGGCGGACGGCTGGACGCTGCCACCCGCGCTCGACATCGAGTACAACCCGTACGACGCGCGGCACCGGTGCTACGGACTGGACCGGAAGCGGATGGTCCGCTGGATCCGCTCCTTCAGCGACGAGGTCCGGCAGGAGACCGGCCGCCGCCCGGTGATCTACACCACCGCCAACTGGTGGGCGGCCTGCACCGGCGACAGCCACGCCTTCGCCCGGGACCACGCCCTGTGGATCGCCCATCACGGGTCCCGGGCCCCGGGGTCGCTGCCGGGCGGATGGTCGCGCTGGACCTTCTGGCAGTACGGCGTCCGGGGCGGTCTGCCGGGTGACCAGAATCTCTTCCACGGGCCGCCGGGCCGACTGCGGGCCTTCGCGCGCGGCTGGTAGCCAAGGGGTGCCCGGGGCGTCGGGGACGAACGAAACCCCGAACCCTGATTCCCGACACCCTCACGCCTGCCCCAGTTCACCTTCCGTTCACCCAGGTTGCCTACGGTCCAACAGCCAACGACCTCGAAAGATTGCCTGGGTAAATGGAAAACTTCTCGCTGATCCTCGCGATTGTGGTGGTAACCGCACTCGCGTTCGATTTCACGAACGGTTTTCACGACACCGCCAACGCGATGGCCACGACCATCTCGACCGGTGCGCTCAAGCCCAAGGTCGCGGTGGTCATGTCCGCCGCCCTCAACCTTGTAGGCGCTTTCCTCTCCGTGGAGGTCGCCAACACGATCTCCAAGGGTCTCGTCGATGAGAACGGCATCCGTCCCGAGGTCATCTTCGCCGCCCTGGTGGGCGCGATCCTCTGGAACCTGATGACCTGGCTGGCGGGACTGCCCTCCAGCTCCTCGCACGCCCTGATGGGCGGCCTGATCGGCGCCACCGTCGCCTCCGCCGGCTTCGGCGCCGTCCACGGTGACGTCCTGGTCACCAAGGTCCTGCTCCCGGCGGTCGCGGCCCCGGTCGTGGCCGGCATGGCGACCGTGTTCGCCACCCGCTTCTCCTACGGCATCGGCGGCAAGGCCGACGGCGAGGCCACCCGCAAGGGCTACCGGGCCGGCCAGATCGCCTCTGCCGGTCTGGTCTCCCTCGCGCACGGCACCAACGACGCGCAGAAGACGATGGGCATCATCACCCTCGCGCTGATCGCGGGCGGCGCCATCGCCCCGGGCTCCAACCCTCCCACCTGGGTGATCCTCTCCGCGGGCCTGGCCATCGCGCTCGGCACCTACATCGGCGGCTGGCGCATCATCCGCACCATGGGCAAGGGCCTGACCGACCTGGAGCCGCGTCAGGGCTTCGCCGCCCAGACCAGCGCCGCCACGGCCATCCTGGCCTCCTCCCACCTCGGCTTCTCCCTCTCCACCACCCACGTGGTCTCCGGCTCGGTGATGGGTGCGGGCCTGGGCCGCAAGGGCGGTGTGGTCCGCTGGTCCACCGCGACCCGCATGTTCGTCGCCTGGGCGCTCACCCTCCCGGCCGCCGCGCTGGTCGGCGCGCTCGCCGAGTCCGTCACGGACCTGGGCGACTGGGGCACCGCGGTCGTCGCCGTCTTCCTGGTCGGCGCCAGCGCCGCGATCTGGAAGCTGTCCCGCCGCGAGGTCGTCGACCACACCAACGTCAACACCGGCGACGGGACCGAGGAGCCGGCCGGTGTGGTGACCACCGCCATCGCCGCGGTGACCCCGCCGCCCACGGGCACGGTCACCGAGGGCCTGACGGCCACGATCCCGGCTCCGGCCGCGACCGACCCCGCGACCCCGGCGGTTCCGCCGGCGGCGACGGTCTGACCCCGAGCACCCGGTAACTGAAGGAAGCATCCCCATGAAGATCGACTGGGCGGCTCTCGGCTCCGTCTTCGGCGTCAGCCTCGCGTTCACGGTGGGCCTGGTGGCCCTGTTCACCCTCGGCGTCAACGGTCTGTCGCGGCGCGAGAAGGCCGCCGCGCAGGGCAACTCGGCGGCGCTCGCGGTCACCGGTGCGTACCTGTGCTTCGCGGCGTGCGCGGCCGCGGTGGCCTACGGCATCTACCTGATCGTGGCCAAGCCCTGACCCACCGTCCGAAAGGCTCCCCACCGGTGTGATCCGGTGGGGAGCCTTTCGCATGCCCGGACTTCACCGGTGTGGGTCTCAGCACACTCTCCCCGCGCAGGTCAAAGGCAAGTTGACGGCCCTTCCGGGCGCGTGGTGGACTGCCCGGGCCAAGTACGGCGGCAGGAGAGGAAGCCGGTGCGAATCCGGCGCGGTCCCGCCACTGTCACCGGGGAAGGAATCCCGGGAGCCAGGAACTCTCACCGCCGGTCTCGTCGAACCAGGGCGCGGACACCCTGAGTGAGGACATATCGCCATGCGCGGCTGCCGATCGAGGTTCAGTAACCGGGCCCTGCCTGCCCCCACGGCCGGCTGACCCGATGGGTGCCGATCGCACTTACGCGTACGGCGCCGCCGCCGGCCTTCTCGGCGACCTGCTCCTCGGCGATCCACGCCGTGGGCATCCGGTCGCCGCGTTCGGGCGGGCCGCCGGGGCCGTGGAACGCGTGCTGTGGCGCGACCACCGCGGGTGGGGGGCGCTGCACACCGGCGTGTGCGCCGGAGGCGCCGTCGCGCTCGGGGCTCTCGCCGAGCGGGCCGTACGCCGCTCTCCCACCGCCACCGTCGCGTTGACCGCCGCCGCCACCTGGGCCGTGGTCGGGGGCACTTCGCTCGCCCGGGAGGCCCGGACCGTCGGACGCGCCCTGCAGGCCGGCGACGTGCAGACCGCCCGCGCGCGGCTGCCGCATCTGTGCGGCCGCGACCCGCAGGCGCTGGACGCCGACGGTATCGCCCGGGCCGTGGTCGAGTCGGTCGCCGAGAACACCTCCGACGCCGTCGTGGGCGCTCTGGTGTGGGGCGGCGTGGGCGGGGTCCCCGGGCTGCTCGGGTTCCGGGCCGTCAACACCCTGGACGCGATGGTGGGGCACAAGTCGCCCCGCTTCCGCCGCTACGGCTGGGCCTCCGCGCGCCTCGACGACGTCGCCGGGTGGCCGGGGGCGCGGTTGACCGCCGTGCTCGCCGCGGCGGCCGGACCCGATCCCCGTGGCGCCCTGCGCGCCTGGAAGACCGACGCGCACCGGCATCCGAGCCCCAACGCCGGGCCCGTGGAAGCCTCGTTCGCGGGTGCCCTCGGGGTGCGGCTGGGCGGGACGCTCTCCTACGGCGGCCGCGTCGAACACCGGCCCGTCCTCAACGGGGACACCGGGCGGGCCGTCCAGGTCACCGACATCGACCGGGCCGTACGGCTCTCCCGCCGCGTCGGCCTGCTCGCGCTCGGCGTCACGGTCGCCGCGCGCCGACTCGTGAAGGGACGTGCGAAGTGAACGGTGGTCTCCTCGTCGCCGGCACCACCTCCGACGCCGGCAAGAGCGTCGTGACGGCCGGGATCTGCCGGTGGCTGGTGCGCCAGGGCGTCAAGGTGGCGCCCTTCAAGGCGCAGAACATGTCCCTCAACTCGTTCGTCACGCGGGAGGGCGCGGAGATCGGGCGGGCGCAGGCGATGCAGGCCCAGGCCTGCCGGGTCGAGCCGACCGCGCTGATGAACCCCGTGCTGCTCAAGCCGGGCGGCGAGCAGAGCAGCCAGGTGGTGCTGCTGGGGCGGCCGGTGGGCGAGTTGAGCGCGCGCGGCTACCACGGCGGGCGCCAGCAGCGGCTGCTCGGCACCGTGCTGGAGTGCCTGGCCGAGTTGCGGGGCACGTATGACGCGGTGATCTGTGAGGGGGCGGGGAGCCCGGCCGAGATCAATCTGCGGCGGACGGACATCGTGAACATGGGGATCGCGCGGAACGCGCGGCTGCCCGTGCTGGTGGTGGGGGACATCGACCGCGGGGGCGTCTTCGCCTCCTTCTTCGGGACCGTCGCGCTGCTCTCGCCCGAGGACCAGGAGCTGGTCGCCGGGTTCCTGGTGAACAAGTTCCGGGGGGACGTCACGCTGCTGGAGCCGGGCCTGGACATGCTGCACGGGCTCACCGGGCGGCACACCTACGGCGTGCTGCCGTTCCGGCACGGGCTCGGCATCGACGAGGAGGACGGACTGCGGGTCTCGCTGCGCGGCACCGTACGGGAGTCCACCGTCGCTCCCCCGGCCGGCGAGGACGTGCTGCGGGTCGCCGTCTGCGCGATCCCGCTCATGTCCAACTTCACGGACGTCGACGCGCTGGCCGCCGAACCGGGTGTCGTGGTGCGGTTCGTGGACCGGCCGGAGGAACTGGCCGACGCCGACCTGGTGGTGGTCCCGGGCACACGCGGGACCGTGCGGGCGCTGCAGTGGCTGCGGGAGCGGGGCCTTGCGGACGCCCTCGTCGGGAGGGCCGCGCAGGAGCGCCCGATCCTGGGCGTCTGCGGTGGTTTCCAGGTCCTCGGCGAGCTCATCGACGACGAGGTCGAGTCGCGCGCCGGGGAGGTGGCCGGGCTCGGACTGCTGCCCGTCCGGGTGCGGTTCGCCCGCGAGAAGACCCTGACCCGGCCGGCCGGGGAGGCCCTCGGCGAGCGGGTCGAGGGGTACGAGATCCACCACGGGATCGCCGAAGTCACCGGCGGAGAGCCCTTCCTGGACGGCTGCCGGGTCGGACAGACCTGGGGCACCCACTGGCACGGCTCCCTGGAGTCGGACGGCTTCCGGCGGGCCTTCCTGCGCGAGGTGGCGGCCGCCGCGGGGCGCCGCTTCGTACCGGCCCCCGACACCTCGTTCGCCGCGCTGCGCGAGGAGCAGCTCGACCGGCTCGGCGACCTGATCGAACAGCACGCGGACACGGACGCGCTCTGGCGGCTCATCGAGTCGGGCGCGCCACAAGGACTGCCTTTCATTCCACCGGGAGCGCCCGCATGAGCACAGTGTTGTTGTTGTCGACCGCCGACACCGATCTGCTGGCGGCCCGGGCCTCCGGCGCCGGCTACCGGATCGGCAACCCGACCCGGGTGGACGTCACGCAGGAACTGCCGGGCCTGGTCGAGGGCGCGGACATCGCCGTCGTGCGGCTGCTGGGTGGCAGGCGCGCCTGGGAGGACGGGCTCGCCGCGCTGAGGGCGTCGGGTGTGCCGAGCGTGCTGCTGGGCGGCGAGAGCGTGCCGGACGCCGAGCTGATGGCCGAGTCCTCGGTGTCTGCGGGTGTCGTGGCGGAGGCGCTGAAGTACCTGGTCGAGGGCGGCCCCGCGAACCTGACCGAGCTGGCCCGGTTCCTCTCCGACACCGTGCTGCTGACCGGCGAGGGGTTCGAGGAGCCCCGGAAGATGCCGGAGTACGGGGTGCACGGCACGTACGAGAGGCGGGACGGCCGGCCGACCGTGGGCGTGCTCTTCTACCGGGCGCACGAGCTGAGCGGCAACACCGCCTTCGTGGACACGCTGTGCGAGGCGATCGAGGCGCGTGGCGCCAACGCCCTCCCCGTCTACTGCGGTTCGCTGCGCGGCGCGGACGCCGGGCTGTACGAGCTGCTGGGGCAGACCGACGCCCTGGTCGCCACCGTCCTCGCGGCCGGCGGCACGCACGCCTCGCAGGCATCGGCGGGCGGCGACGAGGAGTCCTGGGACATCGGGGCGCTCGCCGAGCTGAACATCCCCGTGCTGCAGGGGCTCTGCCTCACCTCCTCGCGGGCGGCCTGGGACGAGTCGGACGCCGCTCTCTCCCCCATGGACGCGGCGATGCAGGTCGCGATCCCCGAGTTCGACGGCCGGCTCGTCACCGTCCCGTTCTCCTTCAAGGAGCAGGGTCCGGACGAGGTCCCCGTGTACGTCGCCGACCCCGAGCGGGCCGGGCGGGTCGCCGGAATCGCCGTACGGCACGCACGGTTGAGGCACAAGCCGAACGCCGAGAAGAAGATCGCGCTGGTGTTCACCGCCTACCCGACCAAGCACTCCCGGGTCGGCAACGCGGTCGGCCTGGACACGCCCGCCTCGGCGGTGCGGGTGCTGGACGCGCTCCGGGACGCCGGCTACTCGCTCACCGAATACCCCTCCGGCGGCGACGAGTTGATCCACCGGCTGATCGAGGCCGGCGGCCACGACGTGGAGTGGCTGACGGAGGAGCAGCTGGCGGCGGCGCCCGCGCGGGTCCCGCTGGCCGACTACCGGGCGTGGTTCGAGAAGCTGGACCCGGAGCTGCGGGACGGGATGACCGAGGCGTGGGGCGAGCCGCCGGGCAGCCTGTACGTCGACGGCGACGACATCGTGCTGGCCTCGCTCCGGTTCGGGAACGTGGTCGTGATGATCCAGCCGCCGCGCGGCTTCGGCGAGAACCCGATCGCGATCTACCACGACCCCGACATGCCGCCGTCGCACCACTACCTGGCGGCCTACCGCTGGCTGGACGACAGCTTCGGCGCGGACGCGATCGTGCACATGGGCAAGCACGGCACGATGGAGTGGCTGCCGGGCAAGGGCCTCGGGCTGAGCGCCGGCTGCGCACCGGACGCGGTCCTCGGCGAGCTGCCGCTGATCTACCCGTTCATCGTCAACGACCCCGGCGAGGGAACGCAGGCCAAGCGGCGCGGTCACGCCACGGTGGTCGACCACCTGGTGCCGCCGATGGCGCGCGCCGACACCTACGGCGACCTGGCCAAGCTGGAGCAGCTGCTGGACGAGTACGCGCTCGTCTCCGATCTGGACCCGGCGAAGGCACCGGCCGTGCGGGCGCAGATCTGGACGCTGGTCAAGGCGGCCGAGCTGCACCACGACCTGCACGTGGCCGAGCAGCCGGACGACGACGAGTTCGACGAGTTCGTCATGCACATCGACGGCTATCTGTGCGAGATCAAGGACGTGCAGATCCGGGACGGTCTGCACATCCTCGGCGGCGGCCCGGTGGGCGAGCCGCGGGTGAACCTCGTGCTTGCCGTGCTGCGCGCCTCCCAGGTGTGGGGCGGGCAGGCGAACGCGCTGCCGGGGCTGCGGGCCTCGCTGGCGGCCCACTTCGGGCTGGAGGAGAAGGAACTGCTGACCGAGCCGGGAGCCCCGGTGAAGGTGCCGGTGGAGCTGACGGACCTCGTGGAGGGCCCGTCGCGTACCGCCGCCGACGCGATCGACCTGCTGGAGCAGCTGTGCCGGCGGATCGCGGAGGGCATGGAGGCGCGCGGCTGGGCGGTCGCGGACAGCGGCGCCCTGGTGCGCGAGGTGCTCGGCACCGACGTCCGGGAGGCGGTGGCGGTGCTGGAGTTCGCCTGCGCCGAGGTGGTGCCGCGGCTGGCGAGGACCACCGACGAGATCGGGCACATCCTGCGGGCCCTGGACGGAGGTTACGTCCCGGCCGGCCCCTCGGGTTCCCCGACCCGGGGTCTGGTAAACGTGCTGCCGACCGGCCGGAACTTCTACTCCGTCGACCCCAAGGCCATCCCGTCCCGGCTGAGCTGGGAGGTCGGGCAGTCGCTCGCCGACTCGCTGGTCCAGCGGTATCTGCAGGACACCGGGGAGTACCCGAAGTCGGTGGGCCTGACGGTGTGGGGCACGTCGGCGATGCGCACCCAGGGCGACGACATCGCCGAGATCCTGGCGCTGCTGGGCTGCCGTCCGGTGTGGGACGACGCCTCGCGCCGGGTGACGGGCTTCGAGGTGATTGCCCCGGCGGAGCTGGGACGGCCGCGCGTCGACGTCACGGTCCGCATCTCCGGCTTCTTCCGGGACGCGTTCCCCCACGTGGTCGGGCTGATCGACGACGCGGTGCGGGCGGTGGCCGAGCTGGACGAGCCGGCCGAGTCCAACTATGTGCGGGCGCACGTCGAGGAGGACGCCGCCGGGCACGGTGACCGGCGGCGCGCGACGGCCCGCATCTTCGGCTCGAAGCCGGGCGCGTACGGCGCCGGTCTGCTGCCGCTCATCGACGCCCGCAACTGGCGCTCCGACGCCGACCTCGCCGAGGTGTACGCGGTGTGGGGCGGCTACGCCTACGGGCGCGGGCTCGACGGGCGGGCGGCGCGCGGGGACATGGAGACCGCTTTCAAGCGGATCGCGGTCGCGGCGAAGAACGTCGACACCCGTGAGCACGACCTGGTCGACGCCGACGACTACTTCCAGTACCACGGCGGCATGGTCGCCATGGTCCGGCACCTGACCGGCGCCAACCCCGAGGCGTACGTGGGCGATTCCGCCGTACCGGACCAGGTGCGGACCCGCACGCTCGGCGAGGAGACGCACCGCGTGTTCCGGGCCCGGGTGGTCAACCCGCGCTGGATGGCCGCCATGCGCCGGCACGGCTACAAGGGCGCCTTCGAGATGGCGGCGACCGTGGACTACCTGTTCGGCTACGACGCCACGGCGGGCGTGGTCGACGACTGGATGTACGAGAAGCTCAGCGCGGAGTACGTCTTCGACCCGGAGAACCGGGACTTCATGAAGCAGTCCAACCCGTGGGCGCTGCGCGGGATCACCGAGCGGCTGCTGGAGGCGGCGGACCGCGGGCTGTGGGCCGAGCCGGACGCGGACACGCTGGAGCGGCTGCGCGCCACGTACCTGGAGCTGGAAGGCGACTTGGAGGGCGACCAGTGACCACCCCCTTCCCCTTTACGGCCGTCGTCGGCCAGGACGACCTGCGGCTGGCGCTGCTGCTGAACGCCGTCTCGCCGGCGGTCGGCGGTGTGCTGGTGCGGGGCGAGAAGGGCACCGCCAAGTCCACGGCGGTGCGCGCCCTTTCGGCGCTGCTGCCCGAGGTGGCCGTGGTGCCCGGCTGCCGGTTCTCCTGCGACCCGGCGGCACCGGACCCGTCCTGCCCGGACGGCCCGCACGAGCCGGGAGCCGGTACGGCGCGTCCGGCGCGGATGGTGGAGCTCCCCGTCGGCGCCTCCGAGGACCGGCTGGTCGGCGCGCTCGACATCGAGCGGGCGCTCGCCGAGGGCGTGAAGGCGTTCGAGCCGGGCCTGCTGGCCGACGGGCACCGCGGGATCCTGTACGTGGACGAGGTGAACCTGCTCCACGACCACCTCGTCGACCTGCTGCTGGACGCGGCGGCGATGGGTGCCTCGTACGTCGAGCGCGAGGGCGTCTCGGTGCGGCACGCGGCCCGGTTCCTGCTCGTCGGCACCATGAACCCCGAAGAGGGCGAGCTGCGGCCGCAGTTGCTCGACCGGTTCGGGCTGACCGTGGAGGTCGCGGCCTCGCGGGAGCCGGACCAGCGGGTGGAGGTCGTACGGCGGCGGCTCGCCTACGACGACGATCCGGCTGGTTTCGCGGCGCGTTGGGCCGATGAGGAGGCCGCCGTACGGCACCGGGTCGTGGCCGCACGGCAGTTGCTGCCGCAGGTGCGGCTGGGTGACGCGGCGCTCAGGCAGATCGCGGCGACCTGCGCGGCCTTCGAGGTGGACGGCATGCGCGCCGACATCGTCATGGCGCGCACGGCGACCGCGCTGGCCGCGTGGGCCGGCCGGACGGACGTGCTCGCCGAGGACGTCCGGCAGGCCGCGCTGCTCGCGCTGCCGCACCGGCGGCGCCGCAATCCGTTCGACGCGCCAGGCCTGGACGAGGACAAGCTGGACGAGACCCTGGAGCAGTTCGGGGGTTCCGAGGACGACGATCCCGACCCCGACCCCGGCCCCGATGGACCCGGTGGCGGCGGTGGGCAGCCGGCACCCGACAGCGGCCCCCAGGACGACGGCGGCGGCGCCGCACGGCCCGAGACCGGTGAGGGCGGACAGCCGCAGGCCTCCGGCGCGCAGGAGCAGTCGGCGGTACGCGCCGCCGAGCCGTTCCGCACGAGGGTGCTGAGCGTGCCCGGCCTCGGCGAGGGCGCCGCCGGCCGGCGCTCCCGGGCGCGTACCGAGCACGGGCGGACCACCGGGGCCAGGCGGCCGCGGGGCACGCTGACCAAGCTGCACCTGGCGGCCACCGTGCAGGCGGCCGCCCCGCACCAGCGGGCGCGCGGCCGGTCCGGGCCGGGACTGGTGATCCGCCGGGACGATCTGCGGCAGGCGACCCGGGAGGGGCGCGAGGGCAACCTCGTGCTGTTCGTGGTCGACGCCTCCGGGTCGATGGCGGCGCGGCAGCGGATGGGCGCCGTGAAGGGTGCCGTGCTGTCCCTGCTGCTGGACGCCTACCAGCGGCGGGACAAGGTGGGCCTGGTGACCTTCCGGGGCGCCTCCGCCGATGTGGCCCTGCCGCCGACCTCCTCCGTGGACGCGGCGGCGGCCCGGCTGGAGTCGCTGCCGACCGGCGGGCGTACCCCGCTCGCGGCCGGGCTGCTCAGGGCGCACGAGGTGCTGCGCGTGGAGCGGCTGCGCGATCCAGCGCGACGGGCGCTGGTCGTGGTGGTGACCGACGGGCGGGCCACCGGCGGCCCGGAGCCGGTCGTGTCGGCGGGGCGGGCGGCGCGGCTGTTCGCGGCCGAGGGTGTCGCATCGGTGGTCGTGGACTGCGAGTCGGGGCCGGTGCGGCTCGGGCTCGCCGGGCAGCTCGCGGGTGAACTGGGCGGTACCGCCGTCACGCTGGACGAGCTGCGGGCCGACTCGATCGCCGGGCTGGTCAGGGACGTGCAGGGGACTTCGAGGAGGGCCGCGTAATGCCTCAGGGGCAGCCGAGTGTGATCCCGGAGGACGGGCTGACGACCCGGCAGCGGCGCAACCGGCCGCTGCTCGTCGTCCACACGGGCATCGGCAAGGGCAAGTCGACCGCCGCGTTCGGGCTGGCGCTGCGCGCCTGGAACCAGGGCTGGCCGATCGGGGTGTTCCAGTTCGTCAAGTCCGCGAAGTGGAAGGTCGGCGAGGAGAACGCGCTGCGGGTGCTCGGCGCGTCCGGGCAGGGCGGGACCGTCGACTGGCACAAGATGGGCGAGGGCTGGTCCTGGGTCCAGCGGGACGCGCAGATGGACAACGAGGAGAAGGCCCGGGAGGGCTGGGAGCAGGTCAAGCGCGACCTGGCGGCCGAGACCTACCGGCTGTACGTGCTCGACGAGTTCGCGTACCCGATGCACTGGGGGTGGGTGGACACGGACGAGGTCGTGGACGTCCTGCGGAACCGGCCGGGGACCCAGCACGTGGTGATCACCGGCCGCAACGCGCCGGAGAAGCTCGTCGACCTCGCCGACCTCGTCACCGACATGTCCAAGGTCAAGCACCCGATGGACGTGGGTCAGAAGGGTCAGAGGGGCATCGAGTGGTGATTTCCGTGCCCCGGCTGGTCATTGCCGCGCCCTCGTCCGGCAGCGGCAAGACCACCGTCGCCACGGGGTTGATGGCCGCGTTCGCCGCGCGGGGGCTCGCCGTGTCCCCGCACAAGGTCGGGCCCGACTACATCGACCCCGGGTACCACGCGCTCGCCACCGGGCGCGTGGGGCGCAACCTCGACGCGTATCTGTGCGGGCCCGAGCTGGTCGCTCCGCTGTTCCTGCACGGGGCGCGGGGCTGTGATCTGGCGGTCGTCGAGGGTGTGATGGGGTTGTACGACGGGGCGGCCGGCGAGGGGGAACTCGCGTCCACCGCCCATGTCGCCAAGCTGCTGCGGGCGCCGGTGGTGCTGGTCGTGGACGCGTCGTCGCAGTCGCGGTCGGTGGCGGCGCTGGTGCACGGGTTCGCCTCCTGGGATCCGGAGGTGCGGGTCGGGGGCGTGATCCTCAACAAGGTGGGCTCCGACCGGCACGAGTCGCTTCTGCGGGAGGCGTTGGACTCGGCGGGGGTGCCGGTGCTCGGCGTGCTGCGGCGGGCGGCGCCCGTGGAGACGCCGTCGCGGCATCTGGGGTTGGTGCCGGTTGCCGAACGGCAATCGGCGGCGGTGGAGGCCGTTGCCGCGATGGCTGAGCAGGTGTCGGGTGGGTGCGACCTGGACGCGCTGGAAGCACTGGCCCGTGCCGCGGGTCCCCTGCCAGGGGGCTCCGCCCCTTGGACCCCCGCCTCGCCCACCCACCACCCGACTCGGCCGGCGGAGAGGCGGGCGCCGGTGGTCGCCGTCGCCGGTGGTCCCGCGTTCACCTTCTCCTACGCCGAGCACACCGAACTGCTCACCGCCGCCGGTGCCGAAGTCGTCACCTTCGATCCCCTGCGGGACGAGCAACTGCCCGAGGGCACGGCCGGGCTGGTCATCGGCGGCGGTTTCCCCGAGGTCTACGCCGGCGAGCTGTCCGCCAACGAACCGCTGCGCAGGGCCGTCGCTGGCCTGGCGCTGAGCGGTGCTCCCGTGGCCGCCGAATGTGCCGGGCTGCTCTATCTGTGCCGGGAGCTGGACGGGCAGCCGATGTGCGGGGTCCTGGACGCGACCGCGCGCATGAGCGATCGGCTGACGCTGGGCTATCGGGACGCCGTGGCCGTCGGCGACAGTGTGCTGGCCGCCGCCGGCACGCGGATGCGCGGGCACGAGTTCCACCGCACCGTCGTCGAGCCGGGGGCGGGGGCCGCTCCCGCCTGGGGCGTGCCGGCGCCCGTGCGGCGGGTCGAAGGTTTTGTACAGCAGGGCGTGCACGCGAGTTATCTGCACACGCACTGGGCGTCCGAGCCCGGTGTGGCCCGTCGGTTCGTGGAGAGGTGCCGGACGTCATGAGCAGCAGGCTGATCGGTGTCGGGGTCGGTCCCGGTGACCCGGAGCTGGTGACGGTCAAGGGGGTCAACGCGCTGCGCGCGGCCGACGTCGTCGTCGTACCCGTGATGGACACCCTCGAGCGGGGTCGGGCCGAGGCCACCGTGTTGCACTACGTGCCCGAGGACAAGGTCGTCCGAGTGGTGTTCGCGCTGAACGAGCGGATCGACCGGGCGCGGCGCGAGGCGGCCTGGGACGCGGCCGGTGAGCGGGTCGCCGGGCTGCTGCGCAGGCACGGGTCCGTCGCCTTCGCCACCATCGGGGATCCGAACGTGTACTCGACGTTCACCTATCTCGCGCAGACGATCGCCGAGCTGGTGCCGGGCGTCGCCGTGGAGACCGTGCCGGGGATCACCGCCATGCAGGACCTGGCCGCGCGGTCGGGCGCCGTGCTGACGGAGGGGACCGAGCCGCTGACGCTGGTGCCGGTGACGGCGGGCTCCGCCGTGCTCAAGGAGGCACTGGCCGGGCCGGGGACCGTCGTGGCGTACAAGTTCGGGCGGCAGGCCGCCGAGGTCGCCGAGGCGCTGCGGGAGACCGGGCGGATCGGGGACGCCGTGTGGGGCTCGGCGCTCGGGCTGCCGGAGGAGTCGGTGCGGCCGGCCGCCGAACTGGACGGGGCGCCGCTGCCGTACCTCTCCACGCTGATCGCGCCGCCGCGGCGCGACGGCGGGCGGGGCGGGAAGCTGTGAGTCGGCCGGTACGGTCAGCCGCCGGAGAAGCCGACCACGAGCCAGATGAAGGCGGCGCCCGCCACCGTGCACAGCAGGGTGGAGCGGGCGGGGTGCTCGTGGTGGGCCTCGGGGAGGATCTCGGCGGCGGCGAGATACAGCAGCACGCCGCCGAAAAGGCCGAGATAGCCGCCGAGCACCGGTTCGGGGATGCGGAAGAACACGGTCGACAGCGCGCCCGCCAGGGGTGCGCAGGCGTCGGCGAGGAGCATGCCTATCGCCCGTCGCCGCGCGTTGCCGTACAGGCTCGTGATGGTGAAGGTGTTGAAGCCGTCGGCGAAGTCGTGCGCGATCACGGCGAGCGCGACGGAGGTGCCCATGCCGCCGCCCACCTGGAAGGCCGCGCCGATCGCCACACCGTCCATGGCGCTGTGGCCGACCATCGCGGCGGCCGCCGTCAGGCCCACCTCGGGCGCCCGGTGCTGGTGCTCGTCGCCGCCGTGGGCGGCCTGGCGGGCGGCCAGCGTGCGTTCCACCAGATGAGCCAGCAGGAATCCGGCCACGAACAGCAGCAGAGCCGCGGGCACGCCGAAGATCTCGCGGTCGGCCGCGTGCAGCGCCTCCGGGAGCAGGTCCAGGCCGACCACGCCCAGCATCAGGCCGCCGGCCAGTCCCAGGACCAGGTGCCGACGGTCGGTCACACGCTGTGCCGTCCAGCCGCCGGCCAGCGTCATCAGGAACGCGCCGAGCGCGACGAAGACCGCCATGGGCCCTTGCTATCCGATGGAGGCGCCTTCGCGCACATCCGGCGTCGCCCGCACTCCCCCAGACCCTGACATTTCACCGATTCCGACTTGCGTTTTTCCGTACGAGAGGACCCCTTCCCATGGCCGATGCCCCCACCGGCAAGGTGACGTTCGTCGGTGCCGGCCCCGGCGCCGCCGACCTGCTGACGTTCCGCGCGGCCCGCGCGATCGCCGAGGCCGACGTGGTGATCTGGGCGGCGAGCCTGGTCCAGGCCGAGGTTCTCGAGCACGCGCGCGAGGACGCGGAGATCCTGGACTCGGCCACCATGTCCCTGGAGGACGTCGTGGCCGTCTACCGGCGGGCCCTCGCCGAGGGGCTGCGGGTCGCGCGGATCCACTCCGGCGATCCGGCGCTGTGGGGCGGTACGCAGGAGCAGCTGGACCGGTGCGCCGAGCTCGGGATCGCGACGGAGATCGTGCCGGGCGTCTCGTCCTTCTCCGCAGTCGCCGCGCTCGCGCAGCGCGAGCTGACCATCCCCGAGGTCGCCCAGTCCGTGGTGCTGACCCGGCTCGGCGGCGGCAAGACGCCGATGCCGCCGGGCGAGGAGGTACGCGAGTTCGCCCGGCACGGGACCACCATGGCGGTCTTCCTGTCGGCGGCGCGCAGCGGCCAGCTGGTGCGGGAGCTGCTGGAGGGCGGCTACCCGACCGACACACCGGTCGTCGTCGCGTACCAGGCGACCTGGCCGGAGGAACTGGTCGTGAGGTGCACGATCGGCACGCTGGAGGAGACGGTCAAGGAGCACAGGCTCTGGAAGCACACCCTCTTCCTGGTCGGCCCGGCGCTGGACGCCCACGGAACCCGGTCGCACCTGTACCACCCCGGTCACTTCCACGGGTACCGCAAGGCCGACCCCGAGGCCCGGCGGGCACTGCGCGAACAGAGGGCGAAGAGTTGATCACGGTCGTCGGTGCGGGGACGGGCACGCCGGTCCCCGAGGACGTTCTCGCCGGGGCCTCGCTGGTGGTCGGCGGGCGGCGTCACCTGGACGCCGCACGGCTGCCCGAGGGCGCCGAGCGTGTCGTGCTCGGGCCGCTGGCGCCCGCCCTCGAGACGATCGGGGAGTACGTCGGCAAGGAGCTGCCGGTGGTCGTGGTGGCCTCCGGGGATCCCGGCTTCTTCGGGATCGTGCGGGCGCTCGCCGAGCGGTTCGGGGCCGGGCGGCTGGACGTGCGGCCCGGGGTGTCGTCGGTGGCGACCGCGTTCGCGCGGGTCGGGCTGCCGTGGGACGACGCGGTGGTGGTGAGTGCGCACGGGCGTGACCTGCGCACGGCGGTCAACGTGTGCCGGGCGCGTCCCAAGGTGGCGGTGCTGACCGGCCCCGGGGCCGGGCCCGCCGAGCTGGGAGCCGCGCTCGGCGACGACCGTGTCCTGGTGGTGGCGAGCGCGCTCGGCGACCCGCGGCGCGAGCGCGTGGAGCGGGTGACGCCGGCCGAGGCCGCGGCCCGGGACTGGGGTGCGGCGGTGAGCGTGGTGCTGTGCCTGGACGAGGCGCGGGCGCTCGGCGCCGTGCGCACGGTCGCCGGGGTGCCCGCGCGGCCGGACCGGTGGGCGCTGGACGAGAGCGAGTACGCGCACCGGGACTCGATGATCACCAAGTTCGAGGTGCGGGCGCTGGCGCTTGCCCGGCTCGGACCGCGCCTGGGCGACCTGGTGTGGGACGTCGGCGCGGGGTCCGGCTCGGTGGCCGTGGAGTGCGCGCGGTTCGGCGCGGCCGTCGTCGCCGTCGAGAAGGCCCCGGACGGGGTCGGGCGGATCCGCGCCAACGCGGCCGCCCACGGTGTCGACGTGCGGGTGGTGCACGGCGTGGCACCGGATGCGCTGTCCGGTCTGGACGACGATCCCGACGCGGTGTTCGTCGGCGGCGGGGGGCGCGAGCTGCCCGCGGTCGTCGAGGCGTGCGCGCGGCGGGCGCGGCGGACCGTCGTCGTAGCCATGGCCGCCCTGGACCGGGTGCCGGCGGCGCGCGAGGCGCTGACGCGTGCGGGGTTCGCCTGTAACGGGGTGCTGTTGCAGTCGTCCCGGCTGGCACCGCTGCCGGGTGACGTGACCCGGCTGGCGGCGACGAATCCGGTTTTCCTGCTGTGGGGCGTCAGAACCCCGGCTACGAGTGAAGGAGTTGCCCAGTGATCGGCCTCATTTCCGCCACCGCGGCGGGAGCGGCGGCGCGGGACCGGCTGGCCGCGGCCTGGCCGGACCGTACGCGGGTGTACGACGGTCCGGTCGGGGAGGCCGTACGGGCCGCGTTCGCGCAGTGCGACCAGCTGGTGTGCTTCCTGGCGACGGGCGCGGTGGTGCGACTGCTCGCGCCGCTGCTCGGCGACAAGGCGGCGGACCCGGGTGTGGTGTGCGTGGACGAGGGCGCACGGTTCGCCGTGTCGCTGGTCGGCGGCCACGGCGGCGGCGCCAACGAACTCGCCCGTGAGGTGGGTGCGTTGCTAGGGGCCGAGCCGGTGGTGACGACCGCCACGGACGCCGTGGGGCTGCCGGGTCTGGACACCCTCGGGTTCCCGTTCGAGGGGGCGGTCGCGGCCGTCTCGCGGGCTCTGCTGGACGGCGAACCGGTCGCTCTGGAGACCGAGTTGGCGTGGCCGCTGCCCCCGCTGCCGACCGCGCCGCAGGGACCGTACACCGTCCGGCTCACCGACCGGGCCGTCGAACCGGGCGAGCGGGAGGTGCTGCTCAGGCCGCCGTCCCTGGTGGTCGGCGTCGGCGCCTCCAAGGGTGCGCCGGTTCAGGAGGTGCTGGGGCTGGTCGAGGACGCGCTGCGGGAGGCGGGGCTCTCCCCGAGGTCCGTGGCCGAACTCGCCACCGTGGACGCCAAGGCGGAGGAGCCCGGGATCGTGGCCGCCGCCGAGCGGCTGGGGGTGCCCCTGGTGACGTACTCGGCGGACGACCTGGCGGCCGTGGCGGTGCCCAACCCGTCGGACGCGCCGCTGGCGGCCGTCGGCACCCCGTCCGTGGCGGAGGCGTCCGCGCTGGTGCGCGGCGGTGAACTCCTCGTGCCCAAGCGGAAGTCGGAGCGTGCCGACGGGCAGCCGGCCATGGCGACCTGTGCCGTCGTACGGCGCCCGGGGCGCGGCCGGCTCGCGGTGGTCGGGCTCGGGCCGGGCGCCCGGGACCTGCTCACCCCGCGCGCGGCGGCGGAGCTGCGGCGGGCCTCCGTGCTGGTCGGGCTCGACCAGTACGTCGACCAGATCCGCGACCTGCTGCGCCCCGGCACCCGGGTGCTGGAGTCGGGTCTCGGCGCGGAGGAGGAGCGGGCCCGCACGGCGGTCGCCGAGGCCCGCAAGGGGCATGCGGTGGCGCTGATCGGCAGCGGGGACGCGGGCGTGTACGCCATGGCCTCCCCGGCGCTCGCCGAGGCCTCCGACGACATCGACGTGGTCGGTGTGCCGGGCGTGACGGCCGCGCTGGCCGCCGGGGCGATCCTGGGCGCGCCGCTGGGCCACGACCATGTGTCGATCAGCCTGTCGGACCTGCACACGCCGTGGGAGGTCATCGAGCGGCGGGTGCGGGCGGCGGCCGAGGCGGACCTCGTGGTCACCTTCTACAACCCACGTTCCCGGGGCCGCGACTGGCAGCTGCCCAAGGCGCTCGCGATCCTCGCCGGGCACCGGGAGCCCGCGACGCCCGTCGGTGTCGTGCGCAACGCCTCGCGGCCGGACGAGTCCAGCCGGCTGACCACGCTCGCCGCGCTGGACCCGGCGACGGTCGACATGATGACGGTGGTCACCGTGGGCAACACCGCGACCCGGAACATCGCCGGGCGCATGGTGACCCCGCGCGGCTACCGCTGGCAGGAGGGTGCCCGGTGAACCGTGTGGTCCATCCCATCGAGCAGGAGTCCTTCCGGCGGCTGCGCGCCCGCCTGGACACCTCGCACTTCCCACCGCTGACCCGGGCGGTGGTGGAGCGGGTCATCCACTCCGCCGCCGACCTGGAGTACGCGAGCGACCTCGTCACGGCCGAGGACGACCTGGTGAAGGCGCATGCGGCGCTGCACGCCGGGGCGCCGGTCGTCGTGGACGTGGAGATGGTCGCGGCCGGCATCACCCGGCGGGAGACCGTCTGCCGGCTGAAGGACGCCAAGGCCGGTCCGGGGCTGACCCGTTCGGCCCACGCGATCCGGCTCGCGTACGAGGAGGTGGGTCCCGGCGCCCTGTGGGTGATCGGCTGCGCGCCGACCGCCCTGGAGGAGCTGCTGACCCTGGACGCCTCCCCCGCGCTCGTCATCGGCCTGCCCGTCGGTTTCGTCGGCGCGGCCGAGTCCAAGGAGGCGTTGCGCGCGAGCGGTCTGCCCGCCGTGAGCAACGTGTCCGAGAAGGGCGGCTCGGCGGTCGCCGCCGCCGCGCTCAACGCCCTGCTGTACCACCCGATTTCCACCGAGGAGAACCCGTGACCACCCCGCCGCCCGCTCTGCTCATCGCCGGCCACGGCACCCGGGACGAGGCCGGAGCCGAGGCGTTCCGCGACTTCGTACGGGAACTGGGCCGCCGCCACCCCGACCTGCCCGTCGCGGGCGGTTTCATCGAGCTGTCCCCGCCGCCGCTGGGCGAGGCCGTCGCCGAACTGGTCGAGCGGGGGGTGCGGCGGTTCGCGGCCGTGCCGCTGATGCTGGTGTCCGCGGGACACGCCAAGGGTGACATCCCGGCCGCGCTGGCCCGGGAGAAGGAACGGCACCCGGGGATCTCGTACACCTACGGCCGTCCGCTCGGTCCGCACCCGGCGCTGCTGAACGTGCTGGAGCGGCGGCTGGACGAGGCCCTCGGGGGTACGGCCCGTACGCCCGAGGACCGGGCCGACGTGACCGTGCTGCTGGTGGGCCGCGGGTCCACCGACCCGGACGCCAACGCCGAGGTGCACAAGGCGGCCCGGCTGCTGTGGGAGGGGCGCGGGTACGCCGGTGTGGAGACGGCGTTCGTGTCGCTGGCGGCGCCGGACGTGCCGAGCGGGTTCGACCGCTGCGCGAAGCTGGGGGCGAGGCGGATCGTCGTCCTGCCCTACTTCCTGTTCACCGGCATCCTGCCGGACCGGGTGCGGCAGCAGACCGAGGGGTGGGCGGCCGCGCATCCGGAGGTGGAGGTGCGCTCGGCGGACGTCATCGGGCCCGAGCCGGAGCTCCTGGACCTGGTGATGGAGCGGTACGCGGAGGCCGTCAAGGGCGATCTGCGCATGAACTGCGACTCGTGCGTGTACCGGATCGCGCTGCCGGGCTTCGAGGACAAGGTGGGGCTTCCGCAGCAGCCGCACTTCCACCCGGACGACGACGGGCACCACCACGGGGACGGTCACGGGCATCACCATCACGGGGGGCACTCGCACAGCCATGCGCACTGAGGGCACCGGGGACACCGGGTACACCGGGCACGATCTGCGGCATCACGGGGACGCCGAGGTACGGGACGACGGGGCCGCACTGGTCGATCTCGCCGTCAACGTCCGCGCGGACACGCCTCCGGTCTGGCTGCGGGAGGAGATCGCCGGATCGCTGTCGTCGCTGGCGGCCTACCCGGACGGGCGGGCCGCGCGAGCGGCGGTGGCGGCGCGGCACGGGCTGCCGGTGGAGCGGGTGCTGCTGACGGCGGGCGCTGCGGAGGCGTTCGTGCTGCTGGCGCGGGCGCTGAAGGTGCGCCGGCCGGTCGTGGTGCACCCGCAGTTCACGGAGCCGGAGGCGGCGTTGCGGGATGCGGGGCACACCGTGGACCGGGTGCTGCTGCGGGAGGCGGACGGCTTCCGGCTGGATCCGGCGGCGGTTCCCGAGGACGCCGACCTGGTGGTGATCGGGAACCCGACGAATCCCACGTCGGTGCTGCATCCCGCGGACACGATCGTCCGACTGGCCCGGCCGGGGCGGACGTTGGTGGTCGACGAGGCCTTCATGGACGCGGTGCCGGGCGAACGGGAGGCGCTGGCGGGGCGGACCGACGTGCCCGGACTCGTGGTGCTGCGCAGCCTGACCAAGACGTGGGGGCTGGCCGGGCTGCGGATCGGGTACGTGCTGGCTCCCGCGGAGATCATCGGCGAGTTGGAGCGGGTCCAGCCGCTGTGGCCGGTGTCCACGCCGGCGCTGGCCGCGGCCGAGGCGTGTGTGGCGCCCCGGGCGCTGGCGGAGGCGGCGCACGCGGCGCATCGGATCGCGGCGGACCGGGCGCATCTGGTGGCGGGGTTGTCCCGGTTGGCGTCCCGCGGTGTGCGGGTGGTGGAGCCTGCGGAGGGGCCGTTCGTGCTGGTCCGTATGCCGGGTGCTGCCGCTGTACGGCGGCGGCTGCGCGAGCTGGGCTACGCGGTGCGGCGTGGGGACACGTTTCCGGGGCTGGACGAGGAGTGGGTGCGGGTCGCTGTGCGGGACCGGGGGACGATGAGCGGGTTCTTGCGGGCGCTGTCTGCTTTCCTGCCGTAAGAGCCTTTCCCACCCACCCGTCCCGGTCGGCTGGAAGGGCACCCCGCAGCCGATCCCCACAGTCTCTCGGGCGGTCGGAAAGGCGTACCGCAGCCGATCCCCACAGCCGTTCCGAACGGGCGGTAAGGCGCCGTCTCGGTCGGGATCCGTCCGGTGGCGGCGCCTTTGGTCCGTCGGTGGTCTCAGCCCCTGCGCCTGCGTGCCACCGTCACCGCTCCCCCGCCCACCAGCAGCAACGCCAGTGCGCCGCCCGCGATGTACGGGGTCGCCGAGCTGCCGCCCGTCTCCGCCAGGTCGGCCCGTGCCCCCTGGGGCTTCACCTCGGCGGCCGGGTCGTGGCTCGGCACCGGGTGCTCGGCGGGTGCGGGGGTCTCGCAGGTCGCCCTGGCGAGGGTGACCGTTCCTTCCACCTCGGCCACGTTGAGCTTCAACGGGTTGACGGAGACCTTGAGTTCGAGGGCCGTCGCGGCCGCGGTGCGGGACGTGGTCCGGCGCTGGGAGACGTCGAGGCGGACCTCGCCGACCCCCGGCACCTTCACCTGGGTCGGGCCGCCGGCGGTGAGCGTGACCCGCTTGCCCAGGACCGTGACGGCGCCGAGGACGTTCGCGGAGGCGACGGGTGTCTTCCCGGCCTCGCAGGTCGCCTTGGCGGTGACCGTGCCCACCTCGACGAGGGAGAGCAGGGGCAGGCCCGGGACGTGCAGTTTGGCGTGGACGACGCGGACCGAGCCCTCGGCGAGCTTCCCGTTCACCGTGGCCTTGGCCGCCGCGACCTCGGCGCCGAGGACCGTGAACGGTCTGCCGCCGTCGACGCCGTCGAGCCGGGCCGTGAGCGCGGTCCGGTCGGCGCTCCGCGGTGCCTGGACCTCGTTGAGGGTGACCGCGAGCGGGACGTTCACGGTCTTGTCGAGCAGGGACACGTCGAGCCCGGTGCGGAGCACGACGGCGGAGGCGCGACCGTGGTCCGCGGTCGCGTGCGCGGCGCTCGCGCTCAGGGCCGCGGGAGCCGCGGCCAGGGCGGTGACCGTCGCCACCGTGGTGAGACGGCGTGCGGGCATGCGGAAGTTTTTGCTGTTCAAGGCGGTGGGACCCCCAGACGGAACTTGCTTGGGACCCGTCAACCTTTACGCACTGTGGGTGAACGGTCAGCGATCCTGCGTTACTTCACTCAAACGTGGATATTCCGCACACCTCTTCGAATCACCGGGCACACGCGTTCCCTTACTCGACGACGGCCCCGTTCAGCACCACCCGGCGCGGGGCCGCCAGCACCCGTACGTCGGCCCGTGGGTCGGCCTCGTACACCACGAGGTCGGCCGGTGCCCCCTCCTCCAGGCCGGGACGGCCCAGCCAGGCGCGGGCGCCCCAGCTCGTAGCCGACAGCGCCTCGACCGGCGGGATGCCCGCGATGACCAGCTCCGCGACCTCGTCCGCCACCAGGCCGTGGGCCAGCGAGCCGCCCGCGTCCGTGCCGACGTACACCGGGATGCCGGCGTCGTACGCGCCGCGCACGGTGTCGTAGCGGCGCTCGTGCAGCCGGCGCATGTGGGCCGACCAGCGCGGGTACTTGCTCTCGCCGCCGGACGCGAGCCGCGGGAAGGTGGCGATGTTGACGAGGGTCGGGACGATCGCGACGCCGCGCTCGGCGAACAGCGGGATCAGGTCCTCCGTCAGGCCCGTGGCGTGTTCGATGCAGTCGATGCCCGCCTCGACCAGGTCGCGCAGCGAGCTCTCGGCGAAACAGTGCGCGGTGACGCGGGCGCCCAGCCGGTGGGCCTCGGCGATGGCCGACTCGACCGCCTCGCGGGGCCAGCAGGCGGACAGGTCCCCGAGGTCGCGGTCGATCCAGTCGCCGACCAGCTTGACCCAGCCGTCGCCGCGCCGGGCCTCCCGGGCGACGTACGCGACGAGTTCGTCCGGCTCGGCCTCGTGTGCGTAGTTGCGGATGTAGCGGCGGGTGCGGGCGATGTGCCGGCCGGCCCGGATGATCTTCGGGAGGTCGTCGCGGTCGTCGATCCAGCGGGTGTCGGAGGGCGAACCGGCGTCAC
The DNA here is from genome assembly GCF_056434305.1 of Streptomyces sp. NPDC044061. Taxonomy (NCBI): domain Bacteria; kingdom Bacillati; phylum Actinomycetota; class Actinomycetes; order Kitasatosporales; family Streptomycetaceae; genus Streptomyces; species Streptomyces sp. NPDC044061. The sequence continues at coordinate 218,532 of NZ_JBWKFL010000012.1, read as the reverse complement.
GGATCAGCAGGGTGCCGGTCTCCCGGTCGGTGAGCGCCTGCTTCTCGGCGGTCTCCGCGTCGACCGGGCCCTCCGCGCCGAGGCCGACGTGGCAGTGCGCGTCGACCAGGCCGGGCAGCGCCCAGCCCTCGACGGTCCGGACGTCCCGGGCGCCGGCGGGGCGGTCGTAGCAGACACGGCCCCCGACCACCCACAGCTCGTCGCGGACGTCCTCGGGCCCGGTCAGGACCCGGCCCTTCACGTGCAGCACCGCCTGATCGCTCATGCACCGCACCTTAGTGAGCTACTGCCCGGACTTCCCCACCTGGTCCGAGGTCTCCTCCTCCACCTCGGCCATCGCCGGGTCGAGCAGACGGGAGAGGAAGTGGCGGGTGCGGTCGTGGCGCGGACTGCCGATGACCTGGTCGGGGCTGCCGTCCTCGACGATCACGCCGCCGTCCATGAAGACGACCCGGTCGGCGACCTCGCGGGCGAAGGTCATCTCGTGTGTGACGACCATCATGGTCATGCCCTCCTCGGCGAGCCTGCGCATCACGGCGAGGACGTCCCCGACGAGCTCCGGGTCGAGCGCGGAGGTCGGCTCGTCGAAGAGCATCACCTCGGGGCCCATGGCGAGCGCGCGGGCGATGGCCACGCGCTGCTGCTGGCCGCCGGAGAGGGAGGCCGGGTAGGCGTCCGCCTTCTCGGACAGGCCGACCCGGTCCAGGTTCTCGGCGGCGATCCTCGCGGCGGTGGCCTTGTCACGCCGCAGGACCCGGCGCTGCGGGAGCGTGAGGTTCTCGGTGACGTTCAGGTGCGGGAAGAGGTTGAACTGCTGGAAGACCATGCCGATACGGCGGCGTACGGCGTCGATGTCGACGTCCGGGTCGGTGATCTCGGTGCCGCCGACGAAGACCTGGCCCTCGGTGGGCTCCTCCAGCAGGTTGACGCAGCGCAGCAGGGTCGACTTGCCGGAGCCGGAGGGGCCGATGACACAGACGACCTCGCCCTGGCCGATCTCCAGGTCGATGCCGCGCAGGACGTGGTTGTCGCCGAAGGACTTGTGCAGGTCCCGGACGTGGATCTCGGGGCGGGTCACTTGATCTCCTCCTGGGCCCTGGCCTCCAGACGGCGGGCGACGAAGCCGAGCGGAACGGTGACCAGCAGATAGCACAGGCCCGCGACCAGGATCGGCGTGGAGTTGGCGGTCGTACTGGCCAGGTCCCGGCCGAACTTGGACAGTTCGCGCTCCTCCAGCGTCACGCCGAGCAGCAGCACCAGGGAGGAGTCCTTGAAGAGCATGATCAGCTCGTTGGTGAGCGGCGGGAGAATGATCCGGAACGCCTGCGGGATGATGATGGAGATCATCGCGCGGGCGGGCGAGAAGCCCAGCGAACGCGCCGCCTCCGTCTGCCCCTTGGGCACCGCCTGGATGCCGGCACGGAACGTCTCCGCCATGTAGGCGGCACCGATGAGCCCGAGGCCGAGAGCGCCCTTGCCGTAGGTGCCGCCGGGGATCTCCGTGCCCGGGAAGGCCAGCGGGACGGCCACCGCGATGAAGACGAAGATCAGCAGGGCGGGCAGGCCACGGAAGATCTCGATGTAGATGCCGGCCACCCAGCGGTACGGCCCCACGGAGGACAGCCGCATCAGCGCGATGACCAGGCCGAGCACCAGGCCGAGGACGAAGCCGGACACCGTGAACAGGACGGTGTTCTTCAGCGCCAGCGTGATGACGTCCGGCCACATCTGTCCGGCGATGCCGCCCTGCGCGAACTGGTTCTGCAGTCGGCCCCAGTCCGCCGAGACCGCGATGGCGATCACGGCGGCGACGAAGACGACGTACTGGATGCCGCGCGACAGCCGGCGCTTCTGACGTCGCGTCAGCCCCTTCTTCCGCGGCTGGAGTCGTACGTCCGTGTCGGTCATGAGGCGGCGGGAGAGGCCACGGAGGTGTTGTACGGGCCGATCCACTGCTCGTAGATCTTCTTGTAGGTGCCGTCGGCCTTGGCGTCCTTGAGAGCCTTGTCGATGGCCTCGCGCAGCGCCGTGTTGCCCTTCTTCACCGTGAAGCCGTACTGCTCGCCGGTCTTGAGGTTGTCGACGACTTCGAACTTGCCGGCGTTGGCCTTGTCCTTCAGCCAGCCCTGGACGACCGGGTAGTCGATGACGACCGCCTGGACCTGACCGGTGCGCAGGCCGTTGAGGACCGCGTCGGAGGACTCGAAGGAGATCGGGTCGTAGCCCTTGCTCTTGACGTAGTCCTCGCCGGTGGTCTGCGCCTGGGCTCCGAGCTTCTTGCCCTTGGCCTTGACGTCGGCAAGGGACTTGATGCCGCTGTTCTTGTCGACGAGGACGGCCTGGGTGGCCTCGAAGTAGGGGTCGGAGAAGTCGACGTTCTTCTTGCGCTCGGGCGTGATCGTCATGCCGGCGGCGGCCAGGTCGCACTGGCCGGAGTTCAGGAAGGCGCCGGTCTTGAAGTTCTCGAACGGCGTGTCGACGATCTGCTGCTTGACGCCGAGGTTCTTGGCGACGAGGTCGATGAGGGAGACGTCGAAGCCCTGCACCTTGCCGTTGATCTCCGACTGGAACGGCGGGTAGGGCAGGTGGGTGCAGGTGGTCAGCTGACCGGCCTTGACGAGGTGGACCCCCTTGACGGTGGCACCGCCGCTCCCCCCGTTGCCGTTCGAGGAGCAGCCGGCCACGACGAGGACCAGCCCGGCGGTCGCGGTGGTGGCGGCCAGGAGACGGGTCCGGCGTCCGAGGAGCGTTTTCATGGGGGGATCTTCTCTGTGCGGGAACTGTGGGTTCCGATTATAAGGAAGAGTTTGAGTCTCTCAAACCAAACCGATGGTCACGGGGTCGTTCGACCTAAGATCGATGGAGTTGCCCCCGAGAGTGAAGAGAGCACCGTCATGACCCACCCCCTCCTCGATCTGCCCCAGCTGAGCGCCGGGCGGTTCGCCGCCATCGAGGACCGGGTGGCCCGGCTGCTGGACACCCGGCAGGACGTCGTGATCACGCAGGGCGAGGCGCTGCTGCCGCTGGAGGGGGCGATCCGCGCGGCGGCCGGCCCCGGCACGGTGGCCCTCAACGTGATCACGGGCCCGTACGGGCAGACCTTCGGCAACTGGCTCCGGGACGCCGGCGCGACCGTGCACGACCTGACGGTGCCCTTCCACACGGCGGTGACGGCCGCGCGGATCCGGGAGGCGTTCGCCGAGCACCCGGAGATCGACTTCGTGTCCCTGGTGCACGCGGAGGCGGCGACCGGCAACACCAATCCGGTCGCTGAGATCGGCGAGGCGGTACGGGCGCAGGGTGCCCTGTTCTACCTGGACGCGGTCGCCTCCGTCGGCGCCGAGCCGGTGCTGCCGGACGCGTGGGGTGTGGACCTGTGCGTGATCGGGGCCCAGAAGGCGATGGGCGGACCGGCGGGTGTGTCGGCGATCTCGGTGAGCGAGCGGGCGTGGGCCCGGATGGCGGCCAATCCGAACGCCCCGCGCCGCTCCTACCTCTCCCTCCTCGACTGGAAGGAGCGCTGGATCGACGGCGGCCGCAAGGCGCTGCTGCACGCTCCCGCCCAGCTGGAGATGCTGGCTCTCGAGGCGTGCCTGGAGCGGATCGAGTCGGCGGGCGCGGAGTCGGTGATGGCCCGGCACGCGGCCGCGGCCGCGGCGACCCGGGCGGGCGCGGCGGCTCTGGGCGGGGGCCTGGAGCCGTACGTGTACGAGGCGCGGGACGCGGCGCCGGTCGCCACGACCCTGCGGGTCCCCTCCGCACTCGTGGCCTCGGAGCTGGTGGCCCGGGCCCTGGCGAGCGACCCCGCGCTGCCGCTGGCCGCCGGGGGCGGCGCCCTGGCCAAGGAGATGATCCGGGTCAACCACTACGGCCCCGACGCGAACCCGGGCGCGGTGCACGCCTGCCTGTCGGCGCTCGGCACGGCTCTCGCCGAGCAGGGCCTGCCGGTGGACCCGGAAGGAGCCCGCCGCGCGGCGGACGAGGCCTGGCGCTAGCCACAGCCGGATGAACGGGACGGCCCGCGCGGACGTGTGCGGGCCGTTGTCCGTGGCGCGTGCCAGGCTGCCTTCATGACCGACGAGACTCCCGTGACCCTGCCCGACGGCCGCCCCGTCCCCCTGCTGACCGGCCCCGAACGCCCCATGCTGGAGAGCTGGCTGGACTTCCACCGGGCCACGCTGGAGCTGAAGTTCCGGGGGCTGGACGACACCCAGGCGCGGCTCGCCCCGGCCGAGCCGTCGGCGCTGACGCCGCTCGGACTGGTGCAGCATCTCGCGGAGGTCGAGCGGAACTGGTGGCAGCGGGTGGTGGCGGGGCTCGAGGTGCCACCGGTGTTCGAGGAGGAGACGGGGTACGCCCTCGCCCCGGAGCGGGGGCTCGACGAGGCGTTCTCGGTGTGGCGCGGGGAGATCGCGCGGGGACGGGAGCTGGGCGCCGGGCGGTCGCTGGACGACGCGGGGCGAATCACCGACGGGCCGATGGCCGGCGCCGAGGTGAGTGTGCGGTGGGTGCTCATTCACCTCATCGAGGAGTACGCCCGGCACAACGGGCATGCCGACATCCTGCGTGAACATATCGACGGAACCACAGGGGCTTGAATTCAAATAAGCTCCACAATTCCCGCCAATTCACCGGACGATAGCTTCCCGTCTTCTTCTGCCCGCTTTTTGCGAGGCTAAACGGGGCAGTTTTCCGGGGCGTTTTCCACCGATTTCCATTCTGTGACACACTCCACAGCCGAACCTATTTGCCCCACTTTGACCTGGGTCAAATCGGTCATCCTGTCGACGTCGGCGCCGGTCGCGTCAACATCAGCCGTGCATTCTTGAATTTGCCTCGCTAAATTCGTGCCGCATGACTGCCGCACCAGCAGACCTGCTCATCGACCGACCGGCGGTGACCGACGGAGCCACGCTCTGGCGGCTCGCCAAGGAATCGAAAACCCTCGACCTGAACTCCTCGTACAGCTATCTGCTGTGGTGCCGGGACTTCGCCGGCACCTCGGCGGTGGCGCGCGGCGCGGACGGCGAGCCCGTCGGTTTCGTCACCGGGTACGTGCGGCCCGACAACCCCACCACCCTGCTCGTCTGGCAGGTCGCCGTCGACTCCGCCCACCGGGGCCACGGCATCGCCGCAGCACTGCTCGACGGACTGGTCGCCCGGCTCGCCGCCGAGCGCGGGATCACCGCCGTCGAGACCACCATCACCCCCGGGAACACCGCCTCCGAGCGCCTGTTCACCTCGTTCGCCGCCCGCCACGGCGCGGACCTCGCCCGCGAGGTGCTGTTCCCCGTCGAGTTCTTCCCGGACGGCACGCACGACCCCGAAGTCCTCTACCGCATCGGCCCGTTGACCCCCACCACCTCGCACTGAGGAGCGATTCACCGTGACGATCACCCAGCCCGACCTCAGCGTCTTCGAGACCCTCGAGTCCGAGGTGCGCAGCTACTGCCGCGGCTGGCCCACCGTGTTCGACCGGGCGCAGGGCAGCCGGATGTACGACGAGGACGGCCACGCGTACCTCGACTTCTTCGCCGGGGCCGGCTCACTCAACTACGGTCACAACAACCCGGTCCTGAAACGGGCGCTGATCGACTATCTGTCCCGGGACGGCGTCACCCACGGCCTGGACATGTCGACCACGGCCAAGCGGTCCTTCCTGCAGACCTTCCAGGACCTGGTGCTGCGCCCGCGCGACCTGCCGTACAAGGTCATGTTCCCGGGCCCGACCGGCACCAACGCGGTGGAGTCCGCGCTGAAGCTCGCCCGCAAGGTGAAGGGGCGGGAGGCGATCGTCTCCTTCACCAACGCCTTCCACGGCATGTCGCTGGGCTCCCTCGCCGTCACCGGCAACGCCTTCAAACGCGCAGGCGCCGGCATACCGCTGGTCCACGGGACCCCGATGCCGTTCGACAACTACTTCGACGGCACGGTCGAGGACTTCCTGTGGTTCGAGCGGCTGCTGGAGGACCAGGGCTCCGGGCTCAACAAGCCCGCCGCCGTGATCGTGGAGACCGTCCAGGGCGAGGGCGGCATCAACGTGGCACGCCCGGAGTGGCTGCGCGCGCTCGCCGACCTGTGCGAGCGGCAGGACATGCTGCTGATCGTCGACGACATCCAGATGGGCTGCGGCCGCACGGGCGCCTTCTTCTCCTTCGAGGAGGCGGGCATCACGCCCGACATCGTCACCGTCTCGAAGTCGATCAGCGGGTACGGCCTGCCGATGTCGCTGTGCCTGTTCAAGCCCGAACACGACGTCTGGGAGCCGGGCGAGCACAACGGCACCTTCCGCGGCAACAACCCCGCGTTCGTCACCGCCACCGCGGCCCTGGAGACGTACTGGACCGACGGCTCCGCCATGGAGAAGCAGACCCGCACCCGCGGCGAGCAGGTCGAGCAGGCGCTGATCTCGATCACCGAGGAGAACCTCGCCGACGTGAAGGAGTACCGCGGCCGGGGCCTGGTGTGGGGCCTGGAGTTCCACGAGAAGGCGCGGGCCTCGCGGGTCGCACGGCGCGCCTTCGAACTCGGACTGCTCATCGAGACCTCCGGCCCGGAGGGCGAGGTGGTCAAGCTGCTGCCCGCCCTCACCGTGACGGCCGACGAGCTGGACGAGGGCCTCAGCGTCCTGGCCCGGGCCGTCCGCGAAACCGCCTGACACCATCCACCGAGGAGGAAGCACAGCACCGTGATCGTCCGATCGTTCAAGGACATCGAAGGCACCGACCGGCACATCAAGGCCAAGTCCGGCACCTGGGAGAGCAAGCGGATCGTCCTCGCCAAGGAGCGGGTCGGCTTCTCCGTGCACGAGACCATCCTGTACGCCGGGACCGAGACGTCGATGTGGTACGCCAACCACATCGAGGCCGTCGTCTGCACCAAGGGTGAGGCCGAGCTCACCGACCACGAGGCCGGGAAGACGTACACCATCACTCCCGGCACCATGTACCTCCTCGACGGGCACGAGCGGCACACGCTGCGCGTCAAGGAGGACTTCCACTGCATCTGCGTGTTCAACCCGCCCGTGACCGGACGGGAGGACCACGACGAGAACGGCGTCTACCCGCTGCTCACCGAGCCCGAGGAGGTGTGACACCCATGACCGCTGTCACCGACCTGTATCCCAGCCGCGGCGCCGGCGAGGTGACCGTCCCGCGTCAGGACCCGGTCGTCTGGGGCTCCCCGGACGCGCCCGGCCCGGTCTCGACGGCCGACCTGCACGCGTTCGAGCGTGACGGCTTCCTCGCCGTCGACCAGCTGATCACCCCCGACGAGGTCGAGGTCTACCGGCAGGAACTGGACCGGCTGGTCGCCGACCCGGCGATCCGGGCCGACGAGCGCTCGATCGTCGAGCCGAAGTCGAAGGAGATCCGCTCGGTCTTCGAGGTGCACCGGATCAGCGAGGTGTTCGCGAAGCTGGTCCGCGACGAGCGGGTGGTCGGCCGCGCCCGGCAGATCCTCGGCTCGGACGTGTACGTGCACCAGTCGCGGATCAACGTCAAGCCGGGCTTCGGCGCGAGCGGCTTCTACTGGCACTCGGACTTCGAGACCTGGCACGCCGAGGACGGCCTGCCGAACATGCGTACGGTGTCCGTCTCGATCGCGCTGACCGAGAACCACGACACCAACGGCGGCCTGATGATCATGCCGGGCTCGCACCGGACGTTCCTGGGCTGCGCCGGTGCCACGCCCGAGGACAACTACAAGAGGTCGCTGCAGATGCAGGACGCGGGAACCCCGTCCGACGAGGCGCTGACCAAGCTGGCGAGCGAGTACGGCATCAAGCTGTTCACCGGCAGGGCCGGCTCGGCGACCTGGTTCGACTGCAACTGCATGCACGGCTCCGGCGACAACATCACGCCGTTCCCGCGCAGCAACGTCTTCATCGTGTTCAACAGCGTGGAGAACAAGGCGGTGGAGCCGTTCGCGGCACCGGTGCGCCGGCCGGAGTTCATCGGCGCGCGCGACTTCACCCCGGTGAAGTAACCCCCCGAGCACGGGCCGGGGCCTCCTCGTGTGGGACGGGAGGCCCCGGCCCGGTCGTGTCAGCCGGACAGCGCCTCCAGCAGGCGGTCCGCGTCCGCGGGCGTGTTGTACAGGTGGAAGGCCGCGCGCAGGTTGCCCGAGCGGTCGGAGACCTCGATGCCTGCCTTGCTCAACTCCGATTGCCTGGAGCCGAGTCCGGGCACCGAGACGATGGCCGAGCCGGGTGCGGCCACGGGCTCGTGACCGAGGTCGGCGAGGCCCGCCCGGAACCGGTCGGCGAGGGCCACGTCGTGGGCATGGACGGCGGCCACGCCGAGTTCCTCGATCAGGTCGAGCGAGCGGCGCAGGCCGGCGAAGGTGAACAGGGCCGGGGTGAGGTCGAACCGCCTTGCGGAGTGGGCGAGTTCGGCGACCGGACCGTAGCAGCTGTCCCACGGCGCCTCGCCCGCGACCCAGCCGGCGAGCACCGGGACCAGCCCGCCGAAGTCCTCCGGGACCGTGAGGAAGGCCGCGCCGTGCGGGCCGAGCAGCCACTTGAAGGAGACGGCGGCGGTGAAGTCGTAGGCGTCCGCGTCCATGGGCAGCCAGCCGGCGGCCTGGGAGAAGTCGACGTAGGTGCGCGCGCCGTGCTCGCGGGCGGCCTCGCGCAGGGCGGGCAGGTCGGCGACGCGGCCGTCCGCGGACTGGGCGGCGCTCACGGCCACCAGCGCGGTACCCGGGCGGATCGACTCGGCGATCCGCTCGAGCGGGACCGTGCGGACCTTGAGGTCGCCGCGGACGTGGAAGGGGTTCAGTACGGAGGTGAAGTCGTCCTCGGCGGTGAGGACTTCGGCACCCGCGGGCAGCGAGGCGGCGATCACCCCGGTGTGGGCGGCGACCGAGGCGCCTGCCGCGACCCGGGTGGCCTGGACGCCGGCGAGCCGGGCGTACGCGGCGCGGCAGGCCTCCACGTCCTCGAACAGCGGGGTCAGCGGCCGGCCAGCGGCCCGCAGCAGCGCCGCCTCGTGCACGGCGGCGACGGTGCGGGCCGGCAGCAGGCCGTTGCTGGCGGTGTTGAGATAGGTGCTCGTGGTGGTGAACTCGGCGCGGACGAGGCTCTCGAACGTCTCCGTGGTCTCCATGGGACCACTGTGCGGCCCCATGAAGTCGTAGTCCATTGCGAATTTTTACGTGGATTCGCTTAGGAGCCCTTATACGTCCGCTCCGACCTGCGGATTCTCAGTGCTGCGGCACCGCGCACCCATCCGGGCCACACGCCTCGGCGTCACCCTGGTCCACGAGCTTCAGCGGGGAGCGCTCGCCCCAGGCCTGGGTCAGCGCCTGGGTGAAGACCTCGGCGGGCTGGGCGCCGGAGACGCCGTACGCGCGGTCCAGGACGAAGAAGGGCACACCGTTCGCGCCGAGCCGGGCGGCCTCGCGCTCGTCGGCGCGGACCTCGTCCGCGTGGGCGGCCGGGTCGGCGAGCACGGCCCGGGCGGCCTCGGCGTCCAGACCGGCCTCCACGGCCAGTTCCACGAGCCGCTCGTCGCCCTCGGTGAACACGGACCGCTCCTCGGCGAAGTTGGCCCGGTACAGGATCTGGATCAGCTCGTCCTGCCTGCCCCGCTCCTTGGCGAAGTGCAGCAGGCGGTGCATGTCGAAGGTGTTGCCGTGATCGCGGTCCCGGGTGCGGTAGTCCAGGCCCTCGGCGGCGGCCTGGGCGCCCAGGTTCTCCTCGCCGGCCTGTGCCTGTGCCTCGCTCATGCCGTACTTCCTGGTCAGCATGGTGATCACCGGCTGGACGTCGCCCTTGGCGCGGCCCGGGTCCAGCTCGAAGGAGCGGTGCACCACCTCGACCTCGTCGCCGTGCGGGAAGGCAGCGAGCGCCTTGTCGAAACGGGCCTTACCGACATAGCACCAGGGGCAGGCGATATCGGTCCAGATCTCGACGCGCATGTCTTCTGCTCTCTCCAAGTCGTACGGGTCCGGAGGCTCTCTCCACCCAGTGCGTGAACGTTCAAGCAGCGACGTTCATTCCCCGGGTACGGAGAGGCGCAGGAAGAGATGGTGGTCACCCTCGGCGGGCGGGTTCTCCGGGTCGGGAAGCCAGCCCCGGCGGGCGTAGAAGGCCTGGGCGCGGTGGTTGTCCACGTGGACGTCGAGGACGGCCGAGCGCATGCCGTCGGCCCGCCACTCCTCCTCGCAGGCCGCGTGCAGGGCCGTGCCGATGCCGGCTCGCCAGTGCTCGGGGTCGACGTGGAACTGGAACAGCTTGACCTCTTGCGCGGGGCCGCCGTCCGGGGTGCGGAAGGAGGCGATGCCGACGATCCGGCCCTGCTCGACGGCGCACAGGACGTGGGCGTCGGGGCGCTCGATGGAGCCTCGCCACGCCTCGGTCCAGTCGACGTCAGCCTGGGGGACGCCGTCCGGGTAGTACGTCGAGCGGGCCCGGAGGTGCAGATCGGCGATGGTCTCGGCTTCGGCGGGCAGGGCGGTGCGGATCACCAGGGCGCCGTTCACACGTTCACTGATCATGCAACGGAGGACGTGAGGGCCCCGGTTCCGGTTCCGTGCCGGCTGAACTGGGCGCGATAGGCGCTCGGGGTGAGGCCGGTCCGGCGGACCAGATGGGCGCGCAGCGAGTCGGCGGTGCCGAGACCGCAGGCGGTGGCCACCTGGTCCATCGGCAGGGTGGTGGTCTCCAGCAGTTCCTTGGCGCGCTCGACGCGCTGGTGGAGCAGCCACTGCAGCGGACTGACCCCGCTCTCGGCGTGGAAGCGGCGGGTGAGGGTGCGCACGCTGACACCGGCGTGGCGGGCCAGATCGGTGAGGGTGAGCGGCTTGTCGAGGTTGCGCATGGCCCAGCCGCGGGTGTCGGCGCAGACGGTACCGCGCTCGGGCGGCAGCGGGGTCTGGGTGAACTGGGTCTGGCCGCCGGGGCGGACCGGTGCGACCAGGGCGAGCCGGGCCACCTCGTTGGCGACGGCGGCGCCGTAGTCGGTGCGGATGACGTGCAGACACAGGTCGATGCCGGCGGCGTAGCCGGAGGAGGTCAGGAACTGGCCGTCCTGCACGTACAGCACGTCTCCCCGCAGGTCGACCTGCGGGTACCGCCTGCGCAGCTCCTCGGCGTGCGCCCAGTACGTCGTGGCCCTGCGCCCCTGGAGCAGGCCGGCCTCGGCGAGCTGGAAGGCGCCGGTGCAGATGGACGCGATCCGCCTGCCGTCGGCGGCCGCCTCGCGGACGGCGTCCACGATCCGACGCTCCGGCTCGAACGGCTCCCCGGTGCCGGCGACCACGACGGTGTCCGCCTCCCGCACGGCGTCGAGGCCGTGCCGGACGTACAGGTCGAGACCGCCGGTGGTGGGCACCGGTCCCGGCTCGGCCGTGCAGACGAGCACCTCGTAGCCGGGCCGGCCGTCGACCTCCACCTTGCCGAACAGCATCTCGGGGATCGCGACGTTGAACATCGAGACCGGTGAGGGCGCGATGACGGCGACACGGTGCGGCATGGCCAGAACCTCCGGGTGCGTGGCATTCAGGTCACTACTGTAGGGCGGCGGAGATCCGCAGCATGGGGACATGTCGACGAACCAGATGCCCGGGGTCGAGCAACTTGCCCCCGTTTCCGGCGACCTGGAACCCACGAGGTCCTCCGCCGCACTCACCCTCACCGCCTCCCTGCTCGGCTTCGCGCTGATCTGCCTGGACGCGTCCGTGGTCAACGTGGCCCTGCCCGCGATCGGTTCCTCCCTGGGTGGTGGGATGTCCGGCCTGCAGTGGGTGGTGGACGCGTACACGCTGGCCTTCGCGGCGCTGATGCTCTCCACCGGGGCCTTCTCGGACCGTGCCGGGGCGAGCCGGGCGTTCGCGCTCGGCACCACGGTGTTCACGCTCGCCTCCGCGGCCTGCGGACTCGCGCCCGACCTGCCGGCCCTGATCGGCGCGCGGGTGGTGCAGGGCGTCGCGGCGGCCGTGGTGCTCCCGGCCTCGCTCGCGCTGGTGCGGCAGGCGTACCGGGAACCGGCGCGGCGCGCCCGCGCGGTGGCCGCCTGGGCGGCGGGCGGTTCGCTCGCGGTGGCGCTCGGCCCGGTGGCCGGCGGTGCGCTGACCACGGCCTGGGGCTGGCGCGGCATCTTCTTCGTCAACCTGCCCCTGGGCGCGGCGATTCTGGCGCTGCTGGTCCGGGCCCCGCGCTCCCGGCCCCGCCCGGCGCCGCTGGACCTGCCCGGTCAGCTGACGGCCGTGGTGGCCCTCGTGTCCCTGACGTTCGCGGTGATCGAGGGCGGCCCGGCGGGCTGGGCGGCGCTGGTGGTGGCCGTCGTCGCGGGTGCCGCGTTCCTGCGCGTCGAGGCCCGCCGGCCCCACCCGGTGGTGCCCCTCGGGCTCTTCCGCGACCGGACCGTGGCCACGGCGGTCGCGGTCGGCTCCGCGGTCAGCGTGGCCTTCTACAGCCTGGTGTTCGTCTTCTCGCTCTTCTTCCAGCAGGTCCAGGGCCACTCCGCGCTGTACGCCGGGCTCATGTTCCTGCCGATGACGGGCCTGATCGCGGTGACGAACGTCGTGGCGGGCAAACTCGCGGGACGTTACGGCCCGCTGCTGCCGATGCTGGTCGGACAGCCACTGGCCGTCGCGGGACTCCTCCTGCTGCTGTACGTCGACGCCGGCACACCGCCGGCCCTGGTGTCCGTGCTGCTGGTGCCGCTGGCGCTGGGCTGCGCGCTGACGGTGCCACCGCTGACCGCCGCGATGATGGACGCCGTACCCGCCGAGCGGGCGGGGCTGGCGGCCGGGGTGCTCAACGCGGCGCGGCAGGTGTCCGGCGGGCTGGGGATCGCGGTGTTCGGGGCGCTGGTCGCCGACGGCTTCGAGGCCGGCATGCGGCTGTGCCTGGTCATCAGCGCGGCACTGCTCGCGGTGACCTTCGCGCTCAGCTTCCGTCTCGCAGGTCGCTCGGCCAGGCGGGCCTGAACTCGATGTGGTCGTAGGTGACCACGCACCCCTCCCCCAGCGGCGACTGGGTCATGAACCCGACCAGCGCGGCGCCCGACTCCTTCGCCTCGCCCAGGGTGAAGAGCCGGACGAAGGTCCAGCGCGCGCCGTCCCGGGAGGCGTGGAAGGCGAAGGCCCGTCCGGTCCGGCTGATCCGCAGCCACACCGAACTCCCGTCCACGGTGAAGGAGTTCGCGTCGTCGGAGTGTCCCCGGGTGACCACCGTGCAGACGGTGGGCACGTCCGGGGAGTACTCCAGGCACAGCTTGGCCCAGGCGTGTTCACCGACGTGGACGTAGAGCACTCCGGCGTCGAAGGACGCGTTGAAGCCGACGGTGACGCGCGCGATCAGCTGGAAGTCGCCCTCCGGCGCCCCGAGCAGCCGGGGCGCGTCGGAGGCGGGCTCCAGAGCCTCACCGGTGGGCGTGACGAACCGATCCTGCCGGGGCCCGGCCCACCCGGTCAGTACGCCGTCCTCATGGGACCAGTGGCCGTCGGGGCCGTAGGTCCGCAGGGGGAAGGGGAGTTCGGGAAGCTCTGTGTCCATCGGCGGATTCTCGCAGAGGAAGCTGTGCCGCTACCGCTCCAGGACCCCGTCGAACCGACGCGGAAGCCCGAGCGGATTGTCGTCGCGGAGCTCCTTCGGCAGCAGTGCCTCGGGGGCGTTCTGATAGACGACCGGCCGAAGCCACCGCTCGATGGCCGTACCGCCCACGGAGGTCGAGGTGGAGGTCGTGGCGGGATAGGGACCACCGTGGTGCTGAGCCGGAGCCACGGCCACCCCCGTCGGCCACGCGTTCACCAGGACCCGGCCGGCGAGCGGAGTCAGCTCGGCGAGAATCTCGGCGCCCCGTCCCTGGCCGGCGGCCTCCTCGCCGGACAGATGGACCGTGGCCGTCAGGTTGCCCGGCAGCCGCGACAGGACCGCCGTCGCCTCGCCCTCGTCCTCGTACCGGACCACCACGGTGACCGGCCCGAAGCACTCCTCCAGGAGGAGGTCGTACGCCCCCTCCTCGGCCAGCCTGCTCGCCGGCACCGTGAGGAACCCGGCGCTGACCGTGTGCTCACCGCCCGCTCCCGGCGTGACCGGCGCGTCCACCTCGGGCAGCTGCGCCCGCTCGGCGACGCCCGCGACGAAGTTGTCCCGCATGCGGTGGTCGAGGAGGACCCCTGCGCCGGTGTCGCCGACGGCGTCCGTGAGCGCCTTGACGAGGCCGTCGCCCGCCGCACCGGACGGCACCAGCACGAGGCCCGGCTTGACGCAGAACTGGCCGACGCCCAGGGTCATGGACCCGGCGAGACCGGACCCGATCGCCTCCGCGCGCTCGGCTGCGGCGGCCTCGGTCACCACGACCGGGTTCAGCGAGCCCAGCTCGCCATGGAACGGGATCGGCACCGGACGCGCGGCGGCCGCGTCGAACAGGGCACGGCCTCCGCGCACCGATCCGGTGAAGCCCGCGGCGGCGACCAGCGGGTGCCTGATCAGCTCCACGCCCGCCTCGAAGCCGTGCACCAGGCCCACGACGGCCTCGGGGATGCCGTGCTCGGCGGCGGCCCGGCGCAGCACCCCGGCGACCAGCTCGGACAGGGCCGGGTGGTCGGGGTGGGCCTTGACGACCACCGGGCAGCCCGCGGCCAGCGCGCTCGCGGTGTCGCCGCCGGCGACGGAGAAGGCGAAGGGGAAGTTGGAGGCGGAGTAGACGGCCACGACGCCCAGCGGGACCTTGTAGCGGCGCAGGTCGGGGACGGGCGGGGTGGCGGTGTCGTCGGGGTGGTTGATGATCACGTCGAGGAAGGCGCCCTCGTCGACCTGGTCGGCGAAGGCCCGCAACTGGTACGTCGTCCGGGCGAGTTCGCCGGTCAGCCGGACCGGGCCGAGGGCGGTCTCGGCGTCGGCGGTCTCGACCAGGCCGTCCTTGGCCGCGTCCAGGCCGGCGGCGGCCGAGCGGAGGAAGGCGGAGCGGATCGAGCGATCGGCGAGGGCGGCGCGCGCGGCGTGCGCCGCCCGGACGGCCGCGTCCACCTCCTGGGCTGTGGCCTCCACCGCAACCTGTTCGCGCTGCTTCCCGGTGCGCGGGTCGACACTCCAGACTGGTGCTGCTGCCACCGCGGATCCCTCCAAGTAAGACCGCAATTCCTGGGTCAACCATCAGTCGCGTTCGATATACTGAACACTGTCTCTGATGGTGAATTCGCTGCTCGGAGACTATATATCTAGGTCCTCGTCGAACGAAGGGGTCAGGGGCGATGTCGGCAGTCGAGACAGGCGGCGGGGCACAGGTCAAGTCCGCGGTGCGGACCGTGGAATTGCTCGAGTACTTCGCCGGCAGGCCCGGTATGCACTCGCTGGCGGCAGTCCAGGAGGCCGTGGGCTACCCCAAGTCCAGCCTGTACATGCTGCTGCGCACGCTCGTGGAGCTGGGCTGGGTGGAGACCGACGCGACCGGGACGCGGTACGGCATCGGGGTGCGGGCGCTGCTGGTGGGCACGTCCTACATCGACGGCGACGAGGTGGTCGCCGCTGCCCGGCCGACCCTCGACCGCCTCTCCGACGACACCACGGAGACCATCCACCTGGCCCGCCTCGACGGCACGAACGTCGTCTACCTGGCCACCCGCCAGTCGCAGCACTACCTGCGCCCCTTCACCCGCGTCGGCCGGCGGCTGCCCGCCCACTCCACCTCCCTCGGCAAGGCGCTGCTCGCCACCCACACCGACGAGCAGGTCCGCAAGCTGCTGCCGGAGACGCTGCCCGCCCTCACCGAGCACACGATCACCGACCGCGAGAAGCTGATCGAGGAGCTGCACCAGGTCCGCGAGCAGGGCTTCGCCGTCGACCGCGAGGAGAACACGCTGGGGCTGCGCTGCTTCGGCGTCGCGATCCCGTACCGCACCCCCGCCCGCGACGCCATCAGCTGCTCGGTCCCGGTGGCCCGGCTGACCCCCGCCCACGAGCAGATGATCAAGGACGCGCTGTTCGACGCGAGGGACCGGCTGACGCTCGCGACACGTCGGCTCTGAGCACCCGGGGCGGGCCCGTGGCGGACGCGTAGGCTCTGCCCCATGGAGATCGCGCTGCGTGCCGTCGAGGACAGCGATCTGCCGGTCTTCTTCCGGCAGATGAACGACCCCGAAGCCCTGTGGATGGCCGCGTTCGGCCCGAAGGACCCGGCCGACCGCGCTGCGTTCGAGGCCCACTGGAAGCGCGTCCGGTCCTCTTCCGTCGTGCTGCGCACGGTTTTGGCCGACGGCGCCGTGGTCGGCAGCGCGGCGGTCTACGGGGAGCCCGGCGAGCTCGAGGTGACGTACTGGATCGAGCGGGCGTACTGGGGGCGGGGTGTGGCGACGGCGGCCCTGCGGGCGCTGCTCGTGGAGGTGCCCGAACGCCCGCTGTACGCCCGGGCCGCCGCCGACAACGCCGGATCGCTGCGGGTGCTGGAGAAGTGCGGCTTCCGGGAGAGCGCGCAGGCGCGGGGGTTCGCCAACGGGCGCGGTGCGGAGATCGACGAGGTGGTGCTGAGGCTGGAGGACTGATCCTCCCCCGTCCGGCGGAGGCGGATCGTCTTCGCGCAGGAAGTGGACCACCGGGCCGGCGCGGGAGCGTTGCGGCATGAGCTCCTCAACCGCGGCCGCCCCGGCGGCCCCCGTCGCCGCCGGTCCCCGGCGCCGTCTGCTGCGGCTCGCGGCCATTGCCGCCTGCCTGCCGTACCTCTGCCTCAAACTCGCCTGGATCTGCGGCAGCCACCTCGGGATCCCGCACGGAAGCCCGCTGCTGAGGCACCGGGTGACCATGGTCCTCGCCAACGGTCTCACCGTGCTGATGGACGCGGCCGTCATCGTGCTGGCCCTGCTGCTGACCCGGCCGTGGGGACGGCGGGTGCCCGCCTGGCTGCTCGCGGTGCCGATGTGGGTCGCCACGGGGCTGCTCGCGCCGATCATGGTGGCGTATCCGCTGCAGTTGGCCCTCCAGGGCGGCGGCAGCGGCGGTGACCACCGGCCGTTCCTCGACGGGTGGGTGTTCGGGGTCGTCTACGGCGGGTTCATCGTGCAGGGGCTCGCCCTGGGCGCGCTGTTCGTCGGGTACGCCCGTGAGCGGTGGGGGCATCTGTGGCGGGGCCGGGTGTGGGAGCTGCCCGTGCCGGGCGCGGCGGCCGCGCAGCGGATCACCGCGGTGACGGCGGCGGTGCTCGCGCTGGTCCCGGGCACGCTCCGGCTGTTGTGGGCCTGTGGGGTCACGGCCGGACGGAACACCGGCGGCGGCCGGCTGATCGAGGCCGTCTACGCCGGCTTCCTGGCCGCCGCCGTCACCGGCGCCTGGCAGCTGGCCTTCCGCCGCGGCCGCCCGCTCCCGGTCGCCGTGCCGCTCGCCCTGGCCTGGGCCGGGTCCGCGTCAGCGGCCTGCTGGGGCGGTTGGACGGCCCTGGGCGCACTCGTCACGTCCCACGACCTCGCCGACCGCCCGACACCGGCGATGAGCCTCACCTACGCTGGGCAGATGATCGTCGGCTTCCTCGTGGCGACCGTCGCCGCGCACCACTTCGCCGACCGGTCCACCAAGGCACCGCGGTGACCGAGGCGTTGAGCCCGCTCTTCGGCGGGCGGGCGCGGCGCCGCTGGATCCATCTGATCCTGGGCGGGGCGCTCGCCATGCCGTACGTCCTCGTCGGCTCGGTGATCGTGGGGCCGTTCACCGGCGCCGACGAGGTGTTCGCCTCCCTCCCCCTGCAACTCGGCTCGTTCGCGGTCGGTCTGCCGATCGCCGCCGTCACCTCGCTCTTCCCGCTGACCCGCCCGCTGGAGTGCGCCGCCGCACGGGCCCTGTGCGGCATCGACGCGGACGCCCTCGCCCAGGGACCGGCCCGGACGCGGGCCGAACGGGGCCGTACGGCCGCCTGGTTCACGCTGCACCTGGGGCTCGGCGGCATCGTCTCCGGGATGTCGCTGGCCGTACCGCCGTTCGCGGTCGTGCTCGTCGTGCTGCCCCTGTTCGCGGGGCTGCGCGACAGCCCGCTCGGACTGCCCCGGGTCCTCGACCACCCGTGGGCCCTGGCGCTCTGTCCGGTCGCGGGCCTGGGCATGCTGGCCGCCCTCGCCGGCTGCGCCGCCGCCTGCGGGGCCCTGCTCGCCCGCTCGGCGCCCGCCCTGCTCGGGCCGACCCCCGCGGACCGGCTCGCCGCGGTGGAGGCCCGCGCCGCGGACCTCGCCGTACGCAACCGGCTCGCCCGTGAGCTGCACGACTCCGTCGGCCACGCGCTGAGCGCCGTCACACTCCAGGCGAGCGCGGCGCGCCGGGTCCTCGACACCGACCCGGAGTTCGCCCGCGAGGCGCTGGCCGCGATCGAGGAGACCACCCGGCGCACGGTCGGCGAACTGGACGCCGTGCTCGGCGTGTTGCGGGACGGCGACGCGCCCGGCACCGCCCCCGCACCGACCCTCGCGGCCGACCTGGACGGGCTGCTGCGCCGGACCCGGGCCGGCGGGCAGCGCGTGACGGCCACCGTCGACACCGGCCCCGCCGACCTGCCCGCGCTGGTCTCCCGGGAGGCCTACCGGATCGTGCAGGAGGGCCTGCACAACGCCCTCAAGCACGCCGGCGAACCGGTCGCCCTCCACATCGCCGCCGCCGACGGCCACCTGGAGATCACCGTCGAGAACCCCCTCGGCGCCCGCCCCGCTCCCCGCCCCGGCGGTGGCCACGGCCTGCGCGGCATCGCCGACCGGGTCCGGCTGCTGGGCGGCACCTCGCACGCGGGCGCGGCCGGGGACACCTGGCGCCTGCACGTCCGACTGCCACTGAAGGGAACCACGTGAGCGCCGAAGGAACCGGTATGCCCCGGCCCGCGATCCGGGTCGTCCTCGCCGACGACGAGCGCATGGTCCGCACCGCCCTGCGGGCCATCCTCTCGGCCGAGCCCGGCCTCGAGGTGGTCGGCGAGGCGGCGACCGGTGCCGAGGCGGTGTCCGTCGTCCGGGAGCTGCGCCCCGACGTGGTCCTCATGGACGTCCGCATGCCGGAGGTCGACGGCATCCGGGCCACCGAGCAGATCCTCGCCACCCTCGACGAACCGCCCCGGATCGTGGTCGTGACCACCTTCGAGAACGACTCCTACGTGTACGACGCGCTGCGCGCCGGAGCCGCAGGGTTCCTGCTGAAGCGGGCGGACGCCGACGCGCTCGTGCAGGCGGTACGGCTGGTCGCGCGCACCGACAGCCTGCTGTTCCCGTCGGCCGTCCGGGCCCTCGCCGCCGAACACGCGCGCCGGGCACCCGCGCCCCCGGCGTGGGTGAGGAGGCTCACGGGGCGGGAGAGCGAGGTGCTGCGGCACCTGGCCGCGGGGCTGACCAACGCGGAGATAGCCCGGCGCCTGGACGTCGGACCCGCCACGGTGAAGTCGCACGTCGCGGCGGTCCTGGCCAAGACGGGCACCCGGGACCGGACACAGGCGGTGATCGCCGCGTACGAGGCCGGCTTTCTGAACGCGCGATGAGAAAACGGGGCGTACGGGAACGATCGCCCCCTTCCCGATCGTCTTCACGGACGGCATGAACAAGACGATCAGGCGGGCCTCCGTCTTCGCACTGCTGCTCGTGCTCGCTCTGCTGGTCAGGGCGACCTGGGTGCAGTTCTACGACGGCAAGGCCCTCGCGGACGACAACCACAACCGGCGGAACGCGATCGAGACGTACTCACGGCCGCTCGGGAACATCATCGTGGCCGGGAACTCGATCACCGGCTCGGCGCGGACGAAGAACGGAGACCTCGCGTACAAGCGGACGTACAAGAACGGCAAGCTGTACGCGGCGGTGACCGGCTACGCCTCGCAGGCCTACGCCCCGACCCAGTTGGAGGGCATCTACGCGGATCTGCTCAACGGCACGGACAACCAGCTGAAGACCGTGATGGACACGGTCACCGGTGAGCGCGCCGAGCCGGGCAACGTGCTCACGACGATCGACCCGGCCGTGCAGAAGGCGGCGTACGACGCGCTCGGCGGCAACAAGGGCGCGGCCGTCGCCCTCGACCCGAAGACCGGCAAGATCCTCGCGGTGGTGTCGACCCCGTCGTACGACCCCTCGGAGCTCACCGACGCGAACTCCGCCGGGGTGGCCTGGAAGCGGCTCAACGCCGACAAGGACAAGCCGCTGACCAACCGCGCGCTGCGCCAGCCGCTGCCGCCGGGCTCCACGTTCAAGCTGGTCGTGGCGGCGGCCGCGCTGGAGGACGGGCTGTACAAGAACGTGAACGACCACACCGACAGCCCCGATCCGTACACGATGCCGGGCACGACGCGCCCGCTGGAGAACGAGAACAGGTCGGCCCCGTGCGAGGACGCCTCGATCCGTGTCGCGCTGCGCTTCTCCTGCAACAACGTCTTCGGCAAGATGGCCGTCGACCTCGGCCAGGACAAGGTGCGGGCGATGGCCGAGAAGTTCGGCTTCGACGACGACGCGCAGGACGTGCCGGTGCGGGCCTACGCCAGCGTGTACCCGTCGGGCATGGACAAGGCGCAGACCGCCCTCTCGGGCATCGGGCAGTTCGACGTCACCGCGACCCCGCTCCAGATGGCCATGGTGTCGGCTGCCATTGCCAACGGCGGCAAGCTGGTCTCGCCGCACATGGTCTCGCGGATCACCGACAGTGGCGGCGATGTGCTGAAGGACTACGACGACAGCGCCGACACGAAGGAGATCGTCAGCTCCGGCACGGCCGAGCAGTTGCGGTCGGCGATGGAGACGGTGGTCAAGGACGGCACCGGTACGAACGCGCTGATCGACGGGGTGACCGTGGGCGGCAAGACCGGTACCGCGCAGCACGGCGAGAACAACAGCAAGACGCCGTACGCCTGGTTCACGTCCTACGGCAAGTCGGACAGCAGCGGCAAGGAGGTCGCCGTGGCGGTGATGGTGGAGCAGTCGGACGCGGCACGGTCCGAGGTCAGCGGCAACGGGCTGGCGGCACCGGTGGCCAGGGCGATGATGAAGGCGGCGCTCGGCTAGGCGCCCCACCGGGGCGCGGGGAACTGCGCGATCAGCCACGGACGACCCGTAGCCGATCGCGCAGTGTTCCTCACTTGACCCCGAGGATCTGCTCCACCGGATCGATCGCGAAGTAGACCAGGAACAGCGCCGAGACCCCCCACAGCAGCCAGTTGACCTCCTTGGCCCTGCCGAGGACCGTCTTGACGACCACGTACGACACGAAGCCCGCGCCGATGCCGTCGGTGATCGAGTACGTGAACGGCATGGCGGCGATGGTGAGGAACGCCGGGATGGCGATCTCGTACTTGTCCCAGTCGATGTGCTTGACGTGGGTCATCATCAGGAAGCCCACCGCGATCAGCGCGGGCGCCGCCGCCTGCAGCGGAACGATCGTCAGCAGCGGGGTGAGGAAGAGCGCGAGGCCGAAGAGGCCGCCGGTGACCAGGTTGGCGAAACCGGTGCGGGCGCCCTCGCCGACACCGGCCGCGGACTCGATGTAGGCGGTGTTGGAGGAGGCGGAGCCGACTCCGCCGGCGACGGCGGCGGCACCGTCGATGAACAGCACCCGGCCGATGCCGGGCACCTGCCCCTTCTCGTCGAGCAGTCCGGCCTCCGCGCTGATGCCCACGATCGTGCCCATGGCGTCGAAGAAGTCGGACAGGATCAGGGTGAAGACCAGCAGGACGGCGGTGAGGACGCCGGCCTTGGCGAAGCCGCCGAACAGGCTGAAGTGACCGACGAGCCCGAAGTCCGGGGCCGCGACGATCTTGTCCGGGACCTTCGGGGTGGTCAGGCCCCAGCTCTTGATGTCGGCGACGGCGTCGATGACGATCGCGACGACGGTCATCGTCACGATGCTGATGAGGATCGCGCCCTTCACCCTGCGGGCGAGCAGCGCGATGGTCAGCAGGACGCCGAGACAGAAGACGAGGACGGGCCAGCCGGTGAGGCGCCCGACGGCGCCGAGCTGGACGGGCACGGTGGTGTGCGCGGCGTCCGGGATACGGCTGACGAACCCGGCGTCCACGAAGCCGATGAACGCGATGAACAGACCGATGCCGACGCCGATGGCCTGCTTCAGCTGCTGGGGTATCGCGTTCATGATGGCCTCCCGCAGTCCGGTGAGGACCAGCAGGCAGATGACGAGGCCTTCGAGGACGACCAGGCCCATCGCGTCGGGCCAGCTCATCAGCGGGGCCAACTGGAAGGCGACGACCGCGTTGAGACCGAGCCCGGCCGCGATGGCGAGCGGAAGGTTGCCGCCGACGCCCATGACGATCGTCATCACACAGGCCACCAGCGCGGTGGCGGTGACGAGTTGGCCGGTGTCGAGGGAGTGGCCGAACTTGTCCTTGGCGCTGCCCAGGATGATCGGATTCAGGACAAGGATGTAGGCCATGGTGAAGAACGTGGCGAAACCGCCGCGTATCTCCCGGCCGAAGGTGGATCCCCGTTGGGAGATCCTGAAGTACCGGTCGACGCTGTTTCCAGCAGGTGGCACGGCGCTCGGCCGCTGGTCCACCTTCTGCGTCTCGGACATGGTCGTACTCCTCGTCGCCTGATGAACGGTGTGCGGATGCTGGCTGGATTGTTCCCCCGTTGCACCCGTTTCAGGTTTTCCCCGTGTTACGGAACGGTCCACGAACTGCGCGTCGGCCCCCGCCACGGCACGGTGGTGCCGGTGACGAGGGCCGAGTACGAGCGGCTGCTCAGGACCTGCGGGTGAGCGTCAGGAGACGAAGTAGGTCGGGTTCGGCAGCTTGTACGTGCGGTCGGCGTGACCGCCGTCCAGGTCCGAGTACTGGTCGCCGAAGTTGGCGATGATGTCGTACCCGAGGTCGTCCTCGATGTGCTCGCGCGTGCCGGCCTTGTACTGCACGGTCGTGCAGTTCCAGGTGCCCGGGGTGGCGCAGGCGCTCAGGTAGGCCGGCGGGTTGGCCTTGTCCTTGAGGAACATGTGGCCGGCGTCGAGGTTCACGTCGGCGCCGATCTTCTTCAGGTTCTCCACCGCGGCGGTGCGCTGCGCCTCGCTCAGACCGGAGTTGTAGAAGACCTCGACGCCCTTGGACTCGGCGTACTGGACCAGCTCGGGGCTGCCGAACACGGCCGGACGGTCGGCCCTGTTCACGTAGTCGGCCCACGTGGTGCCGTTGTACGTGTAGTTGTAGCGCTTCTCGTAGTCGAGGCTGAGCAGCAGCGTGTCGTCGATGTCGAAGACGACGGCCGGCTTCTCACCGTGGTGGTGCGCCTTGCGCGCCGCCTTGTCGATGTAGCGCCTGGCGTCGGCGTCGATGCGCGCCAGGTCCTTGGCGTACGGGCTGACCGGGGACGCCTGGTAGACGCCGTTGCTGTCGGCGGTGGTGCCGTAGTAGGTGTCGATGTCCTTCACCAGGAGCCCGATGTTGTAGGGCTCGTGGGTCGAGTTCGCCGTCGACTGACCGGCAGTGGCGGCGCCGGCCGCGTACAGGGCGCTGCCCGCGACGGTACAGGCCGCGACGACGGCAGCCGCCCTGAGGGACTTCCGCATGGAAACTCCGGGATCTGTTCGGTGGTTGTTGCACCAGGTCACGCCTTGTCTACGCGCATCACACCCGGAACACGAGCCTTTTTATCCGATCGATACACTCCAATTCGGCCAGCCGGCCGAGCCATTGGCACGGTCAGCGCTCCTGCCACGGCGCCCAGTCGCCGAGATGGGCCTCCCGGGTGGCCGACTCGGCCTGCTCTCGGGTCAGTTGGGGCCGGTTCTCCGGGACGGTGACGAGCGCGCCGGGGCCGGTGTCGCGGTACTCGGCGAACCGCTGGTCCTGCCACGGGTGGGCGGCCGACATGTCGGTGTAGGGGGCGGCCGCGTCGATGCCGGGGCCGAGCCCGGTGTCACGGACGGTCAGCATCGGGCGGGCGGTGGGGTCGGAGCCGGGCACCCAGGGACGGGCCGGCTTGTAGCAGGCGTCCGGGGCCGCGCTGCTCACGCGCCCCCCGATGACCAGGTAGCCACGCGGGTTGGCGACGGCCGTGGAGGGCGCGAAGACGAAGCCGTACGGGGCCGCCACGAGGTCGCTGCGGTTCAGGGTGCGGAAGTGGCAGTGCTCGTAGACGGCGGTGGCCCGGCCGAAGACGAAGTCGACGTCCCCCTCGACTTGACAGTGGGCGTAGTACTGGCGGGCGAAGGTACCGAGGGCCATGGAATCGGCGTACAGCGTGTCCTGGTGGCCGAGGAAGCGGCAGTGCAGGAAGGCGCTGCGGTCGCCCTGCACCTTGACGGCGACGGCCTGGGTGCCGCCGATGTCCGGGTGGTCGGCGCGCAGCCAGTCGTTGGCGAAGGTGATCCAGCGGGCGGAGAACCCGTCGGCCTGCACGGTGGTGGTGGCCGACCCGGTGGTGCCGTACGTACCCCCGCCGGGCTTGGGGGTGCCCGCCGCGTTGTCGTACACGATGACGACGTCCCGGGGGTTCTCGGAGGCGCCGATCCAGGTCATCTCCGTCCGGCTGACGTCGACCGCGACCGTCTCCCGGTAGGCGCCGGGCGCGAGGACCAGCGTCCGGCCGCTGCCGGTGGCGGCCGTCACTGCGGCCTGGACGGAGGTGAAATCACCACGGCCGTGCGGATCGACGTAGCGGGTCCCCGGGGTGAGGCGGCGGGTCGGTGACCCGTACCGGCCGAACGGGCGGGGCCCGCCGGCCGCCCGCGCGGGCACGGAGGCGGGGCCGAGCGCCGCGGTGGCTCCGGCGCTCGCGACGAGGAAGCGTCTTCTGCTGACGGGGAGGTGGGGCGAGGGAATGGGAGTGCTCCTTCGCGGTGCGGCTCGTGAGGAAGGACTCGTGAGGAAGAGAGGGGCCGGGCATGGCCGGCCCCGGTGGCTCAGCCCAGGCGGCCCGCGCCGGCGCGGTGGTCGACGAGGCCCGGCACGGCCCTGGCGGGGTCGACCTTCGTGCGCAGGGTCGGCGTCCAGCCGGCCCCGGACCGCAGGGTCTCCTCGGAGAAATCGGCGTTGTGCACGGCGATCAGGTCGGTCCGCACGCCGTCGACGTAGTTGTCGTCGGCGGTGACGGGAGCGTCCTTCCACTTCTTCAGGACCGACCCGGCCCGCACGCCCGTCGGCAGCGTGAACGCGTTGTGCTCGGCGACGAGTTGGGACTCCATGCCGATGCCGTAGCTGTAGGAGTAGCCGGCCCCGGCGACGAAGTGGTTGTTGTACGAGTCGACCTGCCCGAACCGGACGCGCGGCGCGCGCTCGACCAGGTTCGAGAACAGGTTGTGGTGGAAGGTGACCTTCAGGTGCCCACGGTCCACGGCGGCGGTGGACGCGCTGTCGCTGTTGCCGACGAGGATCGTCTTGTCGTGGTCATCGAAGACGTTCCAGGAGGCGGTGACGTAGTCGGCGCCCTTGACGATGTCCAGCTCGCCGTCGTGCTGCTCGTAGACGCGCCCGAAGTAGTGGGGCAGGGTGCTGTCCGGGTGGTCGCCGTCCGTGAACGTGTCGTGGTCCATCCACACGTGGGTCGAGCCGTTGACCACCGCGCTGTCGTACTCGGAGTTCCAGTTGCCGTCGGCGGTGTCGGTCGGATCCCACTGCGGGAAGCAGTCCAGCGGGCTCTCGAAGCTCAGGTTGCGGACGACGACGTTGTCCACGCCGTTGATCTGGAGGCCGGCGCCCTTGAAGCCGGCGTCCCTGCCGATGCCGATGACGGTGGTGTTGGCGGGGACGTTCGCCTTGACGAAGGCGTCCTGCCGGGCGGCGGAGGCGCGGCGCAGGCCCTCGGGGCTGTCGTCGGGCTCGCCCTCGAGGTTCTCGGTCCGTCCCCACACCGCCGGGTCGTAGGTCTTCAGGTAGGTGTCGAAGTCGTACCCGGGGACGGCGAACGAGTCGCAGCCCGGCCCGTCCGCGTCGACCGTACCCTTCACCCTGATGATCTTCGGGGCGTTGCCGCCGTCCGCGAGGGCGGCCTTGAACTGCTCCCAGGTGGTGACGGTGTACACATGCGCGGAGTCGGCCGCCGCGCCACCGGTCGTGCCCGTGCCGTAGGCCGCCCAGCCGTCCCCGGCGGGCAGCACCTGACGGTCGGGGCCGGCCCGGTGGACGGTCCGAGCGGAGGCGGTGCCGGTGACGCCGAGGACGAGGGCCGTACAGCCCACGACCGCCGCTATGGCACGTCCATGACATTTGCGTGTACGCACTGTGCGAGTCTCAGATGGTCCTGGTACGACCCCAGGTTGTGGCTCAGCATCGCCGCTGAGGCTCTGAACGGGGCCAGCACCAAGATCGTCCAGTTGCCGTACTACCTGCCCGACTGGAACACGATCTCCAAGGCCGACAACGCAGCGTGGACAGGACGATGGCGTCCTTCAGGTGGGGCAGGGTGATGTGCCAGAACTGCTTGAGTCGGCTCGCCCCGTCGACCGCGGCGGCCTCGTACAGGTCCCGGGAGACGGACTGGAGGTCGGCGAAGATGAGGATCGCGAAGAAGGGGACGCCGCGCCAGAGGTCGGCGACCACCGCCGCCGGGAAGACCGTGGAGGTGTCCGACAGCCAGCTGGTGCCGTAGGAGCCGAGCCCCGCGTCGGCGAGGTAACGGGTGGTGCCCGTCTGGGAGTTGTAGAGCAGCACCCAGATCGCGGAGGTCAGCACACCGGAGACGGCCCAGGGCGAGAAGACGAGGGCACGTCCCAGCGCCCGCCCGGCGAAGGTCTGGTTGACGATGAGCGCCAGCGCCAGGCCGAACAGCAGCTGCAGCACGACCTCCACCACGACCCACTTTGCACTGAAGGTCAGCGTGTCCCAGAACTGCGGGTCGTGCGCGAAGGCCTGGGTGAAGTTGCCGAGGCCCGCGAAGCCGTTCCGCCATGGCTTGGTGGGGTTGTAGTTCTGCAGGCTGTAGTAGAAGACGCTGAGCACCGGGTACGCGATGAAGCCCAGCATGAGCAGGGCCGCCGGGGCGATCAGCAGGTACGGCAGCATGCGCGGGGTCGCGGAGGCACGGCGCCGCCGGGGTGGCGCGGGCGGTTTCGCCACGGCTGCGGCTTGGGCCATGACTGTTCTCCGTTCACAGTGGGACTTGTACAGCGGGTACAGCGGGCGCAGGAAGCGCTTTCTACATGCACATGGGTGAGGGACCTCACCTCTGTCGCCGGGTCAGCCGGCGTACGGGTCCGGCACCTTGCCCGGGCGGGCCAGGAACTCGAAGTCGCAGCCGGTGTCGGCCTGGGTGATCTGCTCGTTGTAGAGGGCGCCGTAGCCGCGCTCGTAGCGGGCGGGCGGCGATGTCCACGCGGCCCGCCTGCGCTCCAGCTCCTCGTCGCCCACGTGGAGGTGGAGCGTGCGCGCCCCGACGTCGAGGGTGATGGGGTCCCCGGTGCGCACCAGCGCCAGCGGGCCGCCGACGTACGACTCCGGTGCCACGTGCAGCACGCAGGCGCCGTAACTCGTGCCGCTCATCCGGGCGTCGGAGATGCGCACCATGTCCCGCACGCCCTGCTTGAGCAGGTGGTCGGGGATCGGGAGCATGCCGTACTCGGGCATGCCCGGGCCGCCCTTGGGTCCGGCGTTGCGGAGCACCAGCACGCTGTCGGCGGTGATGCCGAGGGCGGGGTCGTTGATGGTGCGCTGCATCGTCCGGTAGTCGTCGAAGACGACCGCGTGGCCGGTGTGCCGGAGCAGATGGGGCTCGGCGGCGATGTGCTTGATGACGGCGCCGTCCGGGCAGAGGTTGCCGCGCAGGACCGCGACCCCGCCCTCGTGCGCGACCGGGTTGCCGCGGGGCCGGATGACGTCGTCGTCGTGCACCCGCGCGCCTCGCAGTTGCTCGCGCAGGGTGCCGTACGACACCGTCGGCCGGTCGAGGTGGAGCAGGTCCGGGATGCGGGAGAGGAAGCCGGGCAGGCCGCCCGCGAAGTGGAAGTCCTCCATCAGGTACTTGCGGCCGCCGGGGCGGACGTTGGCGAGGACGGGCACGGTCCGGGCGATGCGGTCGAAGTCGTCGAGGGTGAGCTTCACCCCGGCGCGGCCGGCCATGGCGATCAGATGGATGACGGCGTTGGTGGAGCCGCCGAGACCGAGGACGGTGGTGACAGCGTCCTCGAAGGCCTCGCGGGTGAGGATCCGCGACAGCCGGCGATCGTCGCGTACCAGCTCCACGGCGGTCATCCCGGCCTTGGCGGCCATCCGGTCGTGCCCGGAGTCGACCGCGGGAATGCTCGACGCACCCGGCACGGTCACGCCGAGGGCCTCGGCGGCGGCGGTCAGCGTCGACGCCGTACCCATGGTCATGCAGTGCCCCGGGGAGCGTGCGAGCCCGCTCTCCAGCTCGGCCATCTCGCAGTCACCGATGAGGCCGGCCCGTTTGTCGTCCCAGTACTTCCACATGTCGGTGCCGGAGCCCAGGACTTCGCCCCGCCAGTGGCCCGGGAGCATGGGCCCGGCCGGTACGAACACGGCGGGCAGGTCGGCGGAGGCCGCGCCCATGAGGAGGGCGGGGGTCGACTTGTCGCAGCCGCCCAGGAGGACCGCGCCGTCGACGGGGTACGACCGCAGCAGCTCCTCCGTCTCCATCGCGAGCATGTTGCGGTAGAGCATCGGGGTGGGCTTCTGGAAGGTCTCGCTGAGGGTGGAGACCGGGAACTCCAGCGGGAAGCCGCCCGCCTGCCACACCCCGCGCTTGACGGCCTGGGCGCGGTCGCGCAGGTGGACGTGGCAGGGGTTGATGTCGGACCAGGTGTTGAGGATCGCGACGACCGGCTTGCCCAGATGCTCCTCGGGCAGATACCCGAGCTGCCGGGTCCGGGCCCGATGGCTGAACGACCGCACCCCGTCGGTCCCGTACCACTGATGGCTTCTCAGCTCGTTCACACGGACCACCCGGCGGCGATGGCGGCGACCTCGGCCCGCTCGTCCTCGGGCAGCGGCTTGCTCGGCGGGCGGACGTCCCTGCGGCACAGGCCGAGGGCGGCGAGTGCCTCCTTGACGACGGTGACGTTGTTGGCGGAGCCGTGGGCGGCGCGCAGTTCCTCGAAGCGGCGGATCTGCTCCCAGACCTTCATGGCGGCCAGGTGGTCACCGGACCGGAGCGCTTCCAGCATGTTCCGCGAGACGGCCGGGGCGACGTTCACGAGTCCTGAGGTGAAGCCGGTGGCGCCCGCGGAGAAGTACGAAGGGGCGTACGGCTCGGCGAGGCCCGCCACCCAGACGAAGCGGTCGAGGCCCGCGTCCCGCGCGAAGGCCGCGAAGCGTGCGGCGTCCGGGACGGCGTACTTCACGCCGATGACGTTCGGGCAGTGGTCGGCGAGTTCGGCGAGGCGGGCGCCGGGCAGCTGGGCGTTGCGGATGTAGGGGACGACGCCCAGTTCGGGCACGGCCTCGGCGATGGCGCGGTGGTAGTCGACCCAGCCGGCGGCGGAGACGTAGGGGTGCACGGGCTGGTGCACCATGACCATCCGGGCGCCGAGGTCGCGGGCGTGTCGGGCGGAGGCGATCGCGGTGGGCAGGTCGTGCCCGACGCCCACGAGGATCACGGCACTGTCGCCGGCCTCGTCGACGGTCAGCTCGGTGACCAGGCGGCGCTCCTCGGGGGTTAGGGCGTAGAACTCGCCGGTGTTGCCGTTCGGGGTGAGGGTGGTGATCCCGCCGTCGAGCAGGCGACGCAGCAGGGCCCGGTGGGTGTCCTGGTCGACGGAGCCGTCCTCGGCGAAGGGCGTCACCGGGATGGCCACCACGTCGGCCAGGGCCGCCCGTTGGGTCTCGAACGTCACGCTGCTCATTGATGACCTTCCTCTGGGCGGGGCTCGGGGAAGGCTCGCCGCACGAAGGACGCGATGTGGGCGTGCAGGGCGCTCGCGGCGCCGTCCGCGTCGCCGCCCAGGGCGAGCCGCAGGATCTCCCGGTGCTCGGCCGCCTCCCGCTCCCAGGAGGGGTCGGCCGCCCAGGCCCAGGCGGAGACGAGCGCCGCCTGGTCGCGGACCTCGTCGAGCATCCGGCCGAGCAGCGGGTTGCCGCACGGCAGGTAGAGGGCGCGGTGGAACTCGCGGTTGGCGAGGGAGCGTTCGGCGGTGTCGGTGGCGGCGTCGGCACGGGTGAGGGCGTCGCGGGCGGCGTCGAGGGGTGCCGCGCGCCGCACCGCGCGGCGCAGGGCCTCGGGTTCCAGCAGCAGCCGCACGTCGTAGACCTCGCGCGCCATGTCCGCGTCCACCATGCGCACCGTGACGCCCTTGTACTGGCTCATCACGACGAGACCGGTCCCGGCGAGGGTCTTCAGCGCCTCTCGCACCGGGGTCTTGGACACCCCGTACTGCGCGGCCAGCTCCGTCTCGACCAGGGCCTGGCCGGGCGGCAACTGCCCGGTCAGGATGCGGTGCTTGATCGCGTCCAGCACGTATTGCGTGCGGGACGGGATCGGGGTGGGCACAGAGGTCATGCGGCCCTCTCAAATCTCACGTATCGCGTCTCATATATGACGTACGAAGTACGACGCGGTTGAAGGTAGGAGGGGGCCCGCGTTTCGTCAACGCCTATGACAAAGGAAGTCGCCGCGGGTCGGGCGGGGGAGAAGTGCGTTGCCGGGACGGGCGGTTCAGACGGTGTGGGTGTCGCCCTCGACGGCGGCGCGGGTGGGCCGGCCGAAGGGGACGGCGGCCCGCTCGGTCGCCGCTTCCCTGGTGAGCGTGGGTCCGACATGGGTGACGAGCAGTTCGCGGACCCGCGCGTCACGGGCGATGCGCCCCGCGTCCTCCGGCGTCAGATGCACCTGTCGGGACTGTTCGCCTTCGCGATGCGCGTCGATGTCCGCCTCGCACAGGAACAGGTCGGCGCTGGAGGCGAGTTCGGTGAGAGCGTGGCAGGGACCGCTGTCTCCCGAGTACGCCAGCACACTGCCCTGGCACTCGGCGCGCAGCCCGTAGGCCTCGGCGTCGTGGAGGACGGCACGGGTGGTCAGACGGAGGTTCCAGTGCCGGACGTGGTGGCCGTCGTACAGGTCGCGGAAGTCGAAGACCCCCTTCAGGAACTCGACGTCCGGGCGGCCGAAGAAACCGGCCAGCCGGCGCGCGCAGTCCTGCGGCGCGTAGAGCGGCACGGGCGCGGGCGGGGTCATCCCGCCGAATGCGAATGCGTAGGCGGCGGCGAGCAGGTCGGCGCTGTGGTCGGCGTGCAGATGCGAGATCCAGATCGCGGTGAGCCGGGCGGGATCCGTGTGCCGCTGCAACGCGGCGAACGTACCGGGACCCGCGTCCACCCACACCTCGGCTCCCCCGCCGGACACCAGGTAGCCGGAGCAGGGCCGGTCCGGGCCGGGGTGCGGCGAGGCGGTGCCGAGGACGGTGAGGGTGAGCGGCATGGGAGGGAGATTACCGACGCCCTGTGCCCGGCTCGGGCTCATTTCGCCAAGTGGAACCCCGGGTGACGCAGCCAGGCGGCGAGGAACCGTGCGTCACCCACGTGACGGACCGCGCGCTCGCCGTCCGCGGTGTCGTAGGACACCTGGGTGAGGGTGCCCGGGAAGGGCGAGGGTCCCTCGAAGAGCAGACCGTCGAAGTCGATCGGCGCGTCCAGGCGGCGGGCCAGGGTGAGGGCGAGACGGCCGAGGGTCCGGTGGTTCGACGGGCCCGAGGAGCCGGCGATCAGGACGATCCCGTGGGCCGGTGGCCGGGGAAGGGCCGAGTAGTCGTCATCGTCGGCGGGGATCTGATCGTCCACTCCCAGGCTGAAGCAACCCGTCCCCCCGACGTCCGCCGGGTCCGGCCCGAGCGGGCGGGCATCCGCGATCCGGAAGTCGACCTCTCCGCGCTCCCCCGGCCGGACGGGATCGCAGAAGGACTCCAGCCAGGGGACCAGCTCGGCCACGACGTCTCGGGCGGTACGGGTCCCGTCGCACAGCCACAGCCCCACGACCGGCCCCGCCATGAGGTCCCCCGATCTCCGTCCGGACGGGTGAACCTACGGCAGCCACCGCGCCGCCTGCCGCCGAGACCGCTCAGATCTCCACCACCGCGTCGCAGTCGGGGCACACCTTGGACGCGTACTCGGCGGGGTACCAGGGTGCCCCCGGGCGCTCGTCCGGCAGCACCCGGGCCTTCTCCATGGCGAAGGTGTCCTTGCCGCAGAGGGTCCGCGGGCCGACGGTGTCGGGCCTGCCGGGGGCGGCGGGGGCCACGTGCACCCGGCGCGGGAGCCGTCCCGCGCCGGGCGAGCCGTCCGGGGCGGTGCGGGCCGCTCCCGGCTGGTCGAGTTCGTACACGACGACCATCTCGCTCATGTCTCCACCGTAGGCACGTTCTCGGCTGATCCGCTGGCGGTGGCGGACCGGCGACGACCGGTCCCTGGAGCAGCCGCGTTCACCCGCGGCCGGCGCTCGGGACGGCGAGTTCACGGCCGCGGTAGAAGCCCTCGCGTTCCTCGACGACGTACGGGGCCATGGCCGCCCGCCGCTCTGCCTCCGGCTCGGAGGCCCGCCACGAGTCGCATGCCTCCTGGGAGTCCCAGAACGATACTCCGGTGACCTCCTGTCCGTCCCCGGACCAGTACGCGAAGGCGCGGCGCAGGCCCTGCGGGGCGGGGGCCGGACGCCACGCCCTCTCGAAGTCCTCCAACGTGCCCGGCTGAAGGCGGCGCGTCGTCACCCACACGTAGTGCTCCTCCATCGCGGCTTCCTCCGTGGTACCGGTTCGGCTTGCCCCCTCTCAGGTCACCGTAGGTCCGATACGCCACTCCCGCCGCCCGGCGATCGCCGGGCGGCGGGAGCAGCGGCTACGGCCGCCACCCCGGATCCCGGCCGCTCAGACCCACCGCCCGGTCCATCAGGGGCGCCTCCTCCGGGACCGGGACGACCGGGCCGAAGAGGCCGCTGCCGCGGTTCGGGTCGTCGGCCGCTGCCCGCAGGAAGACGAGAGCCGAGTCGAGCGCGGCGGGGTCGGGGTCATAGGGCTGCCCGGTCGCGCGGGCCAGGTCCCAGGCGTGGATCACCAGTTCGTCGGCGACGACCGCGCCCGCGAGCGCGCCGGGCAGGTCCACCCCGCCCGCCCGGGTCATGCCGGTCCAGGCGGCCGGGTCGCGCCAGGCGTCGGCGAGTTCGTCCAGCACCTTGGGCAGCTCCTCGCGCCAGCCGGGGCCGACGGCGGGGACGACGGCGTTCGGGTTGGTGTCGGTCCTCGCGCCGAGGTCCTTGCGGGCGGCGTCTCGGAAGGCGACGGACAGTCCGAGCAGGTGGCCCAGCAGGTTCCGTACCGCGAGGTCCGGACACGGGGTGGGGGCCGACAGCCGGTCGTCGGTCACGGTCTCGGCGAGCCGTGCCACGATCCGGGCCTGGGGGCCGAGATCGAGGATCGTGTCGGTCATGCCTTGCTCCTTGGTGGTTGCGGTACCCGTACGGAGGGCTGACCGGACGGCTCCCGGAAACTCATCGGTGCCCTGCGGCCGCGCACCCACTTCCATGGTGACCGGCCGCCCCCGAGGCACCACACGGCGATCACCGGATCGCACAGCGCGCAGCCGAAGGACGAGTCGTGGGCGAACGGGATGATCGGATGGCCCTTGAGGTGGTGGACGAGGTCCCACGTGGTGTGCAGCAGCCAGCCGACGCCGATGAACGTCCAGGAGTCCAGGCCCCGGTAGGCGACGTAGGTGGCCACCGCGGTGAAGGCGAACTCCCAGCCGCCGAGGGCCCCGCCGCTGAGGTAGGCGGCGCCCGCACCGGCGACCATGACCGCGTTGAGGCGGCGCCGGTGGGCTTCGGGGACGAGTGACATGAGCAGGACGTAGAGCAGGCCGATGACGATCGGGGCGACGTAACGCATGCGGTCGACGCTAGGGGCGGGCAGGCGGCCGTCCCAGGGGCGTCACTGACAGGTTCCGACGGATTGTCGCCGTGCCGGTCCGCTGCGAAACAGGGCGGATGACCGATCCGCGGGTCCCCCCTCAGACCCACGATGGCCAGGCATGACGACTTCCTGGACGGTGACCCGCGTGCTGCGGGACCGCAACGCCGCGCTGTGTCTGACGGGCGTGCTGGTGTCCGCCTTCGGCACCTCCTCGCTGTGGCCGGCGTCGGGCGTGTGGGTCAAGGACCTCACCGGTTCGAACGGCCTGGCCGCGCTGTGCGCGCTCGCCCTGTGGGCGCCGACCCCGGCGGGCCCGGCGCTGGGCGCGCTCGCCGACCGCCTGCGCCGAAAGCCCCTGCTCATCACCGTGAACCCGGGCCTCGCGGCCCTGCTCCCGACCCTGTTCGCCGTCGGCTCCCCCGGCCGCCTGTGGCTGCTGTTCGTGGTGCTGTTCCTGTACTGCGCCGGCGGCGTCGTCGCCGAGGCCGCCGAGTCGGCCCTGGTCGGCGACGCCGTCGCCCCGGATCTCCTCGGCGACGTCAACGGACTGCGAACGACGCTCACGGAAGGCATGAAGCTCGTCGCCCCGCTGACCGGAGCGAGCCTCTGCGCGGCCCACGGCGGGCCGGCGGTCGCCTGTCTCGACGCGGCCACCTTCGTGCTCGCCGCGGGGCTGTGCGCCCTGCTCCGCGTGCGCGAGGAGCGGCCGGCCGGCGGCGGACCGTGGCGGGCTTCCGGCACCTGTGGGGGTGCCCCGGGCTGCGCCCGCTGGTCCGGGCCGGCGGTATGACGATGATGCTCGTCTCGCTCAGCAGCACGACGCTGTACGCCGTGGTGGACCGGCTCGGGCACTCCCCCGCCTACGCGGGCCTCCTCCACGCCGTCCAGGGCGCCGGCTCGGTGGCGGTCGGGCTGGTGTCCGGGCCTGCGCTGCGGCGGCTCGGCGAGCGCCGGTTCGCGGCGGCCGGGATCGCTCTGACGGCGGCCGCGGTGGCCGCGCGGGCCGTTCCGTCGGATCCGGTGGTCCTGGTGTCCTGCGCGGGGATCGGCCTGGGTCTGCCGTGCGTGCTGATCGCCGCGCTCACCGCCGTGCAGCGCGAGACTCCCGGGCCACTGCTGGGCCGGGCGACGGCCACCGTCCACACACTCCTGTTCACGCCGAACGTGGTCGGGCCGGCCGCCGGGGCCGGTCCGGTCGAACTGGCCGGCCCCGGACTGCTGCTGCCGCTGTACGTCGTGGCGCTGTTCCTGACGGCCGGCACGCTCGGGGGTCAGCGCGCGGCGAGCGCCTCGCGCACCGCCGCGAGGTCCCCGTCCGACGCCAACCCGGCGTGATAGAGCCGCAGTTCCGTCGCGCCGAGCGCACGCGCGCGTGCCGCGTCGGTCGCGAGCGTGCCGGGGGTGCCTCCCATGCCGGAGACCACCGTGAAGTTGGCGGCCAGGACCGTGTCCTCGCGCGCCTGCTCGGCGAAGGGCGTCAGCAGGGCCGTACCGCCCGTGCACGGCACCACCACGCCGTCCGCGACGGAGAGGACGTGGGCCGGGTCGACGCCCACGTTGGCGCCGCAGCGGTAGGGCACCGGGTCCGCGTGCAGCAGGATCCGGAACCCGTCGGGTGCGGTGGCGCGCACGGCGGTGACGGCCTCCTCCTGGAGGGTGCGGGCGGTGGTGTCGCGCCACGCGCGCGTGGCGGCCGCCGTGTCCTCCCCGAGGAGCTTCTCGACGGCCGGCCAGCCCCCGTCGTCCGCCGCGCCGCGCCACAGCGGCTCGAGGGCGTCCCGTACGGCGGCCGCCAGCCCGTCGGCGTCCAGACCCTGTGCGCCGTACCCGGCGCGGCAGTCCGGGCAGAAGCAGAGCGACATCAGATACTGCCCGGCGTCCCCGAGGCCGACCCCCGAGGTCTTGTCGTGGGCGTGCAGGTGCTGCAGGCCGTACCAGCCCAGGGACTCCAGTTCGGTGCCGTGCGCGCCGGGGCGTACGGCGGCCTCGGCTGCCAGGTCGACCAGGTACGCGCGCGTGGCGGGCCGGGCGATGCAGGGGGCCCACGGGTAGCGGTCGCCGTAGGCGTTGACGACCGAGGTGTCCGGGTGTTCGGCGCCCAGGCGGGAGTTGTGCGCGAGGACGACCCAGGTGTGCACCTCGAGCCCGGCCCCGGCGAGCGCCTCGGCGGCCTCTCCGTAGGCGTTTCCGGGGGCCCAGCGGCCGGCCGTGTACGGGCGCAGGCCACGGCCCGCCCAGCGGTTGCCGGCCGGGTACAGGACGGCCGCGTACTCGGCGGTGACGATGCGGTGGCGCGGGTGGCGGGGGGTCAGGGCGCGGGTGGAGTGGTAGGCGGACGCGAGGGTCACCTGCTCGACGCCGAGCGCGGCGATCCCGGCGGGGGCCCGCGGGTCACCGTTGACGTCCCAGGGGTAGACGAACGCCGACGCCTTCACGCGTCCTCCTCCAGCAGCGCGTGGCCGCGTTCGATCAGCTGGGCGAGCTGTTTGACATGGTCCTCGGCCGGCTCGTGCAGAGGCGGCCGGACCTCGCCCACGTCCAGGCCGCGCAGCCGTACGCCCGCCTTCACGAGCGAGACGGCGTAGCCGCGACCCTGGGCGCGCAGCTCCACGAACGGGCGGTAGAAGCCGTCCAGGAGGCGGCGCACGGTGTCCTGGTCGCCCGTCTCCAGGGCCCGGTGGAAGGCGAGGGCGATCTCGGGGGCGAAGCAGAACACCGCCGAGGAGTACAGGGTGATGCCGAGGGCGCGGTAGGCGAGCTGGGTCTGCTCGGCGGTGGGCAGGCCGTTGAAGTAGAGGAAGTCGCCGGGGGCCTCGGTGCGCACGGCGCTGACGATCCGCTGCACGAGGTCGAGGTCGCCGAGGCCGTCCTTGAGGCCGACGACGCCGTCGGTGCGGGCGAGTTCGACCACGGTCCGTGGTGTGAAGACCGCGTTGTCCCGCTGGTAGACGATCACCGGCAGGGCGCTGGCCGCGGCGACCTCCCGGTAGTGCCGCAGCAGGCCCTCCTGGTCGGCGAGGACGAGGTAGGGCGGCATGGCGAGGAGCCCGTCGGCGCCCGCCCCCTCGGCGAGCCGGGCGTAGCGGACGGCGAGCGCGGTGCCGTAGCCCACGCCCGCGATCACCGGGACGCGCCCCTCGGCCGCCTCCACGGCCGCCCGTACGCAGGCCTCGAACTCCTCCGGCAGCAGCGCATGGAACTCCCCGGTGCCGCAGCAGGAGAACACGGCGGCAGCGCCGGCCGCGACGCCCCGGCGCACATGGGTGCGGTAGACGTCGAGGTCGAGGGTGCCGTCCGGGCCGTAGGCCGTGACGGGGAAGAAGAGCGGCCCGCTCGGGTCGCGGAGCCGGGCGGCGAGAGGGGCAGGCGTCACGGGCGCTCCCTGTCGGTGCAGTCGCGGTGCACGCTACTCGGTGCATGCTTCTGATCGGCGTCTATATTTCTGAACGATCTCACGCTACGGGGCCGTATCCGAGCGGGTCAAGCGCACGAACGGGCAACACGGCAGCGAATTTCCCCCTGTCACGGCACACTTGACGAGGCATGCGACCGCTTTCTAGCGTGTCCACGCATGTGAATCTCGTCCACGCACACGGCCGCTGATGCCAAGGAGACCGAGGATGCCCGCTCCCCGCACCGTTCTGCTCACCGGCGCCGCCGGCGGGCTGGGCACCCTGATGCGGTCCCTGCTGCCTGAGTACGGCTACACGCTGCGCCTGTTCGACGTGCGCCCCGTCGAGGACGCGCCGGACGCGATCACCGCGGACCTCTCCGACAAGGAGGCGCTGCGCGAGGCGGTGCGGGGCGTGGACGCGATCGTGCACCTCGCGGGCATCTCCCTGGAGGCGCCCTTCGAGAAGATCCTGAAGTCCAACATCGAGGGCACCTACAACCTGTACGAGGCCGCCCGCCTCGAGGGCGTGCCGCGGATCGTCTTCGCCTCCTCCAACCACGCCGTCGGCTTCACCCCGGCCCCGCGCGCGGGCGAGGCGCCGATCCCGATCGACACCCCGCACCGCCCGGACACCTTCTACGGGCTGTCCAAGTCCTTCGGCGAGGACCTGGCCCAGCTCTACTGGGACAAGCACGGCCTGGAGACCGTCTCCGTGCGCATCGGCTCCTGCTTCCCGGAGCCGACCGGCGTGCGCATGCTCTCGGTGTGGATGAGCCCGGCCGACGGCGCCCGCCTCTTCCACGCGGCCCTGACCGCCGAGGAGGTCGGCCACACGGTCGTCTACGGCTCCTCGGCCAACACCCGGCTGTGGTGGGACCTCACGACCGCCCGGGCACTCGGCTACGAGCCGCAGGACGACTCCGAGCCGTACGCCGAGAAGCTGATCGCCGAGCAGGGCGAGCTGGACCCGGAGAACCCGGCCCACAGCCACCTGGGCGGGCACTTCGTCAACGATCCGCCGATCTGGCCGTACTAGGGCTGTCTCGAATTCCCGACATCGCCCGAAGGGCGGGCGGGGCAGACGGGAATCGACAGGCCCTGGACGTCCGAGCGGCGGAAAACGATCGCTCACGGCGGCGGGGGGGGGGGGGAGGGGGGCCCCCCCCCCCCCTTTTCGGTGCCCCAGGACCCACCCCCCCCCCCCCCCCCCCCAACCACCCCCCCCCCCCCCCCCCCCCCCCCCCCCCCCCCCCCCCCCCCCCCCCCCCCCGCCGTGTTCGGGCACCGGGGCCGCCCGCTCCCACGCCCGCCCGCGAAGCCGCGCAGGTCCGAGGCGGGCACACCGCACGGCGAACGGGCACACACGGGCAGTATCGGGCTCGCAACAGGCCTGGTCAGTGCCGCGTGCCCGCTGTAGAACTTCCCCCATGGCCCGAACGGGCAGCCGCACAGGGAAGTGGGTGACGACATGAACACGAGGACGGCGGAAGAGCGCCAGCGCGAGATCGTGCGCGCGGCGCGCGCCACCGGCTCGGTCGACGTCACCGCGCTCGCCACCGAGCTGGGCGTGGCCAAGGAGACCATCAGGCGCGATCTGCGCGCCCTGGAGGACCACGGCCTGGTCCGACGTACGCATGGCGGCGCCTACCCGGTGGAGAGCGCCGGCTTCGAGACGACGCTCGCCTTCCGCGCCACCAGCCACGTCCCCGAGAAGCGCAGGATCGCGGCCGCCGCGGCCGAGCTGCTGGGGGACGCGGAGACGGTCTTCGTGGACGAGGGCTTCACCCCGCAGCTCATCGCCGAGGCCCTGCCGACGGACCGCCCGCTGACCGTGGTCACCGCCTCCCTGCCGGTCGCGGGCGCCCTCGCCGAGGCCGGGAACACGTCGGTCCTGCTGCTGGGCGGGCGGGTCCGCGCCGGAACGCTGGCCACCGTCGACCACTGGACGACGAAGATGCTGGCCGGCTTCGTCGTCGACCTCGCCTACATCGGCGCCAACGGCATCTCCCGCGAACACGGCCTGACCACGCCCGACCCCGCGGTCAGCGAGGTCAAGGCCCAGGCCGTGCGCGCCGCGCGGCGGACCGTCTTCGCGGGCGTGCACTCCAAGTTCGGGGCGGTCAGCTTCTGCCGGTTCGCCGAGGTCGGCGCGCTGGAGGCGATCGTAACGAGCACGCTGCTCCCGGCCGCCGAGGCCCACCGCTACTCCCTGCTGGGCCCGCAGGTCATCCGGGTCTGAACAACCAACTCGCCCACTCGCGGGGCCCGTTCACACCGAATTTTGCCCTTTATATCCCGATACATCCAGGAGCGATTCATGCGCACCCCGAGCCGACGGAGGCCGCGAGCCACGCTCGCCATGGCCGCCGCAGGGACGCTGCTCGCCCCGCTGCTCTCCGGCTGCTGGGTCGGTGCGGGCGGGACCGGTTCCGGCGGCGACTCCATCAATGTGCTGATGGTCAACAACCCCCAGATGACCGAGCTGCAGAAGCTGACCGCCGCCCACTTCACGAAGGAGACCGGCATCAAGGTCAACTTCACGGTCCTGCCCGAGAACGACGTCCGCGACAAGATCAGCCAGGACTTCGCCAACCAGGCCGGCCAGTACGACGTGGCCACCCTGTCCAACTACGAGATACCGATCTACGCCCGCAACGGCTGGCTGCACGACATGGACCGGTACGTCGCCGAGGACCGGTCGTACGACGAGCAGGACGTGCTGAAGCCGATGCGGCAGTCCCTGACCGGCGACGACGGCAGGCTCTACGGGCAGCCCTTCTACGGCGAGTCGTCCTTCCTGATGTACCGCAAGGACGTGTTCGAGGCGAAGGGCCTGACCATGCCGGCCCGCCCGACCTGGCAGCAGGTCGCGGACCTCGCCGCGAAGGCGGACGGCGCGCGGCCCGGCATGAAGGGCATCTGCCTGCGCGGGCTGCCCGGCTGGGGCGAGCTGATGGCACCGCTCACCACCGTGGTGAACACCTTCGGCGGGACCTGGTTCGACAAGGGCTGGAAGGCGCGTCTGGACTCCCCCGAGTTCGAGAAGGCGACAAAGTTCTATGTCGATCTGGTCCGTGCTCACGGCGAGTCCGGCGCGGCCCAGTCCGGCTTCGCCGAGTGCCTCAACGACATGACCCAGGGCAAGGTCGCCATGTGGTACGACGCCACGTCCGCGGCCGGTCTGCTGGAGTCGGCCAAGTCCCCGGTCAGGGGAAAGCTCGGCTACGCCCCCGCGCCGGTGGAGAAGACCGGCTCCTCCGGCTGGCTCTACACCTGGGCCTGGGGGATCCAGAAGGCCTCCCGCAACCCCGACAAGGCCTGGAAGTTCGTCTCCTGGGCGTCGAGCAAGGGGTACGAGCAACTGGTCGGTCAGACCAGCGGCTGGCCGAACGTCCCGGCGGGCAAGCGGGCCTCGACCTACACGAACGCCGACTACCGCAGGTCGGCCGCCGCCTTCCAGGAGATGACGAAGGAGGCGATCGAGAGCGCCCGCCCGAACGACCCCGGCGTGCAGCCGCGCCCCGCTCCCGGCATCCAGTTCGTCGGCATCCCCGAGTTCACCGACCTCGGCACCAAGGTCTCCCAGGAGATCAGCGCGGCCATCGCCGGACGCCAGTCCGTCGA
The DNA here is from genome assembly GCF_056434305.1 of Streptomyces sp. NPDC044061. Taxonomy (NCBI): domain Bacteria; kingdom Bacillati; phylum Actinomycetota; class Actinomycetes; order Kitasatosporales; family Streptomycetaceae; genus Streptomyces; species Streptomyces sp. NPDC044061. The sequence continues at coordinate 177,772 of NZ_JBWKFL010000012.1, read as the reverse complement.
CTCGGCCCTGAGGAAGTCCCAGCAGCTCGCCGAGAAGATCTCCAAGGAGTACGAGGGACGATGACAGCGACGACGACGGCTCCCCTCGCGACCGCCTCCGTACGGGCGGTGAAACAGCCCTCGGCCCGGCTGCGCGCCTGGGCCACCCGGGCCCCGCTCCTGCCGGCCCTGGTCTTCATGATCGTGGTGACCCAGCTGCCGTTCGTGGCCACGCTGGTGATCTCCTTCTTCGACTGGAACGCCCTCTACCCCAAGGCCCGCCGCTTCACCGGCCTCGACAACTACCGCCAGGTGCTGACCGACGCGGACCTGCGCCACTCGGTGTGGACGACCGTGCTGCTCACGGCGGCGGTGGTGCTGGCCAGCCTGGTCCTCGGCCTGGCGCTGGCACTGCTGCTGGATCGCAGGTTCCGCGGCCGGGGCGTCGTGCGCACCCTGCTGATCGCGCCCTTCCTGGTGGTGCCCGTGGCCGCGGCCCTGCTCTGGAAGCATGTGCTCTACAACCCCGAATACGGTCTGCTCAATGGGCTGTTGCACTATGTGGGCGGCCCACAGCCGGACTGGATCTCGAAGACCCCGCTGCTCGCGGTCGAGGCCTCCCTGGTGTGGCAGTGGACGCCGTTCATGATGCTGATCCTGCTGGCCGGACTGCAGAGCCGGGACCAGCAGCAGATCGAGGCCGCACGGGTCGACGGCGCGAGCGACTGGCAGATCTTCCGCCACCTCACCCTGCCCCATCTGCGCCGCTACCTCGAACTCGGCGCCCTGCTGGGCTCGATCTACATCGTGCAGAACTTCGACGCGGTGTTCACGATCACCTCCGGCGGCCTCGGCACCGCCAACCTGCCCTACACCGTCTACCAGAGCTTCTACCAGGCCCACGAGAACGGCCTCGCCTCGGCCGCGGGCGTCCTGGTGGTCATCGGCTCGATCGTCATCGCGACCTTCGCCCTGCGCGTGGTGTCGTCCCTGTTCCGCGAGGAGGTGTCCCGCGCATGAGCGCAACCGTCGTCAAGCACAGGGTGCGCAGAGGAACCGGCCTCGGCCTGGTGGCCTGGCTGGCCGGCATCGTCTTCTTCCTGCCCGTCGCGTGGATGGCCCTGACGTCCTTCCACTCCGAGTCGGACGCGGCGACCAACCCGCCGTCCTTCACCGCCTCCCTGACCCTGGACGGCTACCGGGAGTTCTTCGGCACCGGCGGCGGGGCGAGCCCGTGGCCGGCGCTGATCAACTCCACGGTGGCGTCCGTGCTGTCGACGGTGTGCGTGCTGCTGCTCGCCCTCCCGGCGGCCTACGCGCTGTCGATCCGGCCGGTGCGCAAGTGGACGAACGTCCTGTTCTTCTTCCTGTCCACGAAGATGCTGCCGGTCGTCGCGGGCCTGCTGCCGATCTATCTGTTCGCCAAGAACGCCCAGATGCTCGACAACATCTGGCTGCTGGTCGTCCTCTACACGTCCATGAACCTGCCGATCGCGGTGTGGATGATGCAGTCCTTCCTGGCCGAGGTGCCGGTGGCCGTCATCGAGGCGGCGCGGGTGGACGGCGCCCGGCTGCCGGTGATCCTCGCGCGCGTGGTGGCCCCGATCGCCCTGCCCGGCATCGCCGCGACCGCCCTGATCTGCTTCATCTTCAGCTGGAACGAACTGCTCTTCGCCCGAGTCCTGACGGGCGTGGTCGCCGAGACCGCCCCCGTCTTCCTGACCGGCTTCATCACCAGCCAGGGCCTGTTCCTGGCCAAGGTGTGCGCCGCGTCGCTCGTCATCTCCCTGCCGGTGCTCGCCGCGGGGTTCGCCGCCCAGGACAAGCTGGTCCAGGGCCTGTCATTGGGAGCCGTGAAATGAAGGCCGCCGTCATCGAGTCCGTGGGCCGCGCCGTCGTCACCGAGGTCCCGGACCCGACGCCGGGACCGCGCGAGGTGGTCGTCGAGGTCGCCGCCTGCGGCCTGTGCGGCACGGACCTGCACATCCTCCAGGGCGAGTTCGCGCCCAAGCTGCCGATCGTCCCCGGACACGAGTTCGCGGGCGAGGTGGTCGGGGTCGGCACCCAGGTCACCGAGATCGCGGTCGGCGACCGGGTCGCCGTGGACCCCTCCCTGTACTGCTACGAGTGCCGCCACTGCCGTACCGGCCACAACAACCTGTGCGAGCGGTGGGCCGCGATCGGCGTGACGACGGCGGGCGGGGCGGCCCGGTACGCGGTGGCTCCCGTGGCGAACTGCGTGAAGCTGCCCGAGCACGTGCGCACCGAGGACGCGGCCCTGGTGGAGCCGCTGTCCTGCGCGGTGCGCGGCTACGACGTGCTCAACTCCCGCCTCGGCGCGCACGTCCTGATCTACGGTTCCGGGACCATGGGCCTGATGATGCTGGAGCTGGCCAAGCGCACCGGCGCGGCGAGCGTGGACGTGGTGGACGTCAACTCGGCCCGCCTGGAGACCGCCCGCAGGCTCGGCGTCTCGGCGTCCGCCGCGAACGCGGACGAACTGGACCGTCCGCAGGGCTGGGACGTCGTCGTCGACGCGACCGGCAACGCGGCGGCGATCCAGGACGGCCTGGACCGGGTGGCCAAGGCCGGTACGTTCCTGCAGTTCGGGGTGGCCGACTACGCGACCCGCGTGACGATCGACCCGTACCGGATCTACAACCAGGAGATCACGATCACCGGCTCCATGGCCGTGCTGCACAGCTTCGAACGGGCGGCCGAGCTGTTCGCGGGCGGGGTGCTGGACCCGGAGGTGTTCATCAGCGACCGGATCCCGCTGGAGCGGTACCCGCAGGCCCTGGAGCAGTTCGCGGCTGGGGTGGGGCGCAAGATCGTGGTGGTGCCCTGAGCCGGCCGGGGAGCGGTCGGCCGTCCGGGCGTCGGTAAGGGAACGGTAAAGCGGTGTCGTTCGTTACCCCAGTCATGACAGCTATGACCCCAGGCTCGAACATCCCTCTGTCGGCCGCCCGCGTGACGGTGGACGTCTCCGCGCCGGTGCGGCTCGACGTGTCGGGCCTGCTGCTCACCGCCGACGGCAAGGTGCGCTCCGACGACGACTTCATCTTCTACAACCAGCCCACCGGACCGGGCGTGACCTACCGGTCCGGTGGCGGTGCGACGCCCGACGCGATCACGGTCGACACCGCCGCCGTGCCGCCGGACGTCGAGAAGATCGTGGTCACGGCCAGCCCGGACGCGGCCGGCCAGACCTTCCAGGGGATCGAGCCGACGGCCACGATCCGGGAGGCGGACGGCGGCCCGGTCCTGGCCACGTTCACTCCGCCTCGGCTCGGCACGGAGACGGCGCTGGTCGTCGTGGAGATCTACCGCCGCAACGGCCAGTGGAAGGCCCGCGCCGTCGGCCAGGGGTACGCCGACGGACTGGCGGGCATCGCGACGGACTTCGGCGTGACGGTGGAGGAGCCCGCCGCCGCGCCCGCGGCCCCGCCGCAGCAGCCGGCCGCCCCGCCGGCGCCCGCCGCGCAGGCCCCGGTGGCACCGCCCGCCCCGGTCGCCCCGGTCGCCCCGGTCGCCCCGGCCGCCCCGCCGGCTCCGGCGCCCGGCACCGGCAAGATCAACCTGGACAAGGGCCGGGTCAGCCTGCAGAAGAACCAGACCGTGTCCCTGGTCAAGGGCGGCCGCCCGCTGCTCTCCCTGGTGCAGATGGGCCTCGGCTGGGAGCCCGCGTTCCGCGGCAAGGACATCGACCTGGACGCCTCGGTCATCGCCTACGGTCCGCAGCGCAACGCCGTCGACAGCTGCTACTTCGGCAAGCTGACGATCCTGAACGGCGCGATCAAGCACTCCGGTGACAACCTCACCGGCGAGGGCGGGGGCGACGACGAGGTGATCACGGTCGACCTCGGCCGTCTCCCCCAGGAGGTCACCGGCCTGGTCTTCACGGTCAACTCCTTCTCCGGGCAGAAGTTCACCGAGGTCGCCAAGGCCTACTGCCGTCTGCTGGACGCCGCCTCCGGAGAGGAGCTGGTCCGTTTCGACCTCACCAACGCCGAGCCGCAGACGGGCGTGATGATGGCCAAGCTCATCCGGCAGTTCTCCGGTGAGTGGGAGATGACGGCGATGGGCGAGTTCGTGAAGGCCCGCACGGTGAGGAACATGGTGGAGCCGGGGTCCCGGGCTCTGTAGGCGGTCGTACGGCGTTCCTCGGCGCCCCCGTTCCCAGGGGGCGCCCCGTCATCGGTTCCCGCCCGGCCGCAGCCCCTCCCTCAGCAGCGCCAGGTACCGGCGGATCTCCCGCCCCTGCCCGTTCGCCAGTTCCGAGGCCGTCGCCACCCCGTGGGCCAGCCGCAGCACCTCGATCGGCTCCAGATCGGCCCGCAGCACCCCCTCCGCCTGGGCCGCCTCCACCAACCGGGTCGCCGCGCCCTTCACCGACGTGCCGCACGCCGTCAGCGCGGCCGAGCTGCCGTCCGTGACCGCCGAGCCCAGCAGGGACTTCAGCCCCCGCACCTGGATCGTGGCGACGCACAGTTCGTTCAGCCACTCCGTCAGCGCCTCACCCGGCGGCAGCTCCTCCGCCAGCTCGTCGGCCCGCGTCCCGAGCGCCTCGATCCGGTCCACGTACGCCGCCTCCAGCAGCGCCTGCCGGGTCGGGAAGTGCCGGTAGAGCGTGCCCGAGCCGACGCCCGCCCGCTTCGCGATGTCGTCGAGCGACGCGCTCTCCCCATGCTCGGCAAAGGCGTCGGCCGCCACCTTCAGCAACCGCTCGTAGTTGCGCCGAGCGTCCGCGCGCATGGGCCTGACCTGCGTCATCCAACTACTCCTTGCAAACCGGGGACCCTCTCCGTATCTTATCGAGCACTAAACGGAGACAGTCCCCGCTTATCGCCGTGTGCTCCGGGCAGTCCGCTCCGCCCTGCCCGTGTGCGCCGCCGCGCCCGGGGACGCCCAGACCGGGAGAACACCATGTCCGCCCCGTCCAGCCCGTCCAGCCCGTCCGCCACCGTCGGCACCACCTTCGCGCCCTCGCCTCCCGCGCGCCTCGGCACCACCCTCCTCGTCATCGTCACCGCCTACCTGATGGTCGGCGTCGACTCCACCGTCGTCAACGTGGCGCTGCCCGACATCGCCCGGGGCCTGCACTTCAGCCGCACCGGCCTGTCCTGGGTGCTCAACGCCTACACGCTCGCCTTCGGCGGCCTGCTGCTGCTCGGTGGACGCGTCGGAGACATCCTCGGCCGCCGCCGCACGCTGGCCGCCGGCGCGGCGCTGTTCGCCCTGTCCTCACTGCTCGGCGGCCTCGCCACCGAGAGCGGCTGGCTGCTCGCCGCCCGCGCGCTCCAGGGCCTCGGCGGCGCTCTCATCGCCCCCAGCACCCTCGCCCTGATCACCACCAACTTCCCCGAGGGACCCCGCCGTCACCACGCCCTGAGCGTGTACTCCTCCATGGCCGGCATCGGCGGCTCGGTCGGCCTGGTCCTCGGCGGCCTGCTCACCTCCTGGGCCTCCTGGCGCTGGGCCCTGCTCATCAACGTGCCCATCGGCCTCGGTCTCGTCCTCGCCCTGCCCCGCTTCGTCACCGAGACCCCGCGCCACGCCGGCCGCTTCGACCTCGGCGGCGCGCTGACGGGCACGGCCGGGACCACCTCCCTCGTGTACGCGTTCATCCGGGTCTCGGACGCGGGCTGGAGCGACACCCGGGCGCTGCTCGGCTTCGGTGCGGCGGCCGCGCTGCTGGCCGCCTTCGCGCTCGTCGAGGCCCGGGCCGAACAGCCCGTCATGCCACTGCGGCTGTTCGCCGACCGCGACCGGGCCGGCGGTTACGCGAGCATCCTGCTGCTGCCCGCGGGCATGTTCGGCGCCTTCTACTTCCTCACCCTCATCTGCCAGCAGGTCCTGGGCTACAGCCCGTTGCGCTCGGGCCTCGCCTTCCTGCCCCTGACCCTGGTGATGTTCACGGTGGTACGGCTGGTGCCCCGTCTGCTCGCCCGGGTTCGGCGCCAAGCCGGTGCTGCTGACCGGGATCACGCTGGTCGCCACGGGCACCGGGTGGCTGTGGCGACTGGGTCCCGGGGACGGCTACGCGGCCGGACTGCTCGGCCCGCTGCTGCTGTTGGGGCTGGGCGTGGGCCTGAGCTTCATGCCGCTCAACGCGACCATCCTGGCCGCCGTCGAACCCCGGGAGGCGGGAGCGGCCTCCGGACTGCTGCAGACGCTGCAGTGGATGGGCGGCACCGTCGGACTGTCCGTCCTGGTCACCGTGTACGGCGCGGCGGCCAGGCACACCACCGGAGCGCCGGGCGCCGTCCTCACCCATGGGGCCTCCCGCGCCTTCGGCGCCGGCGCGCTGATCGCCCTGGCCGCGCTCGCCGTGGCGGCGACGGTGATCACCGGCCGGCGCGAGTCCGCCTAGGGCCTAGAACAGGGCGCTGTAGGCGTTGAGCGCGGGCTGTCCGCCGAGGTGCGCGTACAGCACGGTCGAGTCCGCGCCGATCTCGCCGCGCCGGACGAGGTCGACGAGCCCGGCCATCGACTTCCCCTCGTAGACGGGATCGGTGACCATGCCCTCGGTCCGCGCGGCGAGCCGCATGGCCTCCAGGGTGGACTCGTCCGGGACGCCGTAGGTCCCCGCGTGGTACCTCTCGTCCAGCTCGACGGTCAACTCCCCCTCCACGCCGATCAGCCGGCCCGTGGCGCGGGCGATCCGGGCGATCTGCTCACGGGTGCGGGCGGGCTCGGCCGAGGCGTCGATCCCGAGCACCCGGCGCGGCCGGCCACCCGCCTCCCGAAGCGCCTGGAACCCGGCGACCATGCCCGCCTGGGTGGACCCGGTCACCGAGCACACGATCACCGTGTCGAAGAAGACGCCCGACTCGCGCTCCTGCTCGGCGACCTCGTACGCCCACCGGGCGAACCCGAGGCCGCCGAGCGGGTGGTCGGAGGCGCCCGCCGGGATGGCGTACGGCTTGCCGCCGGACTCCTCGACGTCCCTGAGCGCCCGCTCCCAGCTCTCCTTGAACCCGATCCCGAACCCGGCTCGCACCAGCCGCACTTCAGCCCCGGCGAGCCGGCTGATCAGGATGTTGCCGACCTTGTCGTACACGGAGTCCGGCCACTCCACCCAGCTCTCCTGCACCAGCACGCACTTCAGCCCGGCGCGGGCGGCGACGGCGGCGACCTGGCGGGTGTGGTTGGACTGCACCCCGCCGATCGAGACGAGCGTGTCGCAGCCCTGTGCGAGCGCGTCGGCGACGAGGTACTCCAGCTTGCGGGTCTTGTTCCCGCCGTAGGCGATCCCGGAGTTGCAGTCCTCCCGCTTGGCCCACAGGGAGGCACCGCCGAGGTGGGCGGTCAGGCGTTCCAGGGGGTGCACCGGGGAGGGGCCGAGCAGCAGCGGATAGCGGGCGTAGGAAGACAGGGACACGGGACCTCCTGGGGCGGGCGTGGTCAGTCGGGGTCGGCCAGGTCTGCGAGAGTGCGCCAGATGTCGGCCGTGACCCGGACGGCACCGTCCACGTCACCGTCGGCACAGGCCTCGATCAGCCGCCCGTGCAGCCCGGCCGAGCGGCACGAGCCGCCCTCACCGAAGCGCTGCCGTTCCAGGCGGCGGATGAGCGGGGTGTAGCGGGCGACGGTCGCCGCGGCCGCGCGGTTGCCGCTCACCCGGACCAGTACGTCGTGCAGCTCGTCGTCGGCGCGCAGGGCCTCGTCGACGTCACCGGCGCGTACGGCGGCGGCGAACCGGTCGTTGGCGGCGCGCATGTCCGCGAGGTCCGCGTCCCGCAGCCGGGGGACGGCGACCCGGGTGACCAGCTCGTGCATGGCGCCGACCACGGCCGCCGCGTCCCGTACGTCGGCGGCGACGAGCGGGGTCACCCGGGTGTAGCTCTGCGGCTTGCTCTCCAGCAGCCCCTCGTCCACGAGCCGCGCGAACGCCTCGCGCACGGGCGCGCGGGACAGCCCGAGCCGCTCGGCGAGGTCGGCGTCCCGCACCACCGCACCGGGCTCGATCTCCCCGGCCACGATGGCGTCCCGGATCGCGGCGTAGGCGCGGTCCCGGAGCAGGGTGCGGGTAAGGGGTCGTAGCGTCTCCACAAACTGAAATGTTAGATATCAGAACCCTCGCGGACAAGGGTGCGGCCCGCACCCCCCGTAGAAGTGCGGGCCACGATCAGGGCCGACCGTGGTTCAGGCCTGCCACGGCCAGTCGGCGTTCCTCGCCCCCTCGAGCAGCGGCACCATCCGGAAGGCCGAGTCCGACAGGCCTCCGAAGGTGTGCCTGTTCGCCGTGCCCGACGGGCCGTGGCCCGCCCGGTAGCCCTCCAGGTTCCAGGTGTAGACCGGGATGTGGGCCGGGATCTGCGAGGTCGGGTCGCCCTGGTGGTGCGGGGCGTACTGCTCGTCGGTGACGATCAGCACCCGGTCGTGCTTCCGGTAGTGCCGGCGCACCGCCTCGGTGGTGTCGGTGCCGCCCAGGTCGCCGAAGCGCTCCAGGATCTTCAGCACCGACTCGCCCTTGCGGAACTTCACCTTGGCGCTGGTCGTGCCGAACTGCACCAGGTCGGCGTCCGCGGCCCGCAGCGCGAGCGCGGTGCCGAAGATCGCCGCCGCGTCGGCCCGGGTGAGCTGCGAGCGCTCGGACACCGGCGACCAGAACATCGAGCCCGAGCGGTCGACCAGCACCAGCGTCCGGCCCGGCAGCGCGGGCACGTTGGCCAGCGAGTGGCCGAGCGCCCGCTCCAGCGGGTAGGACCAGCGCAGCGACGGCGCGTGCCGGTGGGCGGCCAGATAGCGGAAGGGGAACTGCCGCGAGCGCGCCACCTGCTCCGGGTCGCTGATCTTCGCCGCGACCCGGGCGGCGACCTCGTCCGAGACACCCGCCTCGTCGAAGTTCCGCAGGTTGCGGACCAGCGCCATCGGCCCCATGGAGGGGATCACGGCCTCCCAGGCCGCCTTGTCCATCGGGCCCTGCAGCCAGCCGGCCAGCGCCTCCCAGGTGATGCCGGCCGCCGCCAGCCGCTCGACGCCGTCGGGCGCGGTGACGACCGCCCGCCGCTCCTCGACGGGCAGCGCCATCAGCTCGCGGTGCGAGACGAGCGCCGCGAGCGACGCGGGCGGCACTGCGGTGTCCGGGTTGTGCCGGCGGTCGAGCGCGTACCGGAACAGCTCGCCCTGCCACGGTTTGTCCGGGTCCGGTGCCGCGTGCACCAGGTTGAGGATGTCGCCGAAGCGGAAGCCCTTGGACGCGGTGTCGTACTTCAGCAGCGACCGGGCGTGGTACAGCCGTCCTACGGCATCGGCGACGCCGCGCTTGACGGGCTTGGGAATGGCGCGGCCGTACGTCGCGGTCCAGTACGCGAGCAGCTCGCCGGGCTCGTCCGGGCGCTGGAGCACCGAGTCCACGACCTGCCGGTTCGGCGGGCCGTCGGTCGCGCCCGCCGCGAGCCGGGCGTGCACGTACTCGGCGGCGCCCACGATCGAGGCCGTCCGCATGTTGCCCTCGCCGCGCAGCCAGCCGAGCAGACCGGCCGTCCAGTCCGGGTCGCTGACGGCGAGGTCGCGCACGAGGCGGGTGAACCGGTCGTCGCGGTCCGCACCGCCCTCGTAGAAGGTGTCCTGCGAGACGAAGTTGGAGACGGCGAGCAGGAACAGCTCCGAGCGCGGGTCGCGCTCCTGGCCCCGGCCGCCCTCGTAGGTACGCAGGATGCGGCCCGTCGACGTCACCGCCGACTTCGGCTGCGCCTTGGCGGTACGCGTGTTGAATCGCGCCATGATGAATTCCCCCGAATTCGTTTGCATTTCGGAGGGAGGCGCGACAAAAGGAGGGTGTCCGAGATCAGGAGTCGGCTGCGGACTTTAGTCAGATGCTCTATCCATTGAGCTACACCGACCCGAAGTCGATGACGGGAGTCGAACCCGCAGCCTTCTGATCCAATGAAGTAACCGCTGCCTGCGCACCGGACACCCACCCAGTGCTGCGCCTCCCGAGATCAAGTCGGCCACGGCGGGGATTCTCTTTGCGAAAGAAGTAGCCGTGACCCGCGCACCGGGAGGTGCATGAAGTTTTCGGTGTCCAGAGATCGAGGCCGGCGGAACCGACGGTTGGTGCTCTGCCCCTGAGCTACACCGGCCTGTTGGAGCCGGTGGCGGGATTCGAACCCGCGGCCTCCCCATTAAGAGTGGAAGTAGGTCCTGCCTTCGCACCTGGACATGGATCACTCTAGGAGGGGAGCCGCGGGACGGGCGAGCGAATTAATTACCGGGCGACCGTCAGTCGCACTTCTGCCGCTTCCACGGGCCGGTGATGGCCAGCATGATGCCCGGGTCCTGGATGTTGGCGAACAGGGTGCGGCCGTCGGGGGAGAAGGTGACGCCGGTGAACTCGCTGTACTCGGGCTTCTCCGCGGTGCCGATGTTCAGCTCGTTGCGGGCGATGGGGTAGGTGCGGCCGCGCTCGGTCGCGCCGAACAGGTGCTGCACGCCCTCGCCGTCCTCGGCTATGACCAGGCCGCCGTACGGGGAGACGGTGATGTTGTCGGGGCCGTCGAAGGCGCCGTCGGCGGAGGGATCGGGGTTCACGCCGAGCAGGACCTTCAGGGTGAGGGTGCGGCGCTTGGGGTCGTAGAACCAGACCTGGCCGTCGTGCTGGACGGGGCTCTCCTCGCGGGCGAAGGAGGAGACGATGTACGTGCCGCCGTCGCCCCACCACATGCCCTCGAGCTTGCGGGCGCGGGTGATCTGGCCGCCGGTGAACTGCTTGCGGGTCGAGACGGCCTTGGCGTCACGGTCGGGGACGTCCACCCAGTCGACGCCGTACACGGTGCCGATCTTCGTGGCGCGGGAGAGGTCGTCCACGAACTTGCCGCCGGAGTCGAAGCACTTGAAGGCCTGCAGGACGCCCGCGTCGTCGGCGAGGGTGCGCAGCTTGCCGCGGCCGTGGCGGAAGCCCTCCGGCGGGGTCCAGCGGTAGAGCAGGCCGTTGGGTCCGGCCGCGTCCTCGGTGAGGAAGAGGTGGCCGCGCTTGGGGTCGACTACGACGGCCTCGTGGGCGTAGCGGCCGAGCGCCTTGATCGGCTTGGGCTCGCGGTTGGCCCGGCGGTCCTCGGGGTCGACCTCGAAGACGTAGCCGTGGTCCTTGGTCATGCCGTTCTGGCCGGCCTTGTCCTCGGTCTCCTCGCAGGTCAGCCAGGTGCCCCACGGGGTGTTGCCGCCCGCGCAGTTGGTGGAGGTGCCGGCGATGCCGACCCACTCGGCGACGTGGTCGCGGCGCACCTCGACGACCGTGCAGCCACCGGCGGCGGCGGGGTCGTAGACCAGGCCCTCGGTGAGCGGCACCGGGTACTTCCAGCCGGCGCGCGGGCCCTTCAGCTCGTGGTTGTTGACGAGGAGGGTGGCGCCGCGCGGGCCGTCGAAGGTGGAGGTGCCGTCGTGGTTGGACGGGGTGAACTCGCCCGACTCCAGCCTGGTCCTGCCGCTGTAGGTGATGATCTCGTAGGAGAAGCCCTCGGGCAGGGCGAGGATGCCGTCCGGATCGGGGATCAGCGGCCCGTAGCCGACCCCGTGGTGCCCGTGCGCCGACTCGCCGTCCGTGCTCTCGATGTCCGTGGCGGCCAGAGCGTTCGGTGCGGTGGCGAGGGCGCCGACGCTGCCCGCCAGTGCGACCCCGGCACCGGTGATCGCGGATTTTCTGGCGAAGTCCCTGCGGCTGAGCGACATGGTGTCTCCTGTGACGGTGGGCGTGCCGTGGAGGGTGGGGGGCCTCTGTTCGGCGCACACGCTCCCGCCCGCCTCTGAACGGGAGTTGAACGCCGGGCTACTTCGAAGGCCCCTGTTCCATGAATCCGTATGCACTGCCCCATGGCCAACAAAAGCACCGGCCATGTTTCGCTCCCGCGGGTGCTCAGCCGCCCTGCGCGGAGCGCGCCTTGAAAGCCGCCTTCCTCGCTTCCTTGGCCACCCTCTTGTCCGGGTGCAGCCGTCCCATCGCCTCCAGGACGTCCGCGGTCGCCGGATGGTCCACCCGCCAGGCCGCGGCGAAGAAGCCGCTGTGCTGCGCGGCCAGGCCCTCCACCAATGCCTGGAGTTCGTCGGAGTTGCCCTCGGCCGCCAGCTGTGCGGCCACCGTGTCCACGGTCAGCCAGAACACCAGCTCCTGGGTCGGCGCCGGTACGCCGGCGGCGCCGCGCTCGCTCAGCCACACCCGGGCGAGTCCGCCCAGTTCGGGATCGTCCAGCACCTCCCGCAGCGCCGGCTCGGCCTCCGCACCGACCAGGGACAGCGCCTGCTGGCAGCGCAGCCTGCGCAGCGGCGCACCGGCATCGGCGCCCCGTGCCGCCGCGAGCAACTCCCTGGCGGCCGCGAGGATGTCACGCCGGGCCAGCCACTGCTCGGTCTCGGCCCGAGCGGCGGACTGACCGAAGCGGGCGGTGCCGTCGAGCAGCGCGTCCGCGCCCTTGTCGGCGAGTTCACCGACCGCGGGGGCCTCGAACCCGGCCTCCAGCAGCCGGGCCCGCAGCCCGTACGCGCCGAGCGGGGTCAGCCGGACCATGCCGTAGCGGGCGACGTCGGTGTCGTCCACGGGCGCCGCGGGCTCCTCGTCGGCGTCCGCCATGAGCGCCTCGTCCACCGGCCGGTACTCCACGAGTCCGACCGGCTCCAGCGTCCGGAACTGGTCGTCGAGGCGCATCATGGCGTCGGAGACCTGTTCCAGGACGTCGTCGGTGGGCTCGCCCATGTCGCTGGGGACGATCATCGAGGCGGCGAGGGCGGGCAGCGGCACCGGCGCCTCGCCGGGGCCGTCCTCACTGACCGTCAGCAGGTAGAGGTTGCCGAGGACGCCGTCGAGGAACTCGGCCTCGGCCTCCGGGTCCCAGTCGAGTGACGAGAAATCGACCTCGCCGCCCGCGTCCATGGCCTCGACGAGACCGTCCAGGTCGGGCACGCTCGCGTCGGCGACGACGGTCTCCAGCGCGCTGAGCCACACGGTGAGCACGTCGTGCGGGGAGGCGCCGGTGAGCAGCGCCAGTTCCTCGCCGGCCGTCACCGTCCCGGCCTCCTCGTCGGTGATCTCGACCAGTCCGGCGTCGAGGGCCACCCGCCATGCCTCGGCGGCGTGGGCGGCGGCGTCGTCCCCGCTCAGCCCGAGCACCTCGGCGGCGGCCGGAAGCTGCTCCTCGACCAGGCCGCCGCCGGCGTCCACGCGGGTCCCGGGTCCGGCCCAGCGGGCGAGGCGGGCGGCGCGGGAGAGCAACGGCGTGGACAGCGCGGCGCGCGCCAGCTCCGCTTCGGGGTGCAGCCGTACGGGCGGCAGGGGGGAGCTGTCTGACATCGGCTGGTTCTCCTTGGACCGTGAACGTACTCAACCGCTCAGCGTAGACGGATTTCCACCCATGCCGCCCGGTTCATCTCCCGGCCGGCGGGCGTACATGGCCGAAACCTTGACAACTCCCGGCGCTAGGCAGGAGATTGACGCGCGTAGAAGTTGGGGGGACAACTGTTCACTCGGCTCTATGCGTGTCACGCAGGGCTACGAGCCCGGCACGCTCCCGTTCCACCCTCGTCCCGGCGCATCGTCACGTCCCCGGAGGGATCCCTTGCCGAGCAGGTCTTCCGCGCGCCTCGCCGCGCTCACCGTCGCCGCCGTCTGTTCCGCCGCGTCGACCGTCGTCCTCACCTTGCCCGCGCACGCCGACTCGGTGCGCATCCACGACATCCAGGGCACCACGCGAATATCACCGTTCGCGGGTCAGAAGGTCACGGACGTGCCCGGCATCGTCACGGCCACGCGCACCTACGGCTCGTCCAGGGGCTTCTGGATCCAGGATCCGACCCCGGACGACAACCCGGCCACCAGTGAGGGCGTGTTCGTCTTCACCAGCTCCACCCCGAAGGTCGCGGTGGGTGACTCCGTCACGGTCACCGGCACCGTGTCCGAGTACGTCCCGGGCGGCGCCTCCAGCGGCAACCAGTCGCTGACGGAGCTGACCAAGCCGACCGTCACCACCGTCTCCACCGGCAACGCGGTCCCGGCGCCCGCCGTGATCGACGAGGCCTCGGTGCCGGACGCGTACGCCCCGGCCGGCGACACGGCCGCGGCCGGCTCCGTCAACGGCCTGACCCTGGACCCGTCGAAGTACGCCCTGGACTACTACGAGTCCCTGGAGGGCATGAACGTCCAGGTCGCCGACACCCGCGTGGTCACCGCCACCGACCCCTACAGCGAGCTGTGGGTCACGGTGAAGCCGTGGGAGCACCGCAACCGCCGCGGCGGCACGGTGTACGGCTCCTACGACTCCCAGAACACCGGCCGGCTGCAGATCCAGTCGCTGGGCTCGACCGCCGACTTCCCGAAGGCGAATGTCGGCGACACCCTCGAGGGCACCACCACGGGCCCGCTGGACTTCAACCAGTTCGGCGGCTACACCCTGGTCGCGAGCGAGCTCGGCACGCTGAAGAGCGGTGGCCTGGAGCGCGAGACGACGCAGCAGCAGTCGCGCGGCGAGCTGGCGGTGGCGACCTACAACGTCGAGAACCTCGACCCGACGGACGCCACCTTCGACAAGCACGCCGCCGCGATCGTGAACAACCTGCAGTCGCCCGACATCGTGTCCCTGGAGGAGATCCAGGACAACAACGGCGCCAAGGACGACGGCACGGTCGACGCGAGCGGGACCGTGAACAAGCTGATCGACGCGATCGTCGCCGCGGGCGGCCCGAAGTACGACTGGCGGTCGATCAACCCGGTCAACGACCAGGACGGCGGCGAGCCCGGCGGCAACATCCGCCAGGTCTTCCTGTTCAACCCCGAGCGGGTGTCCTTCGTGGACCGCGCCGGCGGCGACTCGACCACCGCGGTCGAGGTCACCAAGGTGCACGGCAAGGCGCAGCTGACGGCCTCCCCGGGCCGCATCGACCCGGCGAACGCCGCCTGGGCCAACAGCCGCAAGCCGCTGGTCGGCGAGTTCGTCTTCCGCGGCAAGACCGTCTTCGTGATCGGCAACCACCTCAACTCCAAGGGTGGCGACCAGGGTCTGACGGCGCAGTACCAGCCGCCGGTGCGCAGCTCGGAGATCCAGCGCCACGCACAGGCGACCGAGGTGAACGCGTTCGTCAAGGACATCCTGTCCGCGCAGAAGAACGCGGACGTCATCGCCCTCGGCGACATGAACGACTTCGAGTTCTCCGAGACCGCGCAGATCCTCGAGGGCGACGGCGAGCTGTGGTCGGCGATCAAGTCGCTGCCCCGCAGCCAGCGTTACAGCTATGACTACCAGGGCAACGAGCAGGTCCTGGACCAGATCCTGATCAGCCCGGCGATCCGGCGCGGCTGCGACTTCGAGTACGACAGCGTGCACATCAACTCGGAGTTCAACGACCAGATCAGCGACCACGACCCGCAGGTCCTGCGGTTCCGCCCGTAACTCGCCTCAGGGCCGGCTGAACACGCCGTTCAGCCAGTCCTGCCAGGCGGTTCCGTTCGCCTCGGCGTCGGCGTCCGGCGCGAAGTCGTGCACGCTGACGCCGAGCGGGGCGCCCCAGTGACCGCGCCCGAAGAAGCGGATGAGGGCGTGGTCGGTGCGCAGCCCGACGAAGTACGGGTTGCGGTAGTCGAGCACGGCGTCCAGGGCCTTGCCACCCGGGCCCTGGACGCTCACCTTCGAGCCCGCGGCCGTGTCGTCCGCGAGGCCGAGCGCCCGTGCGGCGGCGGCGAGCGCCCGTGGCGACTGCGAGGCCGCGGGTCCGTCCACCTGGGCGAAGGCGACCGGGCGGGGCGCGAAGTGCGTGAGGTACTCGCACAGGGTGTGCAGATAGAAGTTGGTGTGCTTGCTCGCGCCGTCGTACTGGTTGTTCCAGTCGTCGGTGAAGATGCCGCTGTGCACGTAGCGCACCCAGGCGCGGCGCCCCTCGTCGCGGGGCTCGATGGTGTAGTCGAGCTGGTTGACGGACTGGACCGGGAAGCCGACGTCCTCGCTGCGGTTGGTGTAGCGGTGGGGCGGGTCCCAGGCGGTGACGGTGGAGCCGAAGGGCCCCTGGCCGCCCTCGCGGGGCTCGGGCGGGTCCATCGGCCACAGGTAGCCACCGGTGCCGGTGGTGATCGCGTCCCACACCTTCTCCGGCGGGGCGTCGACCTCGAACTCGCGGACGATCTCGAATTCCTTGGACATGGCGGGCTCCTGCTCAGCTTTCGACGGGGGGCTGGTCCTTGACCGTGGGGTGGAGGGCGACGACGATCCGGTGGTCGCGGCCGCCCTCGCTGTCGGGGGCGTCGTACTTGCGCATCAGGGCGCTCACGCCCGCCGTCAGCTCCTGCACGAAGGCCGCGCGGTCGGCGGCGGAGGCGAAGCGGACCTCGCCGTCCAGGGCATAGGTCGCCAGCGGCTTGCGGGCCCTGGTGGCACCGGTGATCAGCGCGCCGACGTCCCGCACCAGGCGGGCGCCGAGCGCGAGCAGCCAGCGCGCGGAGAGCTGGTCGCGGAAGCGGTCCGGGTCCGGCTGCACGGCGGGCAGGGCGGCCGGCGAGATGACGTACGACGCGGCGGTGGCGCGCATCAGCCTCTCGGTGACATTGCCCTTGCGGCGCTCCCCGGCCAGTTCGACCAGGCCGTGCCGCTCCAGCGCCTTGAGGTGGTAGTTCACCTTCTGCCTGGGCAGGCCGACCCGGCCGGCCAGCATCGCGGCCGACGCGGGCGCGGCGGCCAGCTCGGCGAGCAGCCGGGCCCGTATCGGGTCGAGCGATACGGCCGCTGCCTCGGGGTCCTCGATCACGGTCACGTCCAGCATGCGTCCACCCTCCCACCGAAAACTTTTTTTGTCCAGACGGACAGAATTTTCGGTGAGAGGGTGGGGCCAGCCCGCGCCGAGCGGGTGCCGCGGTCAGTGGTGGTGCTGCCTGCGCCAGGCGATGCCCGCCGCCACGGCGGCGGCGCCCAGCACGCCCACGGCGAGGATCGGCCCCGGGTGGCGCATGCCCGTGCGCAGCGCTCCGCGCAGGGGCTGCGGGACGTTCCCCTCGGCGGAGTGGCCCGCCCGCGCGGCCCGGTCCTGTACGGCGTGCCCCGCGTGGGTCGCCCGGTCCTGAAGGGCGTGGCCGGCGTGCGTCGCCCGGTCCTGGACGGCGTGGCCGGCGTGGGTCGCCCGGTCCTGCACGGCGTGGCCGGCGTGCCGGGCACTCGCGCGCAGCTGGACGGTCATGGCACCGGCCTTGTCCTTCAGGTCGGCGGCCCGGGCGCGGGCCCGGCCCTTCACATCGGCCTTGTCCACCAACTGCGCGACGGTGTCGCCGAGCTGGCTCCTGGTGTGCTCGATCTGGCGTCGCAGCTCGTCGGGCCCCTTGGCGCCCGAGCCGTGCGGGATCCTGTGCGTCATCGATGTGCCCCTTCCCTGATCGCGTCGACGTCCGCCCTGACGCTGCCGAGCGTCTCCTCGGGTGTGGGCGGGGCGGCACGGCGCAGCTGGGCGCGCCCCGACGCGGCCAGCAGACCGGCCACGGCGAAGAAGACCGCGGCGACGATCAGCGCCGCCGCCCACACGGGCAGGGTCAGGGAGAGTGCGGCGGTGGCCGCGCCGGCCAGGACGATCAGGCCGACGTATCCGACGGCGCCCGCGGCGCCCAGCAGCCCGCCGCCGCGTCCGGCCCGGCGCCCCTTCTCGGTCAGCTCCTCCTTGGCGAGGGTGACCTCCTGCCGCAGGAGCCGGGAGAGCTGTTCGGTGGCCCGACCGACGAGTTCACCCGTGGAGGGGTGCCCGTCGGCCGCGGGCCGTGCGTGCTGGGTCACGGTCACGGTGTTCCGCCTCCTCTCTGTACGGAACATCCGGGTACCCCGGCCCGGAGCCGTTAGCCGTGCTCCGCTCCCCCGGCCCCGCGGTCGCCGAGCCGTGCGAGTTGGGTCTGGAACCAGTCCAGCCGGGCCTGCAACAGGGCTGCTTCGGCGACGAGTTCGGGGACACCCAGGTCCCCGGCGGCGGCCAACTCGGCGGACGGGACGGCCCCGGCGCCACTCCCCGCGACCACCCGCAGGCCCTCCCCGGCCAGCCGGGCGAATCCGGCGAGCGAGACGGACGTACGCCCGCCCGCGCACCCCCCGCACGCGGGGGCGAGGGCCTGCCAGCCGGGTCTGCCCCAGCCCGCGTCGGCGAGCGCGGCGGCGGTGGCACCGCAGGCGCACGGGCCGACCGTCGCCGTGCGTACACGCTGCCGTGCGTAGCGGTAACCGCGCTCGAAGCGGATGTAGGCGCCGAGCACGGAGACTTCGAGCAGGATCGCGCTCCGGTGCTCCGCCGTGCACAGCAGCGCCTCGGCGGCCGTGCGGTCGTGCACGCAGTGGAAGCCGCAGTCGCACAGGCGCGCGGGCGGACGGTGGCGGCGCCCGTAGACGCACGAGGCGTCGGCGAGCACGCCGTACGGCAGCGCGCCGCCCAGGGACACACCGGTGAACCCGGCCCGGGTGCCGTCCTGGGACAGCACCGGGTGGGCGATCTTGTGTCCGGTCGGCGGCTCCGTCGGGCGTTCCACCGGGAGCCGCAGCCTCATCGGGCCGCCGGTACCTCTTCGCGGGCCGGCGGTTCGGCCGGTGCGGTGCGGGTGATCTCCTCGGGGAGCCGCGGCTCCTCCTCGCGGACGAGTGGCCGCTCCTCGGCGACTCCGGTGGCCAGTGCCTTGCCGAGCTTCATGGTGCCTCCCATGACCGACGTCGATGACCGTCCGGCCCCCATAGTGACCCATGAACGGACTGGTTGGACACAGCACCTTCGGCCGTCCACCCAACATCTCAGCAATACTTATCAATACTCTATAGAAGAATTAAGTAGAGCTTCACCATGGTCGTGCCGAGACTACTCGTATGACGAACCGACGCAAGCCCTTCGGCCGTACGCTCTGCGCGATGATCACCCCGTTCACCGAGTCGGGCGCGCTCGACCTGGAGGGGGCCCGGCGGCTGGCCGGCCGGCTGGTGGCCGAGGGCTGCGACGGCCTGGTGCTGAACGGCACCACGGGCGAGTCGCCGACCACCACGGACACGGAGAAGGCGGACCTGGTCGGGGCCGTCCGGGAGGCGGTCGGCGACCGGGTCCGTCTGGTCGCGGGCGTCGGGACCGCCGACACCCGGCACACGATCGAGCTCGCCCTGGCGGCCGGGAAGGCGGGCGCGGACGGGGTGCTGGTGGTGACCCCGTACTACAGCAGGCCCCCGCAGGAGGCGGTGGAGGCGCACTTCCGCGAGGTCGCCGACGCGAGCGGCCTGCCGGTGATGCTCTACGACATCCCGGGTCGCACCGGCACCCGGATCGAACCGGAGACGATGATCCGCCTCGCCGAGCACCCGGGGATCGTGGCGGTCAAGGACTGCTCATACGATTTCCTCGGCGTCCAGAAGGTGCTGGCGCACACGGAGTTGGCGTACTACGCGGGCTGTGACGAGCACGTCCTCGCGCTGTACGCGGTGGGCGCGGCCGGCTGTGTGAGCACGGTCGCCAACGCCGTACCGGGCCACATCGCCGCCGTCCTGGACGCCTTCGACGCGGGTGACACCGGCCGCGCCACCGAACTCCAGCTGCGGGCGACGCCGTTGGTCGAGGCGATGATGGGCGCGGGCCTGCCGGGCACCGTCACCGCCAAGGCGCTGCTGGCCGAACTCGGCCTGCCCGCGGGCCCGGTGCGCGCTCCCCTGCTGCCCGCCGGCCGGGAGAGGGCCGACGGGCTGCTGGCGCGGTACGAGGAGCTGGTCAGCGGGTCGTGAACAACGGCTCCCAGCGGCCGCCGGTGTTGTCCTTCGGCGAGCGGAAGCCGCTGAGGGGCCGCACCTTCTGGCTGCCGACGGTGACGAGGACCAGCCGCTGGTGGAACTCGTTGCCGTCGCCGCCGATGCCCCAGGCGATCAGCCGCTTGCCGTCGGCCCAGGCCAGCAGCTGCTGACCGGGCACCTTGGTGACGCGCCTGCCGGAGACGGGATCGTCGATGGCGGAGGCGATCTCGTCGCCCTGCCCGGCGAAGTCGCCGGCCGCGTACTTCCCGTCGGGCGAGAGGCCGGCCTCGACGTACGGGGGCACATGCGCCTCGGTCGCAGGCGTCGGCACGTCCGTGCCGTCGAGGGCGTGGTACTTGCGGCCCGGGTCGGTGCTCAGGGGTTCCCAGAGGTACTTCCCGTCGTGACTGAACTCCAGATCCGTGCGTGCGTTGAGTGCCCAGTCATCCTTGCCCTTCCCGTACGGCAGCTTGTGCCACTGCCCCGCTCCCGAGGCGACGTCGACCAGCGTGAACCCGGTCCGGCTCGGCACCTGCTGGGGCTCGATCGTGTCGTTCACCGGGATCCGCTTGCTCCAGAAGGCGCGGTCGGGGTTCTTGGCGTAGGTGGTGACGACCAGTCTGGTCCCGTCGGGCGAGAAGGCCGCCCCGCCGGCGCCCTGCGGCACCGGGATCCACCGCTCGACCCTGCCGCTGGCCATGTCCAGCAGACCCACCCGGGAGGCGGGCAACTCCCGCTCCAGCACGGCGGCCGTGCGGGCGCCCGGCGCGACGGCCACGAGGGCCCAGCGGTCGTCCTTCCCGTAGGTGCCGGTGTCGGGGTCCAGCAGCCGGTAGGTACGCGTGATGATCTGATCCTTGTTCGGCTGCTTCACTGCCTTCTGCGTGCTGTAGCCGGCCATGACGGCATCTCCCGCGCCGATCAGGTCGCGCGGCGGCGACTGGTCGGCGTGGGCCACGACCCGGCCGTCCGTGACAGCGGCCGGACGCACGTCCCGCCCACCGCCGTCCAGCATCGGCACGCCCACCGCGACGGCGACCACGGCCGCGGTGCCGACGGCGGCTGCGGCGATCCGGCGGGTGCGGCGCCTGCGGCGCAGCATCAGCACCCGGTCGGCGAGGTTCGCGGCCGCCGGCCGCGTCTGCCCCGCCATCTCCTGCAGGGAGGCGCGCATCAGTTCCTCGACGTTCACGGACGCACCTCCACGGGCGAGAAGTCACGGGCCGGCTGCAGATCGGCTCCGTCGACCGCGGCCAGCTCCGGTGCGAGCGTGCGCAGCCGGGCCAGGGAGCGGTGGGTGGTGGACCGTACGGTGCCGACCGAGCAGCCCAGCAGCCGGGCCACGTCGGCCTCGGGCAGGTCCTCGAAATAGCGCAGCACCAGCACGGTGCGCTGGCGCGCGGTGAGCCGGGACAGCGCGGTCCGCAGCACGAGCCGCAGCTCGGCGGCACCAGAGGCGTCCGGGGCGGTCGCGGCGTCCGGCAGCTCGGCGACCGTGACCTCCCGCCGCGGCCACTTCAGCCGCCAGCGGCTGATCTGCTGCCGGTACAGGATCCGCCGGACGTAGGCTTCCGGTTCGTCGATCCCCTGCCATCGCCCGGCCGCCTTCACCAGCGCGTTCTGCAGCAGGTCCTCGGCCGCGTGCCGATCCCCGCCACTCAGCAGCACGGCGGTCTTCAGCAGGGCCGAGGACCGACCGGCCACGAACTCCCGGAAACTCTCCTCCGCTTGGGCATCCATCGTCACCTTCTCTTCCCCGGGCCGACCTGGTGTCCGGGCCCTGTATCCCTGGTGACGCGCGAGCCGGAGCGCGGCTATGCCTGCCCGGCGCAGGAAATTTCCGGGGCTCGCACGGCCCCGCTGCCGTACGGTGACCCCGTGAGCCGCCCCCTGCTGTTCCTGGACGTCGACGGCCCCCTCAACCCGTACGCGGCCCAGCCGGAACGCCGCCCCGAGGGCTATACGACCATCAGGGCGTCCCTGCTGCCCGGCCGCCCCCTGCTGGTCTGGCTGAACCCGTCCCACGGTCCGGCGCTGCTGGCGCTCGGCTACGACCTGTGCTGGGCGACGACCTGGATGGCGGCGGCCAACCGCTGGATCGCGCCGGTCATCGGTCTGCCCGAGCTGCCGTACGTCGACTTCGGGCAGGGACTGTTCGCCGAGCGGCCGGACGGGGTGCACTGGAAGACCGAGGCGATCGTGACGTACGCCGAGGGCCGCCCCTTCGCCTGGGTGGACGACGAGCAGAGCCCGGCGGACACCGCCTATGTGGCCGCCCACCACGCCGGACCGGCGCTGCTGCACCACGTCGACCCGAGGGTCGGCCTGCGCGAGAAGGACTTCACGGTCCTGGCAAACGCGATCGGCGGCCTCGTGACACGCCTGTGACAGTCGACGGACAGCCCGATGACGTTACCGGCCCAAACTCGAAGAAAGAGGGCGAAAAGCCGATACCGGACATTTGCCCACTGCTTTCGAGGACGCGAGCAGCGACGACCGAGTCGATCCGCCGAAGGACTTCCGATGAGCCTCACCCTCACCACGCAGATCGCCGAAGCCACCGCCCCCGAGCTCGCTCCGCGTGAGCGGGAGACCCTCCAGCACATCGCCGCCGGCCGCACCTACCTGCAGACCGCCCGCCACATGGGCCTCTCCAAGCACACGGTCGACGCCTACCTGCGCCGCATCCGCACCAAGCTCAACATCAACAGCACGGCCGAGCTGACCCGGCTGGCCATCTCCATGGGGCTGTGAGGCAGGAATGATCGCGGGGGGGGGGGGGGGGGGAGAGGCCGGCCCCCCCCCCCCCCCACCAGTTTTTGGGTTTTAGGGGGGTATT
>NZ_JBWKFL010000012.1:138729-155241 GCF_056434305.1 Streptomyces sp. NPDC044061 | reverse complement strand
GTGTGAGACGCAGTTGTCCGCTTCCCGCCCCACCCTCCCCCCCCCCCCCCTCCCCCCCCCCCCTCCCCCCCCCCCCCCCCCCCCCCCCCCCCCCCCCCCCCCCCCCCCCCCCCCCCCCCCCCCCCCCCCCCCCCCCCCCCCGCGTCCGCATCAGTTGTGGCTGTGCAGGATGTCGTTCAGGCCGCCCCAGACCGCGTTGTTCGGGCGGGCCTCGACCACGCCGGTGACCGAGTTGCGGCGGAAGAGGATGTTGGAGGCGCCGTTGAGCTCGCGGGCCTTGACGATCTGGCCGTCGGGCATGGTCACCCGGGTGCCCGCGGTGACGTACAGGCCCGCCTCGATCACGCACTCGTCGCCGAGCGCGATGCCGACGCCCGCCTCGGCTCCGATCAGGCAGCGCTCGCCGATGGAGATGATCACGTTGCCGCCACCGGACAGCGTGCCCATGGTGGAGGCGCCGCCGCCGATGTCCGAGCCGTTGCCGACCACGACACCCGCGGAGATACGGCCCTCGACCATGGAGGTGCCGAGCGTGCCGGCGTTGAAGTTGACGAAGCCCTCGTGCATGACCGTGGTGCCCTCGGCGAGGTGGGCGCCGAGACGCACCCGGTCGGCGTCGGCGATCCGCACACCCTTGGGGGCGACGTAGTCCGTCATGCGCGGGAACTTGTCGATCGAGGTGACCTGAAGGTGCAGCCCCTCGGCGCGGGCGTTCAGCCGCACCTTCTCGACGTCGTCCACGGCGACCGGGCCGAGCGAGGTCCAGGCGACGTTCGCCAGGTGTCCGAAGATGCCGTCGAGGCTCTGGCCGTGCGGCTTGACCAGTCGGTGCGAGAGCAGGTGCAGGCGCAGGTAGACGTCGTGCGCGTCGATCGGCTTGTCGTCGAGCGAGGCGATGACCGTACGGACCGCGACCACCTCGACGCCCCGGCGGGCGTCCGGGCCGATCGCCGCGGTCGCGCCGCCGCCGAGCTGCTCCGCGGCCTGCTCGGCGGAGAGCCGCTCGGTGCCGGACGGACCGGGCTCGTCGACGAGCCGCGGGGCGGGGAACCAGGTGTCGAGGACGGTGCCGTCGGCGGCGATCGTGGCGAGGCCGGCGGCCACGGCGCCGGTGGTACGGGGAGCGTTCGTGTCGGTCATGAGGGAAAACTAACGCGAGCGGGGTCGTACGGGCGAACCGGTGAGCAGGACGTCTCATGTGCCGGGCGGGTGTGTCTCGGCGGTGTCTCACCCGCCGGGGCGGACCACGGGCGGCCCGCACTCCCCTGTGGTGCGGGCCGCCCGGGATCGCGGGTGGTCAGCCGCGGTCGCCCGCCCGGTCCACCACAGCCGTCGTGGCGATCGAGTCGCCGCCGAGGACCGTGCCTCGGCTGACCAGCCGCATGCCGACGATCCGGTGGGTCTGCGGGTCGATCAGCCACTGGTCATGCATCGCCACACCGTCCCTGGGGTTGTCCCCGCGGCTGTATTCCAGGGCGATCGCCCGGCGGCCGGCGGCGGTCCGGACCAGGTGGCCGGTGACCTTCCCGCCCGGCAGGAGCGCGAGGGCGCGGTAGAGAGAGGCCAGGCCCTTGGCCGGCATCACGTCGGCCGACAGCAGGACCCTGATCTCGAAGTAGTCGTTCCGTGCCTGGGAGAATCCCTTGCTGTCGGCGAGGGCGTTCTGCTCACGGAGCGCCTTCAGCGTCCCCTCACCGTCGGCCGGCAGGGCGGCGAGGACCCGGTACATCTCACGCGGCGAGCGGTCGTCGCCCTCGCCGCCGTTCTCCAGGTGCATCTTCATGATCTGGAGCGGCTCGTCGTCCCGCATCCGGGAGGCGCTGGCGGAGCCGTCGTAGCGGATCCAGCTCTCCTGCTCGCCCAGAAGGCCCCGGGACTTGTCCAAGGGCTCCTGCGCCGACTTGACGTAGATCCACTGCTTCGCCGTCGGAACGGCGCCGTCCTGCTGGGCCTCGACCGCGTCAGCGGCCTGCCGCAGGAACTCGGCGGCGCTCACCCCCTTGAAGCGCACGCTCGGCGTGGCCGCGGGCTGCACCTTGCGTCCCGTGCCCGTCCCGCCCACCAGCAGGGAGGCGGCGACGGCGACGGCGGTCACCGCGGCCACGACCGCCACGATCACGAACTCCCGCCGCCGCCAGAACGCGCGGCGCAGCTCCCCGGATCGCGCGGCCTCGGTGAGCCGCGCCCGTCCCGGCGCGAGCCGGGCCCGGTCGGGCACCGGCACGTGGGCGCGCAGCTCGCGCACCTCGGTCATCTCGTCCATCGCTACGCCACCTCCGCCGCGTCGGCCACGAATGCGGGATCGGCGCCCAGCGCCGTACGTACCTTGCGCCGCGCCCGGTTGAGCCGCGAGCGAACCGTGCCGACCGGTATCTCCAACGCCTCCGCGACCTCCTGGTAGGTGAGTTCGGCCCAGGCGACGAGCAGCAGGACGTGCCGGTCCGGCGCCGACAGCCCGGCGAGGGCGCCGGCCAGCGGGCCCTGCGCCGCGATCCGGCTGTCGGTGTCCTCGACCCAGGACTCGCCCCAGGACGCGGCCACCGGGTCGTGGCCGGTGCGGGCGAGTGCCCTGAGCGCCCGCACCTCGGCGCGGCGCTGCTTGCCGATGAGGTTTCCGGCGATGCCGTACAGCCAGGGACGCGCGTTGGTGCGCGTCCGGTCGTAGCGGGACCGGATCCGGAACGCGACCAGGAAGGTGTCGGCGGTGACGTCGTCGGCGGCGGTGTCGCCCAGGCGGCGGGCCGCGTAGCGGTGGATGTCGGAGGCGTAGCGGTCATAGAGCAGGGCGAACAGCTCCGGCTGCTCCAGCGACTGGGCGACTACCTCCGCGTCGTCCTCCGTCCGTGCCATGGACGGCGGTGGTCCGCTCACAAGGCTCCCCCTGATTCGTCGGTGCGGGCGTGTCACCTCCTGTTCCCCGATGGGCACCGGAGAGTTCACGGTTCTCGGGAAGTCGTAGCACGACCGGTGAAACACGCGGGCGATCAGGGAATCACCCGCTTCAGCACCTCCCGCGCGTAGTCCTCGTCGTACGAGCCACCCGTGAGCAGCACCTGCAGGCAGATGCCGTCCATCAGGGCGAGCAGTGCCCGCGCGGTAACGGGGTCCACGCGGGTGGCCAGCCGCTCCGCCGTCTCCTCGGTCCACCCGGCGGCGACCGGGCGCAGGGCGGGGCGGCGCAGGGCCGCGAGATACAGCTCGTACTCCAGCTCCACGCCCGGCCGGTCGCCGCCCAGCCACTGGCCGAGGACCCGGGCGAGACCGGCCGCGAGGTCGCCCTCGGTGTCCCGCAGGACCGCGCTGTCGTCGAGCACGCGGGCGAAGCTCTCGTTGACCTGGCAGAGGGCGGCCACCAGCAGGTCGTCCAGGGTGGCGAAGTGGTACGTCGTGGAGCCGAGCGGGACGTCCGCCTCGGCGGCGACCGTACGGTGGCTCAGCCCGGCGATGCCGTCCCGGCCCACCACGCGGATGGCCGCGTCGATGATCCGCCGGCGCCGGTCGGGGTCGTAGCGACGGGGCATCAGTGCGTCGCACCGCCCATGTTCAGCACCACGACTCCCCCGATGATCAACAGGATCCCAGCGACCTTGGTCATGCCCAGCCCCTCACCGAACAGCAGCAGGCCGAGCACGGCGATGGTCGCGGTGCCCACCCCGGACCAGATCGCGTACGCCGTGCCGATCTGCACGGTCTTCAGTGTCCGGGCGAGCAGCGCGAAGGAGACGAGGTAGCCCAGCGCCGTCACGAGCGAGGGTCCGAGCCTGCTGAAGCCCTCGCTGTACTTCATCGCCGTCGTCGCGGCGACCTCGGCGGCGATGGCGCCGGCGAGCAAGAGATATCCCATGTGTACGAGCGTACACATCGTATGTACGGGCGTACGCAACGGGACGCACGAAAAAGCGGCGGCACCCGTACAGGTGCCGCCGCCTCACGCGCGATGTGTCCTCAGACGTTGAACCCGAGCGCCCGAAGCTGCTCCCGGCCGTCGTCCGTGATCTTGTCCGGACCCCACGGCGGCATCCAGACCCAGTTGATGCGCAGCTCGCTGACCAAGCCGTCCGTGGCGGACTTGGCCTGGTCCTCGATGACGTCCGTCAGCGGGCAGGCCGCGGAGGTCAGGGTCATGTCGACGGTCGCGATGTTGGCGTCGTCGACGTGAATGCCGTAGATCAGGCCGAGGTTGACGACGTCGATGCCCAGCTCGGGGTCGACCACGTCCATCAGGGCCTCGCGGAGTTCCTCCTCCGAAGCCGGCTTCATCTCGACGGTGTCGCTCATGCGGTCTTCCTTTCGGCGTCGGCGCCATCCAGCGCCTGGGCCGTCGCGTCCTTCCACGCCATCCAGCTCAGGAGGGCGCACTTGACCCGCGCGGGGTACTTGGAGACACCGGCGAACGCGACCGCGTCCTCCAGGATGTCCTCCATGGCGTCGTCGGGCTCGATCCTGCCCTTGGACTGCATCAGCTCCAGGAAGGTCTCCTGGATCTTCTGCGCCTCGGTCAGGTCCTTGCCGACCAGCAGCTCGTTCAGCACGGAGGCGGAGGCCTGGCTGATGGAGCAGCCCTGGCCCTCGTACGAGACGTCCTCGATCGTCGTGCCCTCGTACTTCACACGGAGGGTGATCTCGTCGCCGCACGTCGGGTTCACATGGTGCACCTCGGCGTCGCCATCCCTCAGACCACGCCCGTGCGGGTGCTTGTAGTGGTCCAGGATGACTTCCTGGTACATCGAGTCCAGCTTCACGGTTTCAGCTCACGCCTCTCAGCCGAAGAAGTTCCGTACGTGCTCCAGCCCCTCGACGAGTGCGTCGATCTCGGCAGGCGTGGAGTACAGATAGAACGACGCTCGCGTGGTCGCAGGAATTCCGTAACGGAGGCAGACCGGCCGCGCGCAGTGGTGACCGACGCGCACCGCGATGCCCTGCTCGTCGAGGACCTGGCCCACGTCGTGCGGGTGGATGTCGCCGAGCGTGAAGGAGATCGCGGCCCCTCGGTCCTCGGCCGTGGTCGGGCCGATGATCCTCAGGTCCGGGACCTCGGAGAGCCTGCGCACCGCGTACTCGGTGAGCGCGTGCTCGTGGGCGAGGATCTTGTCCATGCCGATCGAGTTCAGGTAGTCGATCGCCGCGCCCAGGCCGACCGCCTGGGCGATCGGGGGCGTGCCCGCCTCGAACTTGTGCGGCGCCGGGGCGTACGTCGAGGAGTGCATCGAGACGGTCTCGATCATCTCGCCGCCGCCCAGGAACGGGGGCAGGTCCTCGAGCAGCTCCTGACGGCCCCACAGGACGCCGATGCCCGTCGGGCCGCACATCTTGTGGCCGGTGAAGGCCACGAAGTCGGCCTGGAGGGCCTGTACGTCCAGCGGCATGTGCGGGGCGGCCTGGGAGGCGTCGATGCAGACCAGCGCGCCGACCTCCTGGGCACGGCGGACTATCGCGTCGACCGGGTTGACCGTGCCCAGGATGTTCGACACCAGCACGAAGGAGACGATCTTCGTCTTCTCCGTGATGACCTCGTCGATGTTGGACAGGTCGAGCCGGCCGTCGTCGGTCAGGCCGAACCACTTCAGCTTCGCGCCGGTGCGCTGCGCCAGCAGCTGCCACGGCACGATGTTGGAGTGGTGCTCCATCTCCGTGATGACGATCTCGGTCTCGTGGTCCACCCGGTAGGGCTCCTCGGCCCAGCCCAGCATGTTCGCCACGAGGTTCAGCGACTCGGAGGCGTTCTTGGTGAAGATCACCTCGTCGCGGCTCGGCGCGTTGACGAACGCGGCGACCTTGTCGCGCGCGCCCTCGTACAGCGCCGTGGCCTCCTCGGCGAGCACATGCACACCGCGGTGGACGTTGGCGTTGTAGCGCTCGTAGTACTCGCTCAGGGCGTCCAGCACCTGGCGCGGCTTCTGCGAGGTCGCGGCGTTGTCCAGGTAGACGAGCTTCTTGCCGTCGTGGACCAGCCGGTCCAGGACGGGGAAGTCCTTGCGGATCGCCTCGGTGTCGAGGAGGCCCGGCAGCTGTGTCACGCGGATACGCCACCCTTCGTGTATGCCTCGTAGCCCTCGTCCTCCAGCTTGTCGGCGAGCTCGGCGCCGCCGGACTCGACGATCCGGCCGGCGGAGAAGACGTGGACGAAGTCGGGCTTGATGTAGCGCAGGATGCGCGTGTAGTGCGTGATCAGCAGGGTGCCGACCTCGCCGGTCTCACGGACGCGGTTGACACCCTCGGAGACGATGCGCAGCGCGTCGACGTCCAGGCCGGAGTCCGTCTCGTCGAGGATCGCGACCTTCGGCTTGAGCAGTTCGAGCTGGAGGATCTCGTGGCGCTTCTTCTCACCGCCGGAGAAGCCCTCGTTGACGTTGCGCTCGGCGAAGGCCGGGTCCATGTTGAGGCGCTCCATGGCCTCCTTGACCTCCTTCACCCAGGTGCGCAGCTTGGGGGCCTCACCGCGGACGGCGGTGGCGGAGGTGCGCAGGAAGTTGGAGACCGAGACGCCGGGGACCTCGACGGGGTACTGCATCGCCAGGAACAGGCCCGCGCGGGCGCGCTCGTCGACGGACATCTCCAGGACGTCCTCGCCGTCGAGCAGCACGGTGCCCTCGGTGATCGTGTACTTCGGGTGACCCGCGAGCGAGTAGGCGAGGGTCGACTTGCCCGAGCCGTTGGGGCCCATGATGGCGTGCGTCTCGCCCTGCTTCACGGTGAGGTCGACGCCCTTGAGGATCTCCTTCGTGGCGTTGTCGGCCTCGACGGTGACGTGCAGGTCTCGGATTTCAAGCGTTGCCATGGGTGCCTCAGGACTCCTGGGTGAGGGAGACGAGCACGTCGTCCCCTTCGATCTTTACGGGGTATACGGGGACGGGGCGCGTCGCGGGAAGGCCGGACGGCTTGCCGGTGCGGAGGTCGAAGCTGGAGCCGTGCAGCCAGCACTCGATCTGGCAGTCCTCCACCTCGCCCTCGGACAGCGAGACATTCGCGTGGGAGCAGATGTCGTATATGGCGAACACCTCGCCCTCGGTCTTCACGACCGAGACCGGCGTTCCGTCGAGTTCCACCCGCTTCGGGGTGTCCTCCTCCAGCTCGCTCAGTCCGCAGGCGCGTACGAACGTGGTGGTCATGCGACCGACGCCTCCAGCTCCTCCTCGATCTTGGCGAGCAGACGCTCCTCGATGTCCGTGACACCGATCTGCTGGACCAGCTCGGCGAAGAAGCCACGGACGACGAGGCGACGGGCCTCGTGCTCCGGGATGCCGCGGGCCATCAGGTAGAAGAGCTGCTCGTCGTCGAAGCGGCCGGTGGCGGATGCGTGGCCGGCGCCGACGATCTCGCCGGTCTCGATCTCCAGGTTCGGCACCGAGTCGACGCGGGCACCGTCCGTGAGGACCAGGTTGCGGTTCATCTCGTAGGTGTCCGTGCCCTCGGCCTTGGCCTCGATGAGCACGTCGCCGATCCAGACCGCGTGCGCGTCGTCGCCCTGGAGCGCGCCCTTGTAGGCGACGTTCGACTTGCAGTGCGGGGTGTTGTGGTCGACGAGGAGGCGGTGCTCCTGGTGCTGCCCGGCGTCGGTGAAGTACAGGCCGAAGAGTTCGGCCTCGCCGCCGGTTCCGGCGTAGGCGACGCGCGGGTGCAGACGGACGAGATCGCCGCCGAAGGTGACCACGAACGACTTGAAGGTGGCGTCCCGGCCGATCAGCGCGTTGTGCTGGCCCACGTGCACGGCCTTGTCGTCCCAGTCCTGGACGGAGACCACGGTCAGCTTGGCGCCGTCACCGAGGACGTAGTCGACGTTGGCGGCGAGTACCGCGTCACCGGTGTGGTCGATGACGACGACGGCCTCGGCGAAGGCGCCCAGCTCGATCAGCTGGTGGCCGTAGGCGACCCCGCCCTCACCGTGCACGGCGATGCGGATCGGCTCGGTGAGCACCATCTCCTTGGGGACGGTGACCACGCCGGCCTTCTCGAAGGCCGAGTACGCCTGGGCGGCGACGCGGTCCACCGGGGTGCCCGCCTTGCCGAGCCGCGCGTCGTCGCGGCCGACGGTCTCGACAGTCACGCCCCCGGGGGCCTGGACGTCCACCTTCACGCCGTCGCCGGTCGCGACGGCGGTGCCGTCGTGCAGCCCGCGCAGCCGCTCCAGCGGCGTGAACCGCCACTCCTCCTCACGGCCGTGGGGGACCGGGAAGTCCGCCACGTCGAAGGACGGGGGCGCGCTCATGCGCGTGGCGACGGTCGACTCGGCGGCCACCGCGATCTGGCCGGCGGTGGTGGAGCCCACCGGGATGTTCTGAGCCTCAGCCATGGCTGTCGGTCTGCTCGCTTTCTTGCGTAAGGGCTTGATGGGAACGGTGGCCGGGGCCTAGCCGACCGCGCCTTCCATCTGGAGCTCGATCAGCCGGTTGAGCTCGAGGGCGTACTCCATGGGCAGTTCCTTGGCGATGGGCTCGACGAAGCCGCGCACGATCATCGCCATCGCCTCGAACTCGGAGAGACCGCGGCTCATCAGGTAGAAGAGCTGGTCCTCGGAGACCTTGGAGACGGTCGCCTCGTGGCCCATGGACACGTCGTCCTCACGGACGTCGACGTACGGGTACGTGTCGGAGCGGGAGATGGTGTCGACCAGCAGCGCGTCGCACAGCACGTTGGACTTGGAGCCGTGAGCGCCCTCGCCGATCTCGACCAGGCCGCGGTACGAGGTACGGCCGCCGCCGCGCGCCACCGACTTGGAGACGATGTTGGACGAGGTGTTCGGCGCCATGTGGACCATCTTGGAACCGGCGTCCTGGTGCTGGCCCTCGCCCGCGAAGGCGATGGAGAGGGTCTCGCCCTTGGCGTGCTCGCCCATCAGGTAGACGGCCGGGTACTTCATCGTCACCTTGGAGCCGATGTTGCCGTCGATCCACTCCATGGTGGCGCCCTCGTAGGCGACGGCGCGCTTGGTGACCAGGTTGTAGACGTTGTTCGACCAGTTCTGGATGGTCGTGTAGCGGCAGCGGGCGTTCTTCTTGACGATGATCTCGACGACCGCGGAGTGCAGCGAGTCCGACTTGTAGATCGGCGCCGTACAACCCTCGACGTAGTGCACGTAGGCGCCCTCGTCGACGATGATCAGGGTCCGCTCGAACTGGCCCATGTTCTCCGTGTTGATGCGGAAGTAGGCCTGCAGCGGGATCTCGACGTGCACGCCCTTCGGCACGTAGATGAAGGAGCCGCCGGACCACACGGCCGTGTTCAGCGCGGCGAACTTGTTGTCACCGGCCGGGATGACCGTGCCGAAGTACTCCTTGAAGAGCTCGGGGTGCTCCTTCAGGGCGGTGTCGGTGTCGAGGAAGATGACGCCCTGCTCCTCCAGGTCCTCGCGGATCTGGTGGTAGACGACCTCCGACTCGTACTGGGCGGCGACACCGGCGACGAGGCGCTGCTTCTCGGCCTCCGGGATGCCCAGCTTGTCGTAGGTGTTCTTGATGTCCTCGGGCAGGTCCTCCCAGGACTCCGCCTGCTTCTCCGTGGAGCGCACGAAGTACTTGATGTTGTCGAAGTCGATGCCCGACAGGTCCGAGCCCCAGTTCGGCATGGGCTTCTTCTCGAACAGCTTCAGACCCTTGAGACGCAGCTTGGTCATCCACTCCGGCTCCGACTTCTTGCCGGAGATGTCGCGGACGACGTCTTCGTTCAGGCCACGGCGCGCGGACGCACCGGCCACGTCGGAGTCGGCCCAGCCGTATTCGTACTTGCCCAGACCCTCGAGTTCGGGGTGAGCAGTCTCCGTGGGGAGAGTCATGCGGGGTTCCTCCCGGCCGTGCTTGCAGATGCGTTGTCGCTGGTCTTGGAATTCTTGGGGATGAACGTCGTGCAGACGCCGTCGCCGTGCGCGATGGTCGCCAGTCGCTGGACGTGGGTACCCAGCAGCTCGGCGAAGATCTCCGTCTCCGCCTCGCACAGCTGCGGGAACTGTTCCGCCACGTGGGCGACCGGGCAGTGGTGCTGGCACAGCTGTTCGCCGACCGGTGCGCTGCGCGCCGTAGCAGCGTACCCGTCCGCACTCAGGGCCCTGGCCAGCGCTTCGGCGCGCTTGTCCGGGCTGACGCCCTCCACCGCCGCGCGGTAGGCCCCGGCCTGGGCGGCGATCCGGGCGCGGGCGAACGCGGCCACCGCCTCGGCGCCGCCCTCCTGCTCGGCGATCCAGCGCAGGGCGTCCGCGGCGAGCTTGTCGTACGACTGGTCGAAGGCGTCCCGGCCGCAGTCCGTCAGCGCGAACACCTTGGCGGGACGGCCACGCGTGCGCGTGCCGTACACCCGCTGCTCCCGTGCCGCGACGACGTCGTCGGCGACCAGGGCGTCCAGGTGGCGGCGCACGGCGGCCTGGGTGAGTCCCAGCCGGCCGGCCAGCTCGGCGACGGTCGAGGGGCCGTGGTCCAGGACGGACCGCGCGACCCGGTTGCGCGTCGAGCGCTCCCCAGTCGCGAGCTCCTCCTGCGGGGTACCCATCGGGGTCTCCCGAGCCTCGCCGACGTTTTTCACAACGCCATTGTTGCGTAATTCTTCAGGGACTGACAAGCGCCGTCCGGATCACCCGGCGGTGCCCTGCATCACTTAGGCATACCTAATCCGACCTGCGGAAACGATCTCGCGATCGGTCGTTCCAGGGCCGCCGACAGGGCCCCTGACAGGGCCGCTGACCAGCCAAATCGGTGGCGTCGGAGGCCCCGGTCGGGAAGACTCCCGAAGCATGCCCACACCCCCTCCGGCCGGCCCCCTCGTCACCCGTGACACCGTCTCCGCACAGTTGCGCCTATTGGGTGTCGAGACCGGCGAGATCCTGCTCGTGCACTCCTCGCTCAGCTCCCTCGGCTGGGTCAACGGAGGCGCCGTCGCGGTGGTCCGGGGACTCCTCGACGCCCTCGGCGCGTCCGGCACGCTCGTCGTGCCCACCCAGTCGGGCGACCTGTCCGACCCGGCCGTGTGGGGGCATCCTCCAGTGCCCGAGGAGTGGTGGGACCGGATACGGGCCACCATGCCCGACTACGACCCCCTGATCACTCCCTCGCGCGGGGTCGGCGTGATCCCGGAGACCGTCCGCACCTGGCCGGGGGCGCTGCGCAGCGCCCACCCGCAGACCTCCTTCGCGGCGCTCGGGCCCCGGGCGGCGGAGATCGTCCGGCATCACGCCCCCGACTGCCGGCTGGGCGAGCGCAGCCCCCTGGCCCGGTTGGAGAGGCTCGGCGCCCGGGTCCTGCTGCTCGGCGCGGGCTACGGCGCCTGCACCAGCTTCCACCTGGCGGAGTACCGCATACCGTCCCCGCTGGTGCGGGTCGGCCGGCCGGCACCGGGCGGCGGCTGGGAGACGGTGACCGAGGTGTCGATCACCTCGCACCGTTTCGACGAGCTGGGCCACGACTTCGAACGGGACCGCGCCGTCCTGCGCGGCAAGGTCGGCGCGGCCGACGTGCGCCTGTTCCCGGTGGCCGACGCGGTGGCCTATGCCGAGCGGTGGCTGCCGCTGCACCGGCCCCGTGAGGAGGACTTCCGGCACCCGCCCGCCTGAGCGCCGCGGCGCCTCCTTAGACTCTGGGTCCATGCGAAGTGAGCCCGTGGTCCAGGTCCAGGCCCTGGTGAAGCGGTACGGCACGAAGACCGCGGTGGACGGCCTCGACCTGGTGGCCCGGGCGGGTGTGACCGCCGTGCTCGGCCCCAACGGGGCGGGGAAGACGACCACGGTCGAGACCTGCGAGGGGTACCGGAGGCCGGACTCCGGCACGGTGCGCGTCCTGGGCCTCGACCCGGTACGGCAGTCCGCCGAGCTGCGCCCCCGCATCGGCGTGATGCTCCAGTCCGGCGGCGTCTACTCCGGCGCCAGAGCGGACGAGATGCTGCGCCACGTGGCCAGACTGCACGCGCAGCCACTGGACGTGGACGCGCTCGTCGAACGCCTCGGCCTCGGCTCCTGCGGCCGCACCGGCTACCGCCGCCTCTCCGGCGGGCAGCAGCAGCGGCTCGCGCTCGCCATGGCCGTCGTCGGGCGCCCGGAGCTGGTGTTCCTGGACGAGCCGACCGCCGGCCTCGACCCGCAGGCCCGCCACGCCACCTGGGACCTGGTCAAGGACCTGCGCGCCGACGGCGTCTCGGTGATCCTCACCACGCACTACATGGAAGAGGCCGAGCAGCTCGCCGACGACGTCGCGATCATCGACGGCGGCCGGGTCATCGCCCAGGGCTCCCCGGAGGAGCTGTGCAAGGGCGGCGCCGAGAACACCCTGCGCTTCCTCGGCCGTCCCGGCCTCGACGTGGGCTCCCTGCTCAAGGCGCTCCCGGCCGACTGCACGGCGGCCGAGCTGACCCCCGGCAGCTACCGGGTGGTCGGCAAGGTCGACCCGCAGCTGCTGGCCACGGTGACCTCGTGGTGCGCCCAGCACGGGGTGATGCCGGACCGGATCTCGGTGGAACGGCACACGCTCGAAGACGTCTTCCTGGAGCTCACGGGCAAGGAGTTGCGCTCATGACCACCGCAACGGGCACGTACGCCCCGAAGCCGGGCGCGGCGCCGCTGCCGCGCATGATCGCGGCCCAGGCGGCGCTGGAGACGAAGATGCTGCTGCGCAACGGCGAGCAGCTGCTGCTGACGGTCGTGATCCCGACCCTGCTGCTGGTGCTCTTCAGCTCCGTGGACATCGTCGACACCGGCGCCGGCAAGGCGGTCGACTTCCTCGCCCCGGGCATCCTGGCCCTCGCCGTGATGTCCACGGCGTTCACCGGCCAGGCCATCGCGACCGGCTTCGAGCGCCGCTACGGCGTGCTGAAGCGGCTCGCCTCCTCCCCGCTGCCCCGCTGGGGCCTGATGGCCGCGAAGACGGCCTCCGTCCTGGTCACGGAGATCCTGCAGGTGATCCTGCTGACGGCGATCGCCTTCGCCCTCGGCTGGTCCCCGCACGGCAACCCCGCGGCCGTCCTGCTGCTGCTGATCGTCGGCACGGCCGCCTTCTCGGGCCTCGGCCTGCTGATGGCCGGCACCCTGAAGGCGGAGGCGACGCTGGCCGCCGCCAACCTGGTCTTCCTGCTGCTGCTCGTCGGCGGCGGGGTGATCGTGCCGCTGGAGAAGTTCGGTTCGGCCGGTCAGCACGTGCTCGGTCTGCTGCCCGTCTCCGCGCTCTCCGACGGCCTGCGGGACGTGCTCCAGCACGGGGCCGGCATGCCGTGGGGCGACCTGGGCATCCTCGCAGGCTGGGCGGTCGTGGGGCTGGCCGCGGCCGGCAGGTTCTTCCGCTGGGAGTAGTCCGGGGCGGGACCCTAGTGAAAGCGTGCACAAGCGGCGGCCTACGATGGTGCACGTGCCAAAGCTGACCCGCGCCGACGCCGTAGCGGCCCTGCGCAACCCGCTCGCCTTCATCGCCGACCGCTGGACCCCGGATCCCCGGACGGTCCGGCGGGCGGCGCTCGCCGCGCTCGTCATGTCGGTGGTCATCGTCGTCACCGGCGGTGCCGTCCGCCTGACCGGCTCGGGCCTGGGCTGCCCGACCTGGCCGACCTGCACCGAGGACTCGCTCACCACCACCCGGGCCATGGGCTTCCACGGCGTGATCGAGTTCGGCAACCGCATGCTGACGTACGTGCTGTGCGCGGCCGTCGGCTGGGCGATCATCGCCGCCCGCGCCGAGAAGCCGTGGCGGCGCAGCCTGACCCGGCTGGGCTGGGCGCAGTTCTGGGTGGTCATGGGCAACGCGGTGCTCGGCGGGATCGTGGTCCTGGTGGGCCTGAACCCGTACACGGTCGCGGCGCACTTCCTGCTGTCCACCGCGCTCATCACGGTCGCTGTCCTGATGTGGCAGCGCACCCGCGAGGGCGACGAGGCGCCGCGCCCGCTGGTCGGCAAGGCCGTGCAGCAGCTGGTGTGGTTCCTGGTGGCCGCGTCCGTGCTGCTCATCGCGGTCGGCACGGTGGTGACCGGGGCCGGGCCGCACGCGGGCGACTCCAGCGAGGTCGACCGGATCCACATCGACTGGGAGACCGTCGCCAAGCTGCACGCCGTGCTCGCCTGGATCGTGGTGACGCTGACCTTCGCGCTGTGGTTCGTGCTGAAGGCGGTGGACGCCCCCAGGGGGCCCCTCCTCCGCACCCGGGAGCTGTTCCTGATCCTGCTCGGACAGGGCGTCATCGGCTACGTCCAGTACTTCACGCACCTGCCCGAGGTCCTCGTCGGCCTCCACATGTTCGGTTCGTGCCTGGTGTGGATCGGCGTGCTGCGCGTCCTGCTGTCGCTCCGGGAGCGGCCGGGGGCCGCGCTCGACCTGCCCGGCCCCTCGGCCGAGGTGCGGGTCGGCACGCGCGCGTGAGTCATCCGTAGGTCGTCACCAGCGTGTCGATCGCCGGTGCGAGGTAGCCGCGGGTCAGCTCGGCACGGCGGGCGAGCCGGCCGTCGCCCGCCGGGACCGGCAGCCCGTACCGCCGCCGCTCGACCTCCCCGACGACCTCCTCGGGGGCGCCGAGCACCCGCAGCTCGTCCAGCGCCTCCCGCTTCGAGATGAGCCGCCCCTCGCGCAGGGTCACCGTGGCGCGGGCGAAGGTCAGCAGCCCCAGGTCGACCCAGGCGTCCTGCCGCCACAGCCTCGCCTTGTCCACCCTGGGCCGCCAATAGTCCCGCTGGTCCCGCACGACGAAGTCGTTCAGCTGCGCGTCCGGCACCTTCGGGAGCAGTCCGGCGGGCGCCTCGCCGTGCAGCACCCGGCCGAAGTCGTGCAGCTCGCGCCGGGTGACGGGGGTGACCGGGCGGCGCATCACGCCGCCGTGCGCCCAGGTCAGGTGCGACCGGTCCGGGTCGTCCAGCGTGGCCGGGGTGAGGTAGCTGCAGTGGAGTTTGGCCGCGAGCGGCTCGGCACGCAGCCGCCGGTGCAGCTGCACCACCCTTCGTACGGTCCCCAGGCCCGTCGGGCCCGGCAGCACCGCGATCAGATCCAGGTCGCTGCGGCCCTCCTGGTAGTCCCCGCCGGCCAGTGAGCCGTGGGCCCAGACGGCGAGCGGGCTCAGGTCCGACAGTTTCTGCAGGAAACCCGCGATGAGGGCGTCGGTCGGCATCGCATCAGTCTGTACGGCCCGCGTGACGCCGTACAGACCTCAAACCAGCCCGTACACGCGCCGGGCGTTGTCCGCCGCGATCAGCCGGGCCACCCGCTGGGCGTCCCCGAGCGACCACGCGCCCTCGGCCACCCAGGTGCCCAGCACCCGGCCGAGGGCCTCGCGGAACAGGAGCGCGCCGACGACGTGCAGCTCGGGCAGGCCGTGGGCGCCGCTGGAGAACAGGATCTTGCCGAACGGGACGAGTTCCAGGATCTCGGCGAGGACGGTGGCCGCGCGGGCGCCGGTGCGGACGAGCGCCGCGCCGGAGTCGGCGTAGACGTGCGGGAAGATCCCGGCCAGATGGGCGGCGTGGCGGTGGTACGGGTAGCCGTGCAGCAGGACCAGATCGGTGCCGAGCCCGGCCGTGGCCCGGACGAAGCCGGTGAGCAGCACCGGGTCCGTACGGTCGATGCGGGAGCCCGGCTCGCCGAGTCCGGCGTGCAGTTGCAGCGGCCGGCCCGAGGCGACCGCGATCCACAGCAGGTGCCGCAGCAGCACCGGGTCGGTCAGTTCGCCGCCGACCCGCCGCCCGGCCAGCCAGCGCCCCGCCGCACCCCGCACCTCGCCCGGTCCCGGCGGTTCGGGGGCCAGGGCGAGGCCGTGTCTGAGGCCCGCGACGGAGGTGAAGGCGACGGCCTCCGCGGCCGCGCCGTGCACCGATTCGGCGAGGTTGGTGAGGAAGGACTCCACGGTGCCGGAGGTGTCGGCGACCTGCTCGGCGAGCAGTTCGAGCCGGACGATCTCGCGGGCCTCGGCGTCGCCCGCGGAGGCCATCTCGGCGGGGCCGGTGAGGTCGCCGGGCAGGCCCGTGTCGACCAGGTAGGTGGTGATGCCGCTGCCCCGCAGCAGCCTGCGGCCCACCTCCAGGACGCCGAGTTCACGGCGCCGGGCGAGATACCGGGCGGGCAGGCAGTGCGGCTCGAGACCGAGCAGGGGCGGGCACCAGCGCCGCACGGCGAAGCCGGTCTGCGTGTCGAAGAGGGTGGTGCCCGCTGCGGGTGGGCCCTCGGTCCGGGCGAGCTGGGCCTCGAAGGTGCCGAGGCCCAGCTCGGTCCGCAGTACGCCATGGCAGTACTGGTCCACGAGGGACGGCGTTTCGATCATCCGGACTCCCCGCGGGACGCTGCGCTGTGCCTTACAGCTCCTAACGGGTGAACGGGGTTCGAGGTCGCGGGCTGTGCGTGAGGCCTCTGGCGGGTGAACGGGGTTCGCGGGCGGGGCCGAGCTCGGGGGTACGCGTCCTTCGGCGAGTGCGGACCTGCTGGGGCAGTTCGCGCAGTCCCCCGCGCCCCTCACCATGAACGCCGCCCGCAGACGCGAACGAACTCGGGGGTACGCGTCCATCAGCGAGCGCGGACCGGCCGGGGCAGTTCGCGCAGATCCCCGCACCCCTCACCATGAACGCCGCCCGCAGAC
>NZ_JBWKFL010000012.1:107864-138630 GCF_056434305.1 Streptomyces sp. NPDC044061 | reverse complement strand
GCTCGGGGGTACGCGTCCATCAGCGAGCGCGGACCGGCCGGGGCAGTTCGCGCAGATCCCCGCACCCCTCACCATGAACGCCGCCCGCAGACGCGAACGAACTCGGGGGCACGCGTCCATCAGCGAGCGCGGACCGGCCGGGGCAGTTCGCGCAGTTGCACGCGCCCCTGGCAGGCCGCAACCCCGCTTACCCCTGAGTCGGTTGTTCAGCCGCCGACCTGGATGCCGGCCATCCGCTTCCACTCGTACGGGCCCGTCTGCACCTTGGCCGCGAACTCGCCGTCGAAGCTCTCGTGGACGGTGATGCCGGACTGCTGGATCGCCTGCTCGGCGATCTCGGTGCTGGGTGCCACCAGGTCGCCCCAGCCGCCGTCCTCGCCGACGAGCACGATGCGGGCACCGCGCTCGCCGATGTGCGCCACCTGGCCCTCGGCACCGCCGTGCGCCTTGGAGAAGGCACTGATCTGCCGCGCGAGCTTCGCCGCCTTGCGCTCGGCCTTCGGGTCAACCTGCTGCGTGTCTGCCATGGCCAGGATGCTACCGACGAGTAGATCAGCTGGCGAGATCGGGGCCCTGTGACATACGTCAGCGCAGGAACGGGTCGACCGCGACCGCCACGAACAGCAGGGACACGTAGGTGATCGACCAGTGGAAGAGTCGCATCTCCTTCAGCTTCACGCCCGAGACCTCGGCCTTGGCCCGGTTCTGCAGGGCGTGGGCCTCCCACAGCCACCAGCCGCCCGACGCCAGCGCGACCAGCGTGTAGAACCAGCCGGTGTAGCCCAGGGGCGTGAGCAGCAGGGAGACCGCGACCATCACCCAGCTGTAGATCACGATCTGCTTGGCGACGACCTTGTTGGAGGCGATGACCGGCAGCATCGGGACGCCCACGCGCGCGTAGTCGTCCTTGACCTTCATGGACAGCGGCCAGTAGTGCGGCGGGGTCCAGAAGAAGATCACCATGAAGAGGATGACCGGCGCCCAGGAGAGCGAGTTCGTGACGGCCGACCACCCGATCAGCACGGGCATGCATCCTGCGATGCCGCCCCAGACGATGTTCTGCGACGTACGCCGCTTGAGGATCATCGTGTAGACGACTACGTAGAAGAGGAGCGCTCCGAGTGACAGCCACGCGCTCAGCCAGTTGACGGTCAACCCGAACAGCAGCGTCGAGACGACGGCCAGCGTGATGCCGAAGGCCAGGCACTCGCCGGGGCCGACCATTCCGGTCACCAGCGGGCGCTGCGAGGTGCGGTCCATCAGGGCGTCGATGTCACGGTCGATGTACATGTTCAGCGCGTTGGCGCCGCCCGCGGAGAGGTAGCCGCCGATGCAGGTGAGCAGGACCAGCTTGAGGTCGGGCACACCCTGCTGCGCCAGGAACATCACCGGAACGGTGGTGATGAGCAGCAGCTCGATGATCCTCGGCTTGGTCAGAGCCACGAACGCCTTGACACGGGCCCCGAACGGCCGGTGAACCGGGCTTTGGCTCGTCCCGAGCGCACCCGCTGGACGGGATTCGACGGCCGTCACGCACACCCCTGACAGAGACATCCCAGCAAGCCTCCCCCTGTGAAGTCCCGGTAAAGGCTCGCGCGTACCACGCCACTTTAGACGTTGCCCATACCCCGGCCTTCGCGGGGGTGGGGTCGTGTTGGCGCACGGCGCATCGGAGGGGTCCAAGGGCTCGATTGAGCAGTCAGATGAGCGGCTCCGTATTCATGTGCCGAATGCGTCCTCGGCCAGTCGGGAGGCGGATCTCAAAGAGTCCCGGCAGTCTGGAATCACTCGAAAAAATGCACGTCCTTACGGGGGTAGGCTCAACAACGGCCGGTGGGCAGAAGTGCACCGGCGGCCGGGTGGGCGCATGCCCCGAAGACCGGCGACCGACATGTGGAGAGGAGCCCTGACCCAGGGTGAGTACCAAGCCGACCACCACAGACCTTGAGTGGAACGAGCTGGACCAGCGGGCCGTGGACACCGCCCGGGTCCTGGCCGCCGATGCCGTACAGAAGGTCGGCAACGGCCATCCCGGTACGGCGATGAGCCTGGCCCCGGCCGCCTACACCCTCTTCCAGAAGGTGATGCGGCACGACCCGGCCGACCCGGAGTGGGTCGCCCGTGACCGCTTCGTGCTGTCCGCCGGCCACTCGTCCCTGACCCTCTACACGCAGCTCTTCCTGGCCGGCTTCGGCCTGGAGCTGGACGACCTGAAGGCCTTCCGCACCTGGGGATCGAAGACGCCGGGCCACCCGGAGTACGGGCACACCAAGGGTGTCGAGACCACCACCGGCCCGCTGGGCCAGGGCGTGGCCAACGCGGTGGGCATGGCGATGGCCGCCCGCTACGAGCGCGGCCTGTTCGACCCCGAGGCCCCGCAGGGCGAGTCCCCCTTCGACCACTTCGTCTACTGCATCGCCGGTGACGGCTGCCTCCAGGAGGGCATCTCCGCGGAGGCGTCCTCGATGGCCGGTCACCAGAAGCTCGGCAACCTGATCCTGCTGTGGGACGACAACCACATCTCGATCGAGGGCGACACCGAGACGGCCGTGTCCGAGGACACCGTCAAGCGGTACGAGGCCTACGGCTGGCACGTGCAGCGGATCGCCCCGAAGCCGGACGGCGACCTCGACCCGCACGCCATCTACAACGCCATCGAGGCCGCGAAGAAGGTGACCGACCGGCCGTCGTTCATCGCGATGCGCTCGATCATCGCCTGGCCGGCCCCGAACGCGCAGAACACCGAGGCCGCGCACGGCTCGGCCCTCGGCGACGACGAGGTCGCGGCCACCAAGCGCGTTCTCGGCTTCGACCCGGAGCAGAGCTTCGAGGTCTCCGACGAGGTGCTGAACCACACCCGCCAGGCCCTGGACCGGGGCCGCCAGGCCAAGGCGGAGTGGGAGAAGTCCTTCCAGGAGTGGCGCGACAACAACGCCGAGCGCGCCGCCGACTTCGACCGCATCAGCAAGGGCGAGCTGCCCACCGGCTGGGAGGAGAAGCTCCCGGTCTTCGAGCCCGGCAAGGGCATCGCCACCCGCGCCGCGTCCGGCAAGGTGCTGCAGGCGCTCGGCGCCGTCGTCCCCGAGCTGTGGGGCGGCTCCGCCGACCTCGCCGGGTCGAACAACACCACCATCGACAAGAACAGCTCCTTCCTGCCGGAGGGCAACCCGCTGCCCGAGGCGAACCCCTACGGCCGCACGATCCACTTCGGCATTCGCGAGCACTCGATGGGCGCGGAGCTGAACGGCATCACGCTGCACGGCAACACCCGCGTCTACGGCGGTACGTTCCTCGTCTTCTCCGACTACATGCGCAACGCGGTGCGCCTGTCGGCCCTGATGCACCTGCCGGTGACGTACGTGTGGACGCACGACTCCATCGGCCTCGGCGAGGACGGCCCGACCCACCAGCCGGTCGAGCACCTGGCCTCGCTGCGCGCGATCCCCGGTCTGAACGTCGTCCGCCCTGCGGACGCCAACGAGACCGCGATCGCCTGGCGCGAGATCCTCAAGCGCTACACGAAGGAGTTCGGCAAGGGCGCCCCGCACGGCCTCGCGCTGACCCGTCAGGGCGTGCCGATCTACGAGCCCAACGAGGATGCCGCGCGCGGTGGTTACGTCCTGTTCGATGCCGAAGGGCCCGAAGGGCAGAGCGCAGCGGCCGAGGTCGTCCTGATCGCCACCGGTTCCGAGGTGCACGTCGCCGTCGAGGCGCGCGAGCAGCTGCAGGCCGACGGGGTGCCGACGCGGGTCGTGTCGATGCCGTCCGTCGAGTGGTTCGAGGAGCAGGACCAGGGGTACCGGGACTCCGTGCTGCCGCCGTCCGTGAAGGCCCGTGTCGCGGTCGAGGCAGGTATCGGGCTGACCTGGCACAAGTACGTCGGGGACGCCGGCCGCATCGTTTCCCTGGAGCACTTCGGTGCTTCCGCCGACGGCAAGGTGCTCTTCCGCGAGTTCGGCTTCACTGCCGAGAACGTGGCTGCCAAGGCCCGGGAATCCATCGCCGCCGCCCAGCGCTGACGCTGACATACGACACGTAGGAGATGTAATTCCATGACAGACGCACTCAAGCGCCTC
Organism: Streptomyces sp. NPDC044061; assembly: GCF_056434305.1. Classification (NCBI taxonomy): domain Bacteria; kingdom Bacillati; phylum Actinomycetota; class Actinomycetes; order Kitasatosporales; family Streptomycetaceae; genus Streptomyces; species Streptomyces sp. NPDC044061. The sequence goes on along the minus strand of NZ_JBWKFL010000012.1, from coordinate 134,554 downwards.
TCCGAGGAAGGCGTCGCGATCTGGCTGGACGACCTGTCGCGCAAGCGGATCACGTCCGGCAACCTCGCCGAACTGATCGACCAGCAGCACGTCGTGGGCGTCACCACCAACCCGACGATCTTCCAGAAGGCGATCTCGCAGGGCGACGGCTACGACCAGCAGGTCTCCGACCTCGCCGCCCGCAAGGTCACCGTCGAAGAGGCCATCCGCATGATCACCACGGCGGACGTCCGCGACGCCGCCGACATCCTGCGCCCCGTCTTCGACGCCACCGGCGGCAAGGACGGCCGGGTCTCCATCGAGGTCGACCCGCGCCTCGCGCACAACACCAAGGCGACCGTCGCCGAGGCCAAGCAGCTGGCCTGGCTCGTCGACCGCCCCAACACGCTGATCAAGATCCCGGCCACCAAGGCGGGTCTGCCGGCGATCGCCGAGACGATCGGCCACGGCATCAGCGTCAACGTCACGCTGATCTTCTCCCTGGAGCGCTACCGCGCGGTCATGGACGCGTACATCACGGGTCTGGAGAAGGCCAAGGAGCGTGGTCTGGACATCTCGCTGATCCACTCCGTGGCGTCCTTCTTCGTCTCCCGTGTGGACACCGAGATCGACAAGCGCCTGGACGCCCTCGGCACCGACGAGGCCAAGGCGCTGCGCGGCAAGGCCGCCATCGCCAACGCCCGGCTCGCCTACCAGGCGTACGAGGAGGTCTTCTCCTCCGACCGCTGGAACGCGCTGGAGAACGCCGGTGCCAACAGGCAGCGTCCGCTGTGGGCGTCGACCGGTGTGAAGGACCCGGCCTACCAGGACACGATGTACGTGACCGACCTGGTCGCCCCGAACACGGTCAACACCATGCCGGAGGCCACCCTGGAGGCCACCGAGGACCACGGCGAGATCACCGGTGACACCGTCGCCGGCACCTACGAGCAGGCGCGCGCCGACATCGACGCGGTCGAGAAGCTCGGGATCTCGTACGACGACGTCGTCCAGGTGCTCGAGGACGAGGGCGTGGACAAGTTCGAGGCGTCCTGGAACGACCTGCTGAAGTCGACCGAGGCGGAGCTGCAGCGCCTCGCCCCCTCGGAGGGCTGAGTTGTCACCCCTTTCCGGTTCCGGAGCGAACCCGCTTCGTGACCCCGCCGACCGACGGCTCCCGCGCATCGCGGGGCCGTCGGGCCTGGTGATCTTCGGCGTCACGGGCGATCTGTCCCGCAAGAAGCTGATGCCCGCGGTGTACGACCTCGCCAACCGGGGTCTGCTGCCGCCGGGCTTCTCGCTGGTGGGCTTCGCCCGCCGCGAGTGGGCGCACGAGGACTTCGCCGCCGAGGTCCACGACGCCGTCAAGGAGCACGCCCGCACGCCGTTCCGTGAGGAGGTCTGGCAGCAGCTCATCCAGGGGATGCGCTTCGTCCAGGGCACCTTCGACGACGACGACGCCTTCGAGCGGCTGCGCTCCACCATCGAGGAGCTGGACAAGGCACAGGGCACGGGCGGCAACTTCGCCTTCTACCTGTCGGTGCCGCCGCGCTCCTTCCCCGTGGTCATCCAGCAGCTGAAGAAGCACGGGCTGGCCGAGCAGACCGGCGGTTCCTGGCGCCGCGCGGTCATCGAGAAGCCCTTCGGCCACGACCTGCGGTCGGCCGAGGAGCTGAACCAGGTCGTGCACGAGGTGTTCGAGCCGGACCAGGTGTTCCGGATCGACCACTACCTCGGCAAGGAGACCGTCCAGAACATCCTGGCGCTGCGCTTCGCCAACACGATGTTCGAGCCGATCTGGAACCGGTCCTTCGTGGACCATGTGCAGATCACCATGGCCGAGGACATCGGCATCGGCGGCCGCGCCGGCTACTACGACGGCATCGGCGCCGCCCGTGACGTCATCCAGAACCACCTGCTGCAGCTCATGGCGCTGACGGCCATGGAGGAGCCCGCCTCCTTCGGCGCGGACGCGCTGGCCGCGGAGAAGGAGAAGGTGCTCGGCGCCGTGCGGCTGCCGAAGGACCTGGGCCGCAGCACGGTACGCGGGCAGTACGCGGCCGGCTGGCAGGGCGGCCAGAAGGTCATCGGCTACCTCGAAGAGGACGGCATCGACGCGAAGTCGAAGACCGACACGTACGCCGCCGTGAAGCTGGAGATCGACAACCGCCGCTGGGCGGGTGTCCCCTTCTACCTGCGCACCGGCAAGCGGCTCGGCCGCCGGGTCACCGAGATCGCGGTGGTCTTCCAGCGTGCCCCGCACTCCCCCTTCGACCACACGGCCACGGAGGAGCTGGGCCAGAACGCGATCGTCATCCGCGTCCAGCCAGACGAGGGCATCACGGTCCGGTTCGGCTCGAAGGTGCCCGGCACCTCGATGGAGATCCGGGACGTCTCCATGGACTTCGCCTACGGCGAGTCCTTCACCGAGTCCAGCCCGGAGGCGTACGAGCGCCTGATCCTGGACGTGCTGCTGGGCGACGCCAACCTCTTCCCGCGCACGGAGGAGGTCGAGCTGTCCTGGAAGATCCTCGACCCGATCGAGCAGCACTGGGACAGGCACGGCAAGCCCGCGCAGTACCGGTCGGGCACCTGGGGTCCCGTGGAGGCGGACGAGATGCTCGCACGAGACGGACGGAGCTGGCGCCGGCCATGAAGATAGACCTGACCGACACCACCGCCGGCGAGATCAACAAGGCGCTCGTCAAGGGCCGCCGGGCCATCGGCACCCCCGCCGTGGGCATGGTCCTGACCCTCGTCATCGTCACCGACGAGGAGAACGCCTACGACGCGCTGAAGGCCGCCAACGACGCCTCGCGCGAGCACCCCTCGCGCACGCTGGTGGTCATCAAGCGCGTCTCCCGCTCCCCGCGCGACCGCACGTCCTCGCGTCTCGACGCCGAGGTGCGGGTGGGCGCGGACGCGGGCACCGGCGAGACGGTCGTGCTCCGGCTGTACGGCGAGGTCGTCGACCATGCCGACTCGGTCGTCCTGCCGCTGCTGCTGCCGGACGCCCCGGTCGTCGTCTGGTGGCCGGTGAACGCCCCGCTGGACCCGGCCAAGGACCCGCTGGGCGCGCTCGCCCAGCGCCGGGTCACCGACACCTACGCCGCCGAGCAGCCGGTACGGGAGCTGTCCGCCCGCGCCGAGGCCTACACGCCCGGCGACACCGACCTGTCCTGGACCCGGATCACGCCGTGGCGCTCGATGCTGGCGGCGGCCCTGGACCAGGTGGTGTGCGAGGTGCGGACCGTCGAGGTGGAGGGCGAGGAGTTCAACCCGAGCTGTGAGCTGCTGGCGATGTGGCTCGCGGACCGGCTGGACGTCCCCGTCAAGCGCTCGCTGTCCTCGGGCCCGGGCCTGACCGCCGTCCGCATGCACACCAGCAGCGGCCCGATCGTCCTGGACCGCGCCGACGGTTCGCTGGCCACCCTGGCCATCGAAGGCCAGCCGGCCCGCGCGGTGGCGCTCAAGCGCCGGGACACCGCCGAGCTGATCGCGGAGGAGCTGCGCCGGCTCGACCCGGACGACACCTACGCGTCGGCGCTGCGCTACGGCGTGGAGCGGCTGAACACCGTCCCGGAGCCCGCGTCCGCGGAGCCGGACGCGGAGCCGGTCGCGGAGCCGGAACCGGTGGAGGAGACCGCCAAGGCGCCTGCCAGGAAAGCGGCCGCCAAGAAGGCCCCGGCGAAGAAGGCGGCGGCGAAGTGAGCGCTCCCCAGCTGGTCGTGCACCACGACAAGGAACTGATGGCGCAGGCCGCCGCGGCCCGCCTGATCACGAAGATCGTGGACGCGCAGGCCTCCCGGGGCGCCGCTTCCGTGGTCCTCACGGGCGGCCGCAACGGCAACGGCCTGCTGGCCGCGCTGGCCGCGGCACCGGCCCGGGACGCCATCGACTGGGGCCGCCTCGACCTGTGGTGGGGCGACGAGCGCTACCTCCCCGAGGGCGACCCGGAGCGCAACGACACGCAGGCCCGCGAGGCCCTGCTGGACGCCGTATCGCTGGACCCGGAGCGCGTGCACGCCATGCCCGCCTCCGACGGTCCGCACGGTGCGGACGTGGAAGCGGCGGCGGAGGCCTACGCGGAAGAACTGGCGAAGGCGGCCGGGCCGGAGAACCACGGCGCGGTGCCCTCCTTCGACGTACTGATGCTGGGCGTGGGCCCGGACACCCATGTGGCCTCGCTCTTCCCGGAGTTGCCTGCCGTTCGGGAGACCGAGCGCACGGTGGTCGGCGTCCACGGCTCCCCCAAGCCGCCGCCGACCCGGATCAGCCTCACCCTCCCGGCGATCCGCGCGGCCCGCGAGGTCTGGCTGCTCGCGGCCGGCGAGGACAAGGCGCAGGCCGTGGCGATCGCGCTCTCGGGCGCGGGCGAGGTCCAGGCACCGGCGGCGGGCGCGTACGGCCGTTCGCGCACCCTGTGGCTGCTGGACGCCGCCGCTGCTTCGCAGTTGCCGCGGTCGCTGTATCCGCCGGCTTCGCCGTGAACCGGTGAACCTCTGAGAAACGAGGGCGGCAGGGGACGACTCCCCTGCCGCCCTCGTCGCATGTACTGACTCCCCCTCAGCGATTCCTTCACCATTTCCACGAAACATTCATATAACACTCAACTTTTGTGTAAGCTCCTGGGCGCACTGATCGCACCACTGAGGGGGGACCTCATGCGCATACGCTTCACGCTGGCCGCCACCGCCGCGGCCGGAACGCTCGCCGCCGTCTTCGCCGCCGCCCCGGCCCAGGCCGCCGAGTACTCCTCCGCCCTGAAGATCAAGGGCGTCCAGTACGACGCTCCGGGGCGGGACTCCAACAACTGCACTACGGGCAACAGCAAGAGCGAGTACCTGACGATCAAGAACTACTCGCGCACCGCGAAGGTGAACCTCAAGGGCTACGTCGTCAAGGACGCCACCGGCAACCGGTTCACCTTCCCCGCCAACCACTACCTGGAGCCCGGCGACTACGTGAAGCTGCGCGGCGGCCACGGCACCGACTCGGACGCGAAGAACGTCGTCTACCGCCAGAACTGCAACTTCATCTGGAACAACGACAAGGACACCATCTACCTGTACAAGCCCTCCGGCGCCCACGCGGACACCCACGCCTACACCAAGTCCCACGACGACCGTGACGGCAACGGCTACATCACTTACCACGGCTGACGCAGCGTCATCCAGGGAGAGTGACCGTGCATCCGTACAGGAGTCCGCACCGGCGCATGCGGCTGTGGGCCGCGTGCGTCGCCCTGCTGGCCGCCGGCGCCGCCGGCTGCGGCCAGTCCACGCACGGCAGCGCCACCAAGGCGTCGGCACCGGCACCCCGGCCCACCGTGACCGTCACGGCAACCGCCACGGTGACGGCCACGCCCGAGCCCGGGCCGACGGTCACGAAGACCAGGACCGTCAAGAAACCCGGACCGACCGTCACCGTCACGAGGGCCGCCTCCGGCACCGTGCGCAGTGACGACACCGCGACCGGCACCGGCACCGGCACGTGCTCCATCGTCTCCAACGCGGGCAACTGCTACTCGGCGGGCCAGTTCTGCCGGAACAGCGACCACGGGGCGACGACCACCACGGCCGGCGGTACGCCGATCAGGTGCGCCTACAGCTCCAACGCCTGGCGCTGGACGTATGCCTGAGTCTCGCTGGTAGGAAGGGGCGGTGGCCATGGCCACCGCCCCTTTCCCGTTCACGTTCTTCCGCCGCGTCACCCGCGCACGGCGTTGACCCGCTCGGGCTCTCCGGCCAGCCGGCCCCGGCGTCGCAGTTCCGCCACGTCAGCGGCCAGGCGGTCCCGGATGTCCTTGCCCGTGCGGCGCCATCCGAAGAACTCACCAGCCTGCTTGATGAGTTCCTCCTCGGACATGCCGGGGCATTCGGCGGCCAGTTCGTACAGGGCCAGGTGCCGTTCGGCCGGTGCGACGTGGACGACCTTGCGTGGCGTGGTGCCGTCCTCCGGATGCCGGGCCTTCGGCTCTCCCCTGCCCGCCGCGTCGTAGAACGCGTCGGCCTCGCAGGCCTGCCCGGAGCGGACCAGCAGGCGGGCCACCTCCCGGACGTTGTCCCGGATGCGGGCGCCGGCGCGTCCGACCCCCCAGGCCTCGCGGGCACGCTGGACCAACAGGTCCTCGTGGATCGGTCCTTCGCTCTCGATGACCTGTGCGAGCACCTTGCTGAGCGCGGGCCGGGCCTCCGGGGTGTGCAGTTCGAAGTGAGGCACGACCGTGACATCACTGATCCGGTACAGGGTGCTCCAGTCGCGTTCCGTGCCGGTCTCGACAGGCACCCGCTCGAACTGCACCGCCCCGTGCTCCGGTTCCCGGCCGCTCACCGGGACGGTCGGGACAGGCTCCGCTTCCCGCTCTTCCCCGGAGCGCGAGGGCGGCACCGCCGTCGGCGTGCCGAGCGGGCCGTGTGCGACGGCTTGCTCGACGGCTTCCCGCAGGCGCAGCTCGGCAGCCGCACGCCCTCGGTACCAGTCCGTCCCCCAGATGCGGTGGAGCCGCCAACCGAGTCCGTTCAGGACCTGCTCGCGCAGCCGGTCCCGGTCCCGGGCGGCTTTGGAGGAGTGGTACATGGCACCGTCGCACTCGATGCCGAGGGCGTAGGCGCCCGGCAGCTCCGGGTGGCGTACGCCGAGGTCGATGCGGTAGCCGGCGACGCCCACCTGCGGCTGGACCCGGTAGCCCCAGCCGCGCAGGACCGCGAGCACGGACTCCTCGAAGGGGCTGTCCGGTTCGGCGTCGGGCTGGACGACGTCCCGGGCGAGGACCGCTGGGCCGTTCTCGGCGTATTCGAGATAGCGCTTCAGGTGCTGCACGCTCTCGTTGCCGCTGTCCTGCAGGCTCGTGCCGCGGAAGGAGGCGACCACTTCCATGCGGTAACGGGCTCGCGTGACGGCCACGTTGAGGCGGCGCCAGCCACCGGCCTTGTTGATCGGACCGAAGTTGAGGCCCACCTTGCCGTGTTCATCCGGGCCGTAGCCGACGGACATGATCATCACGTCGCGCTCGTCGCCCTGCACCGACTCCAGGTTCTTGACGAAGAAGCCGTCGAGGCGGTCCTCGGTGAAGCAGTGGTCGAGGTCGGGGCGGGCCAGTCGGGCCTGCTGCACGGCCTGGTCGATGGCCGAGGCCTGCGCCTGGGAGAGGGCGACGACACCGAGGGTCTTCCCGGGGCGGGTGTCGAAGTGGTGCAGGACGCGCCCGGCGACGAACTCCGCCTCCGTACGGTTGTCCCGGCGCCCTCCCCGGTCGTACACGCCGTCGGCCTTGAGGAAGGCGACACCGATGTCGTTGCCCTCGTCGAAGGCCCCGGGGAAGGTGATCATCGAGTTGTCGTAGAACTCGTGGTTGCTGAAGGTGATCAGGTTCTCGTGGCGGCTGCGGTAGTGCCAGCGCAGCGGCAGTTCCCGCATGGCGCCGGCCTTGCAGGCGTGCAGCAGCGACTCGAAGGAGTCCGGGACGTCCTCCGCGTACTCGTCCGAGTCGTCGTCGACGGAGGAGTCGAAGAAGGAGGTCGGCGGCAGCTGCTTGTCGTCACCGGCGACGATCAGCGTACGGCCCCGGTAGATGCAGTTGACCGCGTCGCTGGGCCGGACCTGGGAGGCCTCGTCGAAGACGACCACGTCGAAGTGGAAGTCCGGCGGCAGGAACTGGCTGACGGTCAGCGGGCTCATCATGAAACACGGCTTGACGGCCTGTACGACCTCGCGGGTCCGGCCGAGCAGCTCGCGGACCGGCATGTGCCGGCTCTTCTTCTCCGCCTCCCGGATGATGACCGCGGCGGCCCCGCCGGCGAATCTGCGCGGCCGGCGCTTGTTGCACGCCTCGGTCACCGCACCGGCTGCGGCGGCGATCAGCCGCCGGTCGGACTCCCGGAAGTCGGCCACGCGTGCGTCGAGGTCGTCGGCGCGAGTACTGCGCAGGCGGGGGTCGGTGGCGAGGATGCCGTCCGCCCAGGAGCGCAGCAGCGCCTGTTCGACGACGTCGGGCAGACGCCCCGGTTCGACACCGCGTTCGGCCGAGCCGGCGACGAGACCGTCCGCCCCGTGCAGGGCGAGCACCGCGACGCCGTCTCGGTAGGCGCGCCACACCTCGGGTCCCAGCGGATCGGCGTGCAGCGCGTCTACGACCCGCTCGGCCTGGTCCAGGGGACCCAGCAGCGACGCGGACAGCTGGGTACGGCGGGGGGTGTCGAACAGGTTGAGCAGCCCGGCCACGGAGCGGCTCCAGCGCTCGGCTCGGGCCTCGGCGGCGGAGCACCAGGCGGCGAGAGCCCCTCGGACGCTCTTGGCGAGCAGGCCGGGCAACGGGTCCACGTCGGCGTCGTCCGCAAGGCGGTCGACGAGCAGGTCGCGCCGTGCGGCCGCCAGGCTCGACGTCTCGATGTGGTCGGCCGTCCGCAGCGCTCGTTCCAGGTCCGCGTACGCCTCGGGGGTGCGCGGCGTGTAGCGGCCGAGCAGGGCGGAGTGCCCGTCGGCCAGGCGCGTCACCTCGGCGGCGGCACGCTGCCAGGCCAGCGCCTGCTCCAGTCGGCCCACCAGCGACTTGTCCCAGGCACCGTCGCGGGTGAGCGCGGCCACGGCCTCCCGGTCGGTCTTGTACTGCGCGGAGAAGCGGGCCATCAGTCCGCGGTGCTGCTCAGCGAAGCGCTGCACGATCGCGGGCAGGTCACCGGCGGTCAGGACCTGCTCACCGAAGACGTCTGCTGCGGCCGCACGGGCCGCGGCCTCGGCGTCCAGGGCTGCGCGCAGCTCATCCGCCGCCGCGTGGGCCCGGCGCAGGGCGTCGGTGTCGAACCATCCGCGCGGCGGACGGTGACCGGCCGCCGTCAGGTCGGCCAGAGCGCACAGCGAGAACGCGGCCTCGGGATGGTCCGCCTTCGGCATGCCGAACAGGTCGGCGAGCTGGGCGACCTGGGCGGTGACGTCCTCCGGCAGCGCGCCGTCCTCCGGGTCCGTGGCCCCGTCGGGGAGCCCGGCACGCAGGGAACGGACGAGCTGGTGAACCTCGCGCACCGCACGGGGTTCGTCCTGGGTGGCGGCGAAGGGGCGACGGCCCGCCACCGTCAGCAGTGCGCCGAGCGCGTCGACGGCCTCGGACACCACCTGGTGCGCGGAGGTGCCGACCAGGCCCCGCCACGGGAAGGCGTCGCCCTCGGCCGCAGGGCGCCAGGCACGGCCGACCGCCTGCGCCGCTGCGGCGAGTTCCTGCATGGCGCCGGCGGTCAGGGTGCGGACGACCTTGGCGTTCTCCGCGGCCGGCGACAGCTTCGGGGTGTCGGACTGTTCCAGGAGCACCAAGCGCCCGAGCACGTCGTGCAGGCTGCGCCCGAGGGGTTCGCGGGTCTCGTTCATGGCCGCTGCGTGCGCGGACAGCTCCTCGCGCAGTTTCCGGGCGCGCTCCAGTTCGTGCTCGGCGGCTCCGGTGACGCGAACCTCGGTGGTCAGCATCCGGGCGAGTTCGGTGGCCACGGCCTTCTTGCTCGTGTCACCGCTGTGCAGGGCCATGACGAAGTCACCGAGCCCGACCCCTCGCAACCGGTTGCGTACGACGTCGAGTGCCGCGGCCTTCTCACTGACGAAGAGCACACTGCGGCCGGCGTGCATGAGCGCGGCGATCATGTTGGTGATGGTCTGGCTCTTGCCGGTGCCGGGCGGGCCGCTCATCACGAAGGAGCGGTTGTCGAGGGCAGCGGCGACGCACTGCCGCTGCGAGGCGTCCGCGTCGAGGACCAGGGGTGTCCGCTCGGGCAGCTGGACGTCGTCGATGTGGTCCAGGTCCGGGGGCTCGAAGGCGATCAGGTCGTCGGGCAGGCCCGCGTCGGGCCCGAGGGCGACGGCACGAACCAGCGGGTGCGCGAGGATCTGCTCCTCGTTGTTCTGGAGGTCCTGGTACATCGCCTCGCGGTGCGAGGCGAACAGGCCGAGCACCACGCGCTCCGCCACCGACCAGCCCTCGAGGCCGGCCGCCACCGCGCGGGCCGCGGACAGCACTCCCGCCAGATCGACGACATCGGTCCCGGTGACGCGCGTCCAGTCGACCCCGATCCTCTCGAGTTTCACCGCGAGGGCCGGATTGTGCACCGTCTCCTGGTCTGCGGCCGGCCTGAGCCGGTAGCGGCGGTTGCCGTCCCGGACCAGTTCGACCGGAACCAGGAGCAGCGGCGCGACACTGCTCTCGTGGGCGTCGGCCTCCCGCCAGTCGAGCATGCCGACCCCGAGCCAGAGCACCCACAGACCGTAGTCGTTGTACATCTGGCCGGACTTCTGGCGCAGTTGGTAGAGCGACGCGTCCAGCGCGGCCTGGGTGTTCTTCTGGGTGACGAGTCCGGCGCGGGGCTGCCGGCCGGTCGCGTCCTGTACGTCACCCGCCTTCTCCAGGCCTACACCCCCGGTCTTGTCCGGAATGGGCGCGAACTCCCAGCCCCGCGCGAGGTCCGCCAGCAGGACCTCGGCGCCAGGGGAAGCGATCTCGAGGGTCGAGGTTCTGCTGTGGCGGAAGTTCAGCAGCCGGTTGCGCCCGCCCATGTCCAGTAGGGAGTTCCGCCAACTGTCGAGAACGACCTTCAGCTTGGACTGGGGTTGGTGGGCCATGTGGTGGATACCTCCCGAGCGAAACGCACAGGGGTAGCCACCCTCACAGGCCCCCCCGGAGATACCTCCCTATCAGCTCGCACCTCCAGACACGCCGGCGATCGACGACACGGTATGCATTTGTTGTGAGAGGGATGCACAGATGGTGTGCAACTTCTGCGTGGTCACTTGACCGAGCCCGCCATGACCCCCTGCACGAAGTGCCGCTGGAAGGCGAAGAACACCACCACCGGCACGATCAGGGACAGGAACGCACCCGGGGCCAGGACGTCGATGTTGCTGCCGAACTGGCGGATCTGGGACTGGAGTTGCACGGTCAGCGGCTGCGAGGAGCTGTCGGCGAAGAGCAGGGCGACCAGCATGTCGTTCCAGACCCAGAGGAACTGGAAGATGGCGAGCGAGGCGATGGCCGGGCGGCCCACCGGCAGGACCAGCCGGGTGAAGATGCGCCACTCGCTGCCGCCGTCCATCCGCGCCGCCTCCAGCATCTCCTTCGGTATCTCGGCGAAGTAGTTGCGGAGCAGGAACACCGCGAACGGCAGTCCGTAGGCCACGTGGAAGAGGACGACGCCGGGGATGGTGCCGAACAGGCCCAGCTGCCCGAAGAGTTTGGCCACCGGCAGCAGACCGATCTGCACCGGCACCACCAACAGGGCCACCACCAGCAGGAAGAGGGGCTCCCGGAACGGGAAGTCCAGCCAGGCGAAGGCGTATCCGGCGAGCGCCGCGATGACGACGACCAGGGTGGTCGCCGGCACCGAGATCAGCACGGTGTTCCAGAAGGCCTGAGTGATGCCGGCGTTCTTCAGCAGTGCCGAGTAGTTGTCGAAGGACAGCTGCCCGGGACCGGACAGGGCCGTCCACCAGCCGCCCTTGGCGGTGTCCTGGGTCGACCGAAGCGAGGACAGGAACAGGCCCGCCAGCGGGGTGAGCCAGACCAGGCCGATCACCACGAGGAACGCCTGGACCAGACCGTTGCCCAGGCCGCGCCTGACCGCGTTCATCGCTGACTCCTTCGGAAACGGCGGACGTTGAAGACCATCGCGGGGATCACCAGCAGCAGGAGCAGCACACCGAGCGCGCTGCCGAGGCCCTGGTTGTTGCCGCCGCCGAAGGACACGAGCCACATCTGCGTCGCGAGGACGGTGGCGTCCTCCTGCACCGGTCCCGGCGCGATGATGTAGACGAGGTCGAAGACCTTCATCACGTTGATCACGAGGGTCACGAACACCACGGTCAGCACGGGCGCGAGCAGCGGGACCGTGATCCTGCGGAAGATCTGCCACTCGTTCGCGCCGTCCATCCGCGCGGCCTCCAGCGCGTCCCGCGGGAGGCTCGCGAGCCCCGCCCCGATCAGCACCATCGCGAATCCCGTCCAGATCCACAGGTAGGCGCCGATGATCGCCGGGGTGACGAGCGCCGGGCCTAGCCAGGAGACGCCCTGGTAGGGCGGCGCGAAGTTCGACGCGGGCAGCTTCACCGTGTACGAGCCGTCCTGGAGCCCGGAGAAGCGGAAGGAGCCGTCGGACGCGGTCGTCGCGTCGGCGACCGTCTTCCCGTCGCGCACTACCTGGACCTTCATGCCGGGCAGGCCGCTCTCCTTCGGGTCGACCCTGCCCTGCTTGCCTCCCCCACCGGGCGTGAAGTCCAGGTAGACCACGCCGCGCAGTTCACCGGCGGCGGCCTTGCGATGTGCGGCCGGGTAGGCGGCCGAGGTGCCCTTCGGCAGGTCCTTGGGCAGCACGCCCACCAGACCGAGGGCCACCGAGCGGCCCGGGGAGAGAGCGGCGCCGGTCAGATAGGAGCCGTCCCGGCCCGGGGTGAGCCCCTGCCCGTCCCGCGCCCGTGCCGACGGATACGACGAGGTTCCGGCGAACGCGTCGTGCACGGAGACCACGGCCGCGTTGAGGACACCCTTGTCGGGATCCTCGTCGTAGGCGAGCCGGAAGATGATCCCGGCGGCGAGGAAGGACACCGCCATCGGCATGAACAGCAGCAGCTTGAAGGCGGTGGCCCAGCGGACCTTCTCCACCAGGACGGCCAGGATCAGGCCGAGTCCGGTGAGCAGGGCCGGGGCCACGACCACCCAGATCGTGGTGTTGCGGATGGCCTTCAGGGTCGCCGGGTCGCGGAACATCTCGGCGTAGTTGTCGCCGCCCACGAACCGGGTGCCGGAGGCGTCGAAGAAGCTGCGGCCGACGGAGAACAGCACCGGGTAGACGACGAGCGCGCCGAGCAGGAGCAGGGCGGGGAAGACGAAGAGCAGGGCGACGGTCCGGGCGCGCCGCCGGCTGCGGCGCCCCCGCGCCGCGCCGGCGGCCCGCGGGCCCGCCTCCTTGTGTACGAGCGTGGTGGCGGTCATCTTTCCGCTCAGTCCTGGTAGGCCTTGGCCGCCGCGGTCTCCAGCTTCGCCGCGGTGCCCTTCGGGTCGGAGGGGTCGCGCAGGAAGTCCTGGAGGAGCTTCCACTCACCCGTGCCCTTGGTGCCGCCGAAGGCCGCCGGGGCCTGGTCGGACATGTCGAAGCGGACCGAGTCCCCGGCCGAGACGAGGGACTTGGCGGTGGCCCGGGTGACGTCGTCGCCGTAGGACGCGAGGTCGAGCTTCTTGTTCGGGGACAGGAACCCGCCCGCCTTGGCCCAGACGCCCGCAGCCTCCGGGGTCGCCAGGTACTCCAGGAGCTTCATGCCGGCCTTGGCGTTCTTGCCGTCCTTGAGGACGACGGCCGCGTCGCCGCCGCTGACCACCGGTGCGGTGCCGCCGCCGACCGCGGGGAAGGGGAAGAAGTTCGCGTCCTTGCCGATGGCCTTGCCGAACTGGTCGTGGGCGACGCCGGCGACGAAGTCGCCCTCGTAGACCATGCCGGCCTCGGGCTTGGGTCCGAACACCTTCTCCACCGAGCCCGGGAAGTCGGTGTTCAGCGCCTCCTTCTGACCGCCCGCGATCAGCTGCTTGTCCTTGAAGAGCTTGCCGAGGGTGGTGAGCGCCTGGACCACGCTCGGGTCGGTCCACTTGAGCTTGTGGGTGGCGAGGGCGTCGTACTTCTCGGGTCCGGCCTGGGAGAGGTAGATGTTCTCGAACCAGTCGGTGAGCGTCCAGCCGTCCTGCCCGGCGACGGCGAACGCCGCGAGCCCGGAGTCGGAGACGGTGTGCCCGGCCTTGAGCATCTGGTCGTAGGTCTTCGGCGGCTTGACGCCGGCCTGGGCGAGGGCGTCGGGGCTGTACCAGACGGTGGATTTGTGGGCGGCCTTGAAGTACAGGCCGTAGAGGGTGCCGTCGACGCTGCCGTACTTCTTCCAGACGGGCGCGTATCCCGCGTCGACGGACTTCTCGGTGGTGGCGGACAGCGGCTTGAGCCAGCCCTTCTTCGCGAACTGCTGGAGCACGCCGACCTGCGGGACCATCACGACGTCGGGGGCGTTGCCGCCCTCGATCTTGCTGCCGACGACGGTGGAGACGTTGTCACCGGTGGAGACGAACTGGGTCTTGGCGCCGGTCTTCGCGGTGAACGCGTCCAGCACCTTCTGGAAGTTCTTCTGCTCGCTGCCGGTCCAGACGCCGGCCACGGTGACGGTCTGGCCGCTGAGCGCCTTGTCACCACCGCCCGCGCTGACGGGGCCGCCGCCGCAGGCGGTCGTGCCGAGGGCCAGGGCGAGGGCGGTGCAGCTCGTGAGCAGGGTCGTACGTCGACGCATCATCGTTGATGTCCCTTCGAGGAGTGGGAGTTGACCTAAACCGGGCGGATCAGAGGTCGCCCGGCCACCAGGCGGCCGTCGAGCCGGGCAGCACCCCGGCAGGGCAGGGGCCGCTGGACAGCAAGGGGGTGCCGGAGACCGGGGCGGGCGTGGGGGACGTACCGAAGTTGACGGCGCAGACGAGGCCGTCGCCGCGGACGAAGGCCAGGACACCGGGCGGGGTGTCCAGCCAGCGCAGCGTGCCCTCGCCCAGCTGGGGCAGCGAGGAGCGGAGCTGGAGGCCGTCGCGGTACAGGTGCCAGAAGGAGCGGGTGTCGGCGAGGGCGCGGTCGGTGGCGTACTCGGCGAAGTAGTCGGGCTGCGGGAGCCAGGGCTTGGCGCTCTCGACTCCCGAGGTGAAGCCGAACGGGGACGCCTGCCCGGACCACGGGAGGGGCACCCGGCAGCCGTCCCGGACGCGGGCGCGGCTTCCGGTGCGGCGGAATATCGGGTCGGTGAGCACGTCGTCGGGCAGGTCGACGACCTCGGGCAGGCCCAGTTCCTCGCCCTGGTAGATGTACCCGGCGCCGGGCAGCGCCAGCATCAGCAGCGCGGCGGCGCGGGCGCGGGCGGCGCCGAGGCCGCTGCCCTCGGTGGCGGGTTCTCCGTAGCGGGTGACGGTGCGCACCTGGTCGTGGTTGTTGAGGACCCAGGTGACCGTCGAGCCCGTGCCGGCGATGTCCTGCATGGCCTCGGTGATGACCTTGCGGAAGGCGTCGGCCTCCCAGGGGGCGCTGAGCAGGTCGAAGAAGAAGGCCTGGTGGAGTTCGTCGGGGCGGACGTACTGGGCGTGTTCGCGGGCCGTGGGGACCGAGACCTCTCCCACCAGCAGCCGCTCGCTGCCGTCGCGTTCGGTGTACTCCTCGCACACCGAGCGCCAGTGACGCCACACCTCGTGCACCTCGGGCTGGTTCCAGGCGAGCGGGTTGACCGAGTCGCGGGTGCGGGCGTCGGCCTCCGGGTCCTCGGAGTCGGGCAGTTCGGGGTGCTTGTAGAGGCCGGCCGCGACGTCGATGCGGAAGCCGTCCACGCCGCGGTCCAGCCAGAAGCGCAGGACGCGCTCGAACTCGGCGGGGATCGCGGGGTTGCGCCAGTTCCAGTCGGGCTGTTCCGGCGTGAACATGTGCAGGTACCACTGGCCGGGGCGGCCGTCCGCCTCCGTGACCCGGGTCCAGGCCGGGCCGCCGAACATGGCGTGCCAGTTGTTGGGCGGCTCGTCGCCGTCGGGGCCGCGGCCGTCGGCGAAGTGGAAGCGGGCGCGGGCCGGGCTGCCGGGCTCGGCGGTGAGGGCCTCGCGGAACCACGGGTGCTCGCTGGAGCAGTGGTTGGGGACGATGTCCAGCAGGACCCTGATCCCGAGCCGCCGGGCGGACGCCATCAGCAGGTCGAACTCGGCGACGTCGCCGAAGAGCGGGTCGACACCGCAGTAGTCGGCGACGTCGTAGCCGTGGTCGTGCTGGGGCGAGGGGTAGAAGGGGCTCAGCCAGATCCCATCGACGCCGAGCTTCTTCAGGTACGGAAGCCCGGCGCGGACCCCGGCCAGATCGCCGATGCCGTCACCGGTGCTGTCCAGGAAGCTGCGGACGTACACCTGGTAGATCACCGCATCGCGCCACCAGTGGTGCCTGTTCAACCCATTGACCTGTCTCTGTGAAGGGCAGCTGTTATGCATGCATGTTAGGTAGGCATGACGCGAGGGTGTCAATGAAAAGAACGGAAGCTACTGCCGGGTCGGTGCGGCAAATATGGACTTACCGGTGCATCGTGAGCCGAGTTGAGATGTCCGCGTTAACAGGTAACTAGAGAGGCGGCTATCGACTGGCGACGGCGTCGAGTTCCCGCGCCAGTCGCCGCACCGCGGCCGCGGGCGTCTCGTGCCCGGTCAGCGCGTCGTGCACGACCGCCTGCACCACCAGACTCACCTGGTCGTAGTGCGGGCTCTTGGGGCGCGGAGCGGCCTTGAGGACGGCGGCGCGCAGGGTCGGCAGGTAGGGGAACTGCCGCACCAGCGTGGGATCTTCGTAGAGCGCGGCGCGTACGGGCGGCAGCGCGCCCCGGGTGAGCACCTGGCGCTGGACGCTCTCACTGGTGAGGTAGGCGATCAGCCGGGCGGCCGAATCGGGGTGCCGGGCGTGCGTGTTGACGGCCAGGTTGGAGCCGCCCAGGACGCTCGTGCCCGGCCCGTCCGGCCCCGGCAGCTGCACCGCGCCGATCTTCCCGGCGACCTTGGAGCCCCGGGCCGAGGCCACGGCGTAGGCATAGGGCCAGTTGCGCAGGAAGAGCAGCCGGCCGTCCTGGAAGGCCTGCTTGGACTCCTCCTCCTTGTACGTCAGCGCCGCCTTCGGGATCCAGCCCTCGCGCAGGCCCCGGGCGAGGAAGCCGATGCCCTTGCGGGCGGCGTCCGAGTCGACGGTGACGCGGGTGCCCTCGTCGCCGAGGATCGTGCCGCCCGCCGAGTACACGGCCTCGGCCGCGTTGACGGTCAGGCCCTCGTAGGGCAGGAGCTGGCCCGCGTAGCCGTCCAGGCCGTATCTGGGCGCGATGGTCTTCGCGTCGTGCTCCAGCTCGGCCCAGGTGCGCGGCGGCGGCACGCCCTCCTTGGCGAGGACGTCCTTGCGGTACAGCAGCAGCCCGGCGTTGGTGACGTACGGCACGGCGTACAGCCGCCCGTCGTATCCGGCCGTCTTCACGACCGGCTTCAGGAAGCTCCCGAGCGGGAAGCGGTCCGGGGGCAGCGGGCGGATCCAGCCGGCCGCCGCGAACTCCGAGGTCCAGTTGACGTCGATGTTGAGGACGTCGAACCGGCCCCGGTCGCCGCCGCGCAGGTCGGTGGTCATCTGCGCGTGCGTCTCGTCGGCGGAGTCCGGCAGCTCGACGAGGGTGACCTTCTCGGCGGGGTGCGTGCGGTTCCAGCCCTGCAGAAGCGGGCCGAGGTAGCCGGTGAGGTCACCGGCGGTGGCCAGCGTGAGCGGTCCGCGCCCGTCGGCGCTCGCCTCGCCGGCACGGGCTCCGGAGGCCATGTACCCGGTCAGGACCACGGCGAGAACGAGGAGCCCCCTACCGGCGGCGCGCATCCACCGCATAGGTTCCTCCCTGAACACGTACACCCGGCTCCGGGCACCCTCGCCCGGGAGTCAGAGGCCATGTATACCTGTTAGGTATGGGCGATACTAGGGCCTGGAGCACATTACGCAGACTAGGAGGAGAGCACGAGTGCGCCTGCCCCTCCTGGCACTCCTCGCGCGTGGCCCTGCCCACGGTTACGAGCTGAAACAGGACCTTGAGCAACTGCTGGGCTCCGCGTACCCTCAGCCGAACGTCGGCCAGATCTACGTGACCCTCGGCCGCCTCGAGAAGTCGGGACTGATCGAGGGCGAGGACGTCGAGCAGTCCAGCCGGCCCAACAAGAAGGTCTACCACCTCACCGACGCCGGGCGGGAAGCGCTGCACGCCTGGTTCGAGGAGACCGAGGACGAGCCGCGGGTACGGGACGAGTTCTTCATGAAGCTCGCGCTCGCCCCGCAGGCCGGTCTCGACGACCAGATCGCCCTCATCAACCGACAGCGGCGCCAGTACCTCAACACCATGCGCAATCTGTCGAAGCTGGCCGCGGCCGAGCACCGGGACAACCGAATCGCCCATCTGCTGATCGAGGGCGCGATGCTGCACCTGCAGGCCGACCTCGACTGGCTGGAGCGGTGCCAGGAGGAACTGGAGGAGCTGGAGTGAGTGACGGCCTCCCTCCCGTGCTGCGCGCCGAGGGGCTGCTGAAGACCCACCACGGCGAGGGCGCGCCCGCGCGTGCCGTGCGCGGGGTCGACCTGAGCGTGGCGCGCGGCGAGTTCGTGGCGATCACCGGACCCTCCGGCGCCGGCAAATCCACGCTGCTGCACCTGCTCGGCGGCCTGCAGCGGCCGGACGAGGGCAGCATCTGGCTCGACGGCCGGTGCACGGACGCCTTCGGCGAGGCGCGCTGGGCGGTGGAGCGCAGGAAGGCCATCGGGATCGTCTTCCAGTTCTTCAACCTGGTGTCGAACCTGTCGGTCGCCGACAACGTCGAGCTGCCCGCCCTGCTCGCGGGCGTCCCGCCGAAGCGGGCCCGGGCCGAGCGCGAGGAGCTGCTCGCCGAGCTGGGCCTGGAGGGCAAGGAGCGCAGCATGCCCGGCGAGCTGTCGGGCGGCGAGCAGCAGCGGGTCGCGCTGGCCCGCGCCCTGGTCAACCATCCGCCGCTGCTGCTGGCGGACGAGCCCGCGGGCAGCCTGGACAGCAAGGGCACCCGCGAGGTGATGCGGCTGCTGTCCCGCTTCCACGGGCGCGGCCAGACCATCGTGCTGGTCACCCACGACGCCCGGCTGGCCAGCGCCGCCGACCGGGTGATCAGTTTCTTCGACGGCCGCATAGCCGACGACGCCGCCCTGGACGGCACACCGTCCCGCAGGAGCGGCGCCTCCGGCGTGCTGGAGCTGAGGGACTGATCCGGGTGTACGACCGTCCGTCGGCCGGGGGCTGAGCCCGTGCGAGCCACCCTGCGCTGGGCCCACTCCGATCTGCGCACGCACCGCGGCGAGGCGCTGTTCATCGCGCTCGCCACCGCCGGCATCGTCGTCTCGCTGCTGCTGGCCGCCGCCCTCTTCGGCTACGCCACCAACCCCTGGCAGCGGACCTTCACGCAGGCGCGCGGTGCCCATGTGTGGATCCACACGGCCGCGTCCACGGACGCCCGCAAGCTCGCCCGGCTGGACGGCGTGGAGGCCGTCGCCGGGCCGTACCGGACCGAGGCCGCCACCGTCGCCTCCCGCGGCACCCGCGCCTCCGCCGAACTGCGCGCCACCCCGCACCTGCCCTCCGTCGGCCGGCCGCTGCTCACCGCGGGCCGCTGGCTGGACCCGGCGGAGCCGGACG
The DNA here is from genome assembly GCF_056434305.1 of Streptomyces sp. NPDC044061. Lineage (NCBI taxonomy): Bacteria > Bacillati > Actinomycetota > Actinomycetes > Kitasatosporales > Streptomycetaceae > Streptomyces > Streptomyces sp. NPDC044061. The sequence goes on along the minus strand of NZ_JBWKFL010000012.1, from coordinate 115,342 downwards.
GCGTGGTCCTGGAGAGCCGGCTGGCCCGGGCCCTGCTCGCCGAGCCCGGCGACACCCTCACACTGCCCGGCACCGCCCGCACCCTGACCGTGGAGGGCATCGCCGACAGCGCGGAGCCCGGCTACAGCCCGGGCGCACAGCCGGGGCTCGTCTGGGCGCTGCCGTCCGCCGTGCGCGCCCCCGCCGCCCAGGTGACCGGGCTGCGGCTGAAGGACCCGGGCGACACGGACTACGCGGTGCAGCGGGCCGTGACCGTGCTGGGCGCGGGTGCGGTCGGTGAGGTATCCACCTGGCAGCAGGCGCGGGCCGAGGCGCAGGGCGAGAACCGGCTCCTGGGCCAGGTGCTCGGCCTGTTCGGGCTCGGCGCCCTGGTCGCCGCGGGCCTCGCCGTGCACGGGGCGATCGCCACCCGGATCCGGGGTCATCTGCGGGACATCTCGGTACTGAAGGCGATCGGCTTCACGCCCGGTCAGGTCGTGCGGATCTTCCTGCTCCAGCACCTGGCGTACGCGGCGCTGGGCGCGGTGGCCGCGGCCGCGCTCACCGAGGGTCTGGGCACCCGGATCCCGGGGCGGCTCGGTGACGCGGTGGGCGTGTGGCAGGGGCTGCCCGGACACACCGTCGCGCTGTCCGCCGTGCCCGTCGGGGCGGTGCTGTTCATCGGTCTGACGACGGGACTCGCGGCCTGGCGGGCGGGCCGGGTGCCTCCGGTGCCGGTGCCCCGCCCGTCCGCTCCGGCGGGCGGCCGGCTGACCGGTCTGGCCCGGAGTGCCCTCGGGCTGCGGCTGCCCGCCGCACTGGTCCTCGGCTGCCACAAGGCGTTCGCGGGCCGCGGCCGCTCGCTGGCCGGCGTGGCCCGGCTGACGCTGCCGCTGCTGCTCATGGTGGTGGCGCTCAGCGCGTGGACCACCCTCGACCGGTTCCACAGCGACCCCGCGCGCGTGGGCCTGCCGGCGGCGCTCTCGGTCCGCTCGGACGGCGACCTGGGCGACGCGGACGTACGGGCCCTGCTGGCGGCGGACCCCCGCGTCGGCACCGCCTATCCGGGCGTCGAGGTGGCCGCGCTGGTCCCCGGCCAGACCGGCACGATCGCGCTGCGCGGCCTCGGCACGCGCACCCATCCCTACCCGTACGCGCTCGCCGAGGGCCGGGCCGCGCGCGGACCGGACGAGGCGGTGGCCGGGCAGGGTCTGCTCGACCTGCTGCACGTGCGGGTCGGCGACTGGGTGCGGATGACCGTCGGTGAGCAGCCGCAGATCCTGCACATCGTGGGCCGCAGCATCGAACCGCAGAACGCCGGCCGGGTCGTGACGACCTCCCTGGACACCCTGAGCGAGAACGACCCGCACCTGTCCCGGGCCTTCTACCAGCTCCGCCTCCGCCCGGGTGCCGATCCGCAACGGGTCGCGGCCGCCCTGACCACGGCCGGCCGCGGACATCTCGACGTGCACCCCGTCACCAGCCCGGCCGACGGGCTGTCCCCGCTGCGCGGGGTCATGGCCGGGCTGATCGCCGTGCTCGCGCTCATCGGGCTCGTCGAGCTGCTCACCGCGATCGGCGGGAACGTCCGGGAGGGCGAGCGGGACGTGCTGGCGCTCAGGGCGATCGGCATGTCCCCGCGGCAGATCACCGCGATCACCGTCACGGCGACGACCTGTACGGCCCTGGCGGCGGCGCTCGCCGGCACGGCCCTCGGGCTGCCGCTGGCGCACCGGCTGATCGACGCCCAGGGCAGCTCGAGCGGCATCGGCGCCGGCATCGCCCAGTCGCCGTCGCCCGGCCTGCTGTTCCTGCTGGGCGCGGGGGCCGTGCTGGGCGCGGCGGCGCTGGCCGCGCTGCCCGCCGCCCGGGCGGCGCGCCGACGGCTGGCGGACACGCTGAGCGCGGTGGCCTGAGCACCGCGCGGCGGCTGCCGGCGGCTCAGAACTCCACGCCCTGCCATTCCTCGGGCCGCTCCCCGATCTTGGTGAGCAGGAGGCCGAAGATCTCGGCGTCGAAGAGCACGCCGTCGCGCTCCGCCGGGATGCGCACGCCGTTGATCTCGGCGGTGGGGGTGCCCGGTCCGTGGGGGATTCCCGGCCGCGCCCGCGCGTTCGTACTCCTTCTCGGAGGCGGTCACGAACGAGCGGTACTTCTTGGTTCTGACGGCCGAGTCGAAGGCCTGTCCCCGCAGACCGTGGATCCGCCCTGCCGGCTCGAGCAGGCAGACGTCGGTGAATCCGTCGACGCTCTCCTCGGGCTGGTTGGCGTACAGCATGTCGTGGTGTCCGCAATGGCCGGCGCGACCGCCGCCGGCGCGTCGCCGCTCCTGTCGTCCGGCTGGTACCGGCTGCCGCAGCCCGTCGCCCCGGACACGGCCACCGCGGCGAACCCCCACGCCTCATGCGCATGTCCTCGCCTGAGATCAGCGGAACCCCAGGGGATGCGCAGAGGAAACGCACAGGAACAGTCGCCGCGGCGGCCCGGGGGCGGCTCAGCTCCGGCCGCGCAGCTCCCGGTACTTGGCGACCAGCGCCTTCGTGGAGGCGTCCAGGCCCGGGACCTCCGCGCCCTCGGACAGGGCCGGTTCGACGCGCTTGGCGAGGACCTTGCCCAGTTCCACGCCCCACTGGTCGAAGGAGTCGATGTTCCACACGGCGCCCTGCACGAACACCTTGTGCTCGTAGAGGGCGACCAGCTGGCCCAGCACGGACGGGGTCAGCTCGCGCGCCAGGATCGTGGTCGTAGGCCGGTTGCCCGGGAAGGTCTTGTGCGGGACCAGTTCGTCGGGCACGCCCTCCGCACGGACCTCGTCGGCGGTCTTGCCGAAGGCGAGCGCCTGGGTCTGGGCGAAGAAGTTGGCCATCAACAGGTCGTGCTGGCCCTTGAGCCCAGCGCTCAGCTCGGCGACCGGCTCGGCGAAGCCGATGAAGTCCGCCGGGATGAGCTTGGTGCCCTGGTGGATGAGCTGGTAGTAGGCGTGCTGTCCGTTGGTGCCGGGCGTGCCCCAGACGACCGGGCCGGTCTGCCACTCGACCCGCTTGCCGTCCCGCGCCACGTACTTTCCGTTGGACTCCATGTCCAGCTGCTGGAGATAGGCGGTGAACTTGGAGAGGTAGTGGCTGTACGGCAGCACCGCGTGCGACTGGGCGTCGTGGAAGTTGTCGTACCAGATGCCCAACAGGCCCAGCAGAAGGGGGACGTTGGACTCGGCGGGCGCTGTGCGGAAGTGGTCGTCGACCAGGCGGAAGCCGTCCAGCATCTCCCGGAAGCGGTCGGGGCCGATGGCGATCATCAGGGACAGGCCGATCGCGGAGTCGTACGAGTAGCGTCCGCCGACCCAGTCCCAGAACTCGAACATGTTGGCCGTGTCGATGCCGAACCCGGCGACCTTCTCGGAGTTGGTCGACAGGGCCACGAAGTGCTTGGCCACCGCCGACTCGTCACCGAGTCCGTCCACCAGCCACTTGCGGGCCGAGGTGGCGTTGGTGATGGTCTCGATGGTGGTGAAGGTCTTGGAGGCGATGATGAACAGCGTCTCGGCCGGATCCAGGTCGCGGGTGGCCTCGTGCAGGTCGGCCCCGTCCACGTTGGAGACGAAGCGGACGGTGAGGTCGCGGTCGGTGAAGCTGCGCAGCACCTCGTAGGCCATCGCGGGGCCCAGGTCGGAGCCGCCGATGCCGACGTTGACGACGTTCCTGATGCGCCTGCCGGTGTGGCCCTTCCACTCACCCGAACGGACCCGCTCCGCGAAGTCGCTCATCCTGTCCAGCACCGCGTGCACGGCCGGTACGACGTTCTCCCCGTCGACCTCGATCACCGCGTCCCGGGAAGCGCGCAGCGCGGTGTGCAGCACCGCCCGGTTCTCCGTGACGTTGATCTTCTCGCCGCGGAACATGGCGTCCCTGAGGCCGAAGACGTCCGTCGCGGCGGCCAGCTCGCGCAGCAACCGCAGCGTCTCGTCGGTGACCAGGTGCTTCGAGTAGTCGATGTGAAGGTCACCGACCTGCAGGGTGTACCCGGCGCCGCGCTCGGGATCGGCGGCGAACAGGTCCCGCAGATGCGTGTCGGCCAGTTCCTCGCGGTGCTTGGCGAGAGCGGTCCACTCGGGCGTCTGGTTGAGCCTGGTACGGCCGTCTGCGTTCATATCCGACTTCAGCCTTCTTTCGTGCGTCTGTCCTGCTGCGTACCTTGCCCCGCTGCCGATTCCAACCTAATTGATCAGCGCCTGTGACGAGCGGTCGTGACGTCGTCCATGCGGGCAACAAGAGGTACGTCCGGCTGACGCACCGGTATCAGCGCGGTGACGGGCAGGCCGAAGAGGGCGGCGGCCCCCACGGAGGCCGGACGCGGGCGCGGCAGACGGCGCCGGCCCGGTACCCGTGGGCACCCGGCCGGTGAAGTCTCAGATCTCGCCGCGCAGTTTGGCGAGCGCCTCGGCGAGGATCGCCTCGCCGTCCGCGTCGCTGCGCCGCTCCCGTACATACGCGAGGTGCGTCTTGTACGGCTCGGTGCGCGGCGGGTCCGGCGGGTTGTCCCGGTCCTGGCCCGCCGGGAAGCCGCAGCGCGGGCAGTCCCAGGTGTCGGGTACCTGCGCGTCGCTGGCGAAGCTCGGCTGCGTCTCGTGCCCGTTGGAGCACCAGAAGGAGATGCGCAGACGCGGCGCGGACTCGCCGCGCTCGGCCTCGCCCATCGGCCCCGCTCCGACCCGGCTTCCCCGGATCGCGTTGCCACTTGCCACGGTCGTAACTCCCTGCGTGATGGTGCCGCGAAGCGAGTCGGCGTTCCGCTTCGCCGCGAGCGCCTCAGTCTACGTAAGGCCCAACGCGCGTCCAGTGATTGGAGTTACAACCCCCATACCCAGACGCAAGCCCCATGATAGGCCGCGCTCAGGAGCGCGTACCGAACATGGGGCCTTACGTGCGGATTGTGCGTATGTGCGAATCGCCGGTCAGCTGTTCGTCTTCATGAGGATGCCGAGGACGACGATGCACGCGAACCACAGCACACCGATCACGATGGTGATGCGGTCGAGGTTGCGCTCGGCGACCGAGGAGCCGCCGACGGAGGACTGCATACCGCCACCGAACATGTCGGAGAGGCCGCCGCCCTTCCCCTTGTGCATCAGCACCAGCAGCATCAGCAGCAGGCTGAAGACGATCAGGGCGATCGAGAACCCCAAAACCACGGCTGGACCAACTTCCTCGGATTCGGATGGACGACGGGGGCACAGCACCAGGCTGTGCCCCCGCAAGAGTACGACGTATCGCCGCTACCGCCTACTCACGGCCCTGATCACTGATCGCGGAAACGCACGATCTTGACGAACTCGTCGGCGTCCAGCGAGGCACCGCCGACCAGGGCACCGTCGATGTCGGCCTTGGCCATGATCTCGGCGACGTTGCCGGACTTCACGGAGCCGCCGTACTGGATGCGGACCTTGTCGGCCACGTCCTGCGAGTACAGCTCGGCGACCTTGGCGCGGATCGCGGCGCAGACCTCCTGGGCGTCGTCGGCGCCGCAGACCTTGCCGGTGCCGATGGCCCAGACGGGCTCGTACGCGATCACGACGGTCTCGGCCTGCTCGGCCGGGAGGTCCTTCAGACCGCCCTCGACCTGGGTGAGGGTGTGGGTGACGTGGTTGCCCGCCTCGCGGACGTCCAGCTCCTCACCGACGCACAGGATCGGGGTGAGGCCGTGCTTGTAGGCGGCCTTCACCTTGGCGTTCACGAGCTCGTCGGTCTCGTTGTGGTACTGACGGCGCTCGGAGTGGCCGATCACCACGTACGTGCACTTCAGCTTGGCCAGCATCGGGCCGGAGATCTCGCCGGTGTAGGCACCGGAGTCGTGCTGCGAGATGTCCTGGGCGCCGTACTTGATCTTGAGCTTGTCGCCGTCGACCAGGGTCTGCACGGAGCGCAGGTCGGTGAAGGGCGGCAGGACGGCGACCTCGACGGCCTCGTAGTCCTTGTCGGCCAGGGCGAAGGCGAGCTTCTGGACGTGCGCGATGGCCTCGAGGTGGTTGAGGTTCATCTTCCAGTTGCCCGCCATCAGCGGCGTGCGCCCAGAGAAATCGGATACAGCCATCGAGGTCAGTCCTCCAGTGCGGCAAGGCCGGGGAGCGTCTTGCCCTCGAGGTATTCGAGGGAGGCGCCGCCGCCGGTCGAGATGTGGCCGAATGCGTTCTCGTCGAAGCCGAGCGTGCGCACGGCCGCGGCGGAGTCACCGCCACCGACGACGGTGAACCCGTTCGCGTCGACGAGGGCCTGGGCGACCGCCTTGGTGCCCTCGGCGTAGTCGGGGTGCTCGAAGACGCCCATGGGACCGTTCCAGAAGACGGTCGAGGCGTCGGCGAGCTTCGAGGCGTACAGCTCTCGAGTCTTGGGGCCGATGTCCAGCCCCTCCTGGTCGGCGGGGATCTTGTCCGCGTCGACCACGGTGTTCTCGGTCGGCGCCTTGGCCTTCAGGTCCGGGAACTCCCGGGAGACCACGACGTCGACGGGGAGGACCAGCTCCACGCCCTGCTTCTCGGCCCGCTCCAGGTACTCGGTGACGACCGGGACCTGGTCCTCCTGCAGCAGGGAGATGCCGACCTCGTAGCCCTTGGCCTTGAGGAAGGTGTAGGCCATGCCGCCGCCGATGAGCAGCCGGTCGGCCTTGCCGAGCAGCTGGTCGATGACTGCGAGCTTGTCGGAGACCTTGGCGCCGCCGAGCGCGACGACGTAGGGGCGCTTGACGTCGTCGGTGAGCTTCCTCAGGACGCCGACCTCGGCGGCGATGAGGTAGCCGGCGTAGTGCGGCAGGCGGGCCGGGAGGTCGTACACGGACGCGTGCTTGCGGTGGACGGCGCCGAAGCCGTCACCGACGTAGACGTCCGCGAGGGCGGCGAGCCGGTCGGCGAACTCGCCGCGCTCGGTGTCGTCCTTGGACGACTCGCCGGAGTTGAAGCGCAGGTTCTCGATGACCGCGACCTGGCCGGGCTGGAGGCCGTTCACGGCGTCGTGGGCGGCGGGGCCGACGGTGTCCTCGGCGAACGCGACCGGCGCGCCGAGGAGTTCACCGAGCCGCTCGGCGGCGGGCAGGAGCGAGAAGGCGGGGTCCGGGGCGCCCTTGGGGCGGCCCAGGTGCGAGGCGACGACCACCTTGGCGCCCCCGTCGGCGAGCGCCTTGACGGTGGGCAGGACGGCGCGGATGCGGCCGTCGTCGGTGATGACGCCGTCGGCGAGCGGGACGTTGAGGTCGGCACGGACGAAGACCCGCTTGCCGTCCACACCCGCGGAGAGAAGTTCGTCGATGGTCTTCATGAGAGGGGACTCCTGTGGAGGGCTCTTGTTCCTACGAGGCTCGATCTTCGCAGGTCGGCCGGGGCGATCTGCACGCACGTCAGGGCTCGGGGGGGGGGGGGGGGGGTTTTCCGGGCCCTCCGTTTTGCGACCTGGTGTCCCCTCTTGGTGCTTCCCAAGGGTTGTCTACTAAAAAACCCGGGGTTAAAAAAAGAG
>NZ_JBWKFL010000012.1:0-107854 GCF_056434305.1 Streptomyces sp. NPDC044061 | reverse complement strand
GCCTTGGGGGGGGTTTTTTTTTTCCGGGGGGTCTCGCTTGGGGGGGGTGGGGGGGGGGGGTGTACACGGACGGGGGGGTTGGGACAGGGAGGTGGTCCCTCCCCCGAGCCCTGCGTTGACGCATCGGCTGCCCGCTGCGGCCGATCAGAGCTGGTTGCCGACGAAGACCGTGAGGTCGACGAGGCGGTTGGAGTAGCCCCACTCGTTGTCGTACCAGCCGATGACCTTCACGTTCTTGCCCTCCTGGACCATGGTCAGGGAGGAGTCGAAGGTGCAGGACGCCGGGGCGTTGACGATGTCGGAGGAGACGATCTGGTCCTCGGTGTAGTCGAGGAGACCCTTCAGCTCGCCCTCGGCGGCCTTCTGGAAGGCGGCGTTGACCTCTTCCTTGGTGACCTCGCGGCCGAGTTCGACGACCAGGTCGGTGACCGAGCCGGTCGGGACCGGGACGCGCATGGCGATGCCGTCGAGCTTGCCCTTGAGCTGCGGCAGGACCAGGGCGGTGGCCTTCGCGGCACCGGTGGTGGTCGGGATGATGTTCTCTGCGGCGGCACGGGCGCGGCGCAGGTCCTTGTGCGGGAAGTCCAGGATGCGCTGGTCGTTCGTGTACGCGTGCACCGTCGTCATCAGACCCTTGACGATGCCGAAGTTCTCGTCCAGGACCTTCGCCATCGGGGCCACACAGTTGGTGGTGCAGGAGGCGTTGGAGATGACGTGGTGGTTCGCCGGGTCGTACTTGTCCTGGTTGACACCCATCACGATGGTGATGTCCTCGTCCTTGGCCGGGGCCGAGATGAGGACCTTCTTCGCGCCGCCGGCGATGTGCTTCGCGGCGTCGTCCTTCTTCGTGAAGATGCCGGTCGACTCGATGACGATGTCGACGCCCAGCTCGCCCCACGGGATGTCGGCCGGGTTGCGCTCGGAGAGCACCTTGATGGTGTGGCCGTCGACGGTGATCGTGTCGGCGGTGTGGGAGACCTCCTGCTTGAGGCGGCCCAGGATGGTGTCGTACTTGAGCAGGTGAGCGGTGGTCGCGGTGTCACCCAGGTCGTTGACAGCCACAACCTCGATGTCGGCACCCTGCTCCAGCAGTGCGCGGAAGTAGTTACGCCCGATACGGCCGAAGCCGTTGATGCCTACGCGGATCGTCACGAACCGATCTCCTCGTTGGTACGCCGGCCATGCGGTGCCGGCGAGCTGTATTTGGGATGTCCCCGACCACCCCCGACCCTACCCCTCCGGGGGCCCCGGAGTGACATCGAGATGCCGCATAAAAGGGCAGGCGGTCCGTACCGGCCAGTAGGGTACGGACCGCCTCGGATCGGCGGTCGTTTCGCCGTTCTTTGTTACGGAATGCCGCTGCCCGTTGGCGCTCTTTTCACTCGTTCGTGAGCGGGTCGGCTCACCTGATGAGTGCTACTTTCGCGCACCGTTGAGAGAGGGTCCCGCTCACATGTTGAGTAACTCCGTCTCAACTGCCGAGCGAGGCGAACGCCTTCCTCAGCAGGGCCGCGCGGTCGGCCGCCGACGGCACCTGCTCCAGGCCGAAGCCGAGCAGCACGGTGTCCTCGGTGGTGACCGCTCCGTACGTCCGGAAGAGCGTTCCGGTCCGCGTCCAGTCCTTCAGGACCGCCGGGCTGCCCGGTGGCGGCCCGGCCACTCTCCAGGCGCCCAGGGACGTCTCGAAGCCCTCGGTCTCCTTCGGTGTGCCGCCGACGACGAGCGAGGCGTCGTCGGCGAGGACGCCGTGCCCGCCGCTGCCCGGGTCGGTGATGTAGCCGAGGGAGACCTCGACGGACTTTCCGGCGTACGCGCTCAGGTCGAAGTTCACCCGCTGCCAGCCGCCGGAACTGCCGGTGAGGCTGTTCCACGAACCGGAGGTGCCGGTCGCGGTGCAGGAGTTGTCCGCGAGCGTCAGATAGTGCTCGAGCCAGGGGTGCTCACCGATCAGGAACCCGGCCCCGCACTCGGACGGTACGGCCGTCTTCGTGGCCCCCGAGGCCTCCGGCAGCGTGGTCCAGTCCTCGGCGCCCACGGTGTGGGCCTCGACGACCGCGTGGTCGTAGCCGGGCTCGGTGTCCCACAGCAGCCGGGTGCTCAGCGTCGGCTTCTCGGCGGCGCTGACACCGGTGAGGTCGATGGTGCGGGTGAGGCGCTTGTAGGCGTCGTCGGTGTGGACCGCCGCGGCCATGGAGGAGCCGCTGTACGGGCCGTACGGGTTGACTGTGCCGGCGAACTGCCCCGCTCCCGCGCTCGCGAACTGCGGGTACTTCGCGACCGGCAGCTCCTCGGACGTGACGCCGTAGGTGCCGGCCTTGTCCAGCGGGTTGCCGGGCGCGTCACCGAGGGCGCCGGTGTAGCCGTCGAGGCGGCCGGTGCCGGTGAAGCCGGTGGCTCCCTTGGTCGACGTACGGCTGTAGGCGCCCAGGTAGTACTGGCTGAAGTCGTCCGAGAGGGTGCCGTCGCCGAGGTCGACGCTGCCGCCGGCCAGCTCGCCGGCCTCGATCAGCCTGCCGCCCTCGTTGAGGTAGGCACGCAGCTGGAGCTGCGTGGCGTTGCCCGGTCCGCTCGCGCCCGAGTAGTGCACGACCGTCCTGAAGTGCCCGAGCACGCCGAGCGCGTCCGGCGCACCCTGTGCGGCGACGTCCCAGACGATCGCCCGGTGGCCGCTCGCCTTCAGCGCGGCCACGTACGTGCGCGCCTGCGCGGCGGCCGCGCCCTCCTCGGCGACGACGAGGGTGTCGGCCCTGGGCCGCTCGGCGACGGTGTAGGTGAAGTGGGAGCTGGAGACCTTCTTGCCGCTCATCGTCCCGCTCTTCGACCCGCTCTTCGTCGTGCCGGTGAACCACACCTCGACCTTGTCGCCCGGCTCGCCGCCGCGGACCTTGGCCCGGTACTCGTCGAAGTAGAGGTCGTCCTCGCCGCCGTACGTCCGACCGCCCTTCCAGTGCCTGAGCGCCTGGTCGCGCGTACGGCCGCCATTGACGCGGTACTTGAGTTCCTTGTCCCGGACCGCCTTGCGGACGACGACGGAGACCTCCTGCTCGGCTCCCCGTGAGTACGACGTGGAGAATGCGGCCGGGGTGAAGTCGGCGGCGCTCAGGCCGACCGAGGAGACCGGACGGTCGGGGTGGGCGGCGGTGTCGGCGACGGAGAGCGCGAACGGGACGTTCTTCTCGAACTCCTGCTGGATCAGCTTCTCGTCGTCGGGGAAATTGAAGACCGACTGGCAGTCGTCGGGGTTCCAGGCGTCGTTCGGATCGGCGTTCGACGCGGTCTCGCAGGTGGACATCTCCGGGGTGAACATCGCCATGCCGTTGACGTTCGAGGCGTGACCGTCCGCCTCGCCGTTGGTGGTGTACAGCTCCGAGGAGACCTGCGAACGGTAGCCCGGGATGGCCGGGTTGTCGGGGGTGCCGGCGAGCGCCTCGTAGAGCACGTCGTCCGGGGTGGGGGTGGCGACCTGCCAGCCGACGCCGTAGAGGAGGAGTTCCGCGGCCGAGTGGTAGTTGATGGCATAGGTGAAGCCGACGCGCTTCTCGAAGCCGTCGAGGGCCTTGGTCTCCGGCTCGGACTCGGGACTGGCGCCGCGGTAGGTCTGGCTGGTGGGGTTGGGTGACGAACCCTCGTCGTCGTAGCCCCACTTGTAGGGGAAGTTGCGGTTGAGGTCGACGCCGTCGCCCGTGCCGATGACTCCGTCGCCGTTCACGTCCCGCAGGTTCTTGCGCCACAGACGGGTGGTGGAGTCCTTGAACGTGTAGTCGTAGCCGTCCGGGTTGGCCGACAGCACGAACCACAGTTCGGTGGAGTCGACGATCCGCTTGACACGCTTGTCGCTCTTGTAGCGGTCCAGGTAGTAGTGCAGCAGGCGCCGGGTCATCTCCGGCGTGATCCACTCGCGCGCGTGCTGGTTGGACATGTAGAGCACCGACGGCTTGGAACCGTCCTTCGACTTCTTCGCGTTCCTGGTCAGTTTGAGCGCGAGGATGTCCTGGCCGTTGACGGTCCGCCCGATGGACTCGACCTTGGTGAGGCCCGGGTTGGCCTGCGCGGTCCGGAGGATCTCCTCCTTCAGGCCGCCGCTTCCGCTGTAGGGCCGGAACACGCCCTCGGAGGCGTTCTCGACGCGTGTCGCGGCCCTGGCCGTCAGGGTGTGCTCGGTGAGGTGCACACCCTGCTGCTCGAGCTTCCGGGCCTGCTTGTCGGTGAGGTAGACCTCGACGGTGGTCTTCCCGTTCCCGGCCGCCCGCTCGCCGAGTTCGTGGCCGTCCTGGCCCGCCTTGAGGAGCAGGGGTACCTGCTTCGGAGTGACGTCGGCCCGGAAGACCTTGACCTCGGGGCCGTCGTCAGCCGCGGACTTCGGGGAACTGGCGCTCTGTGCCTGGGCCACGGGTGCGAGGCTCGCTCCCCCGATCAGGAGCGCGCCGACAGCGAGGATCGATCTCGCTCTGTGTCTCATGAACCCCCCTAGCGGTGGTTCGCCACGGCGACGAACTGGTTGCCAGGCTCATGTCACTGCATGATCGAGTCAAGAGCGCCTCATGGACACGCAAACGCCGGTGCCGACCACCCGAATGGGCGCCGGCACCGGCGAGTTGGACGGCTTCGGATCACCCGGCGAGGTTGTCCGCCAGCTCCTCGCTGAGGTTGGCCTCCGTGCCCGGGATGCCGAGGTCGGAGGCTCGCTTGTCGGCCATCGCCAGCAGCCGGCGGATCCGGCCGGCGACCGCGTCCTTGGTGAGCGGCGGGTCGGCGAGCGCCCCCAGCTCCTCCAGGGAGGCCTGCTTGTGCTCCATGCGCAGCCGGCCGGCGGCCGCGAGGTGCTCGGGCACCTCGTCGCCGAGGATCTCCAGGGCCCGCTGGACCCGGGCACCGGCGGCCACGGCGGCGCGGGCCGAGCGCCGCAGGTTGGCGTCGTCGAAGTTGGCGAGCCGGTTGGCGGTGGCCCGCACCTCGCGCCGCATCCGGCGCTCCTCCCAGGCCAGCACGGACTCGTGCGCGCCGAGCCGGGTGAGCAGGGCACCGATCGCGTCACCGTCGCGTACGACCACCCGGTCCACCCCGCGCACCTCGCGGGCCTTGGCGGCGATCGACAGGCGGCGGGCGGCGCCGACCAGCGCGAGCGCGGCCTCCGGGCCCGGGCAGGTCACCTCGAGCGAGGAGGAGCGGCCGGGCTCGGTCAGCGAGCCGTGCGCCAGGAAGGCCCCGCGCCAGGCCGCCTCCGCGTCACAGGTGGCCCCGGAGACCACCTGCGGGGGCAGCCCCCGGATCGGCCGGCCCCGGCCGTCGACGAGGCCCGTCTGGCGGGCCAGCTGGTCGCCGCCGGCGACCACGCGCACCACGTACCGCGAGCCGCGGCGCAGTCCGCCGGGCGCCATCACGATCAGTTCCGAGCTGTGACCGAAGATCTCCAGGATGTCCCGCTTGAGCCGGCGCGCCGCCATCGCGGTGTCCAGCTCCGCCTCGATCACGATGCGTCCGCTCACCAGGTGGAGGCCGCCGGCGAACCGCAGAATGGCGGAGACCTCCGCCTTCCTGCAGCAGGTCCGGGTGACGGGGAGCCGGGAGATCTCGTCCTTCACCGCTGCCGTCATCGCCATGGGCCGATCCTTCCATGCATCCGAAAAATACGGTCGTACGCGGCGGCCAACAGCTCCGGATCGTGCCGGGGGCTTCCGTCGGTCCGGGCCACCGGCGCCAGCTCGACCGCGGCTCCGAGCCGCTTGGCGGCCTCGGTGAGCGAGTCGCGGTCGGGCACGGCGGCCTCGTCGGCCAGCACCACGTCCAGGGCGAGTTTAGGGGCGTGTCGCCCCAAAACCTCCAAATGACGCTGCGGGGAGAAGCCCTCGGTTTCTCCCGGCTGCGGGGCGAGGTTCAGCGAGAGGACCTTGCGCGCCTTGGTCTCGGTGAGGGCGTCCAGCAGCTCGGGGACGAGCAGGTGCGGGATGACCGAGGAGAACCAGGAGCCGGGGCCGAGCACCACCCAGTCCGCGTCCAGGACCGCCGCCACGGCCTCCGGGACGGCGGGCGGGTCGTGGGGCACGAGGTGCACGGACTGCACCTCTCCGGGGGTGAGGGCCACGGTCGCCTGTCCGCGGACCGTGTCCACGTCCTCCGGGCGCTCCGGGTCGTGCCCCTTCACCAGCGCCTGCAGCTCCAGCGGCACGGCCGACATGGGCAGCACACGCCCGTGCGCGCCGAGCAGCTTGCCGACCAGGTCCAGCGCCTGCACATGGTCGCCGAGCTGCTCCCACAGGGCGACGATGAGCAGGTTGCCGACCGCGTGGTCGTGCAGGTCGCCCTTGGACTGGAAGCGGTGCTGGATGACCCGGGCCCAGGTCTGGCCCCAGTCGTCGTCGCCGCACAGCGCGGCCAGCGCCTTGCGCAGGTCGCCGGGCGGCAGCACGCCCAGCTCGTCGCGCAGGCGCCCGCTGGAGCCGCCGTCGTCGGCCACCGTGACGACGGCGGTGAGGTCGCCGGTGATCCGGCGCAGTGCGGCGAGCGAGGCGGACAGGCCCATGCCGCCGCCGAGCGCGACGACCTTGGGCTGGGCGCCGCGCCGGCGAGCCCGGGCGCCGCGGGCCTCGGCCTGGCGGCCCGCCCGCACAGCGGCCGCGGCGCGGCCGGAGCGGCCCTCCGGGACCACCCGGCGCAGCCTGCTCAGCCGCGGTGTACGTTCCGTCATTCCCGTCCCATGTCCCGGTGCACGACCACCGTCTCCACGCCCTCGGCCGCGAGGCGCGCGGCGAGCTTCTCCGACATCGCGACCGAGCGGTGCTTGCCGCCGGTACAGCCGATGGCGATGGTCACATACCGCTTGCCCTCGCGCCGGTAGCCGGCCGCGATCAGCCGCAGCAGCTCGGCGTACCGGTCGAGGAACTCCTTGGCGCCGGGCTGGTTGAAGACGTACGCGGCGACCTCCTCGTTGAGGCCGGTGTACGGGCGCAGCTCCGGGACCCAGTGCGGGTTGGGCAGGAACCGCATGTCCGCGACCAGGTCGGCGTCGACCGGCAGGCCGTACTTGAAGCCGAAGGACATCACGGTCGCCCGCAGCTCGGGCTCCTCCTCGCCGGCGAACTGCGCGTCCATCTTGGCGCGCAGCTCGTGCACGTTGAGGCTGGAGGTGTCGATCACCAGGTCGGCGTCGCCGCGCAGCTCGCGCAGCAGCTCGCGCTCGGCCGCGATGCCGTCCACGATGCGGCCGTCGCCCTGGAGGGGGTGCGGGCGGCGCACCGACTCGAAGCGGCGCACCAGGGCGTCGTCGGAGGACTCCAGGAAGACGATTCTGCGGGTGACGCCCCGGGTGTCGAGGTCGGCGAGGGAATCGCGCAGGTTGTCGAAGAAGCGCCGGCCGCGCACGTCCACGACCACGGCGATCCGCGCCACGTTGCCCTGGGAGCGGGCGCCCAGCTCCACCATGGTGGGGATCAGGGCGGGCGGAAGGTTGTCCACGACGAACCAGCCGAGGTCCTCGAGACACTTCGCGGCCGTCGACCTGCCCGCGCCGGACATGCCGGAGATGATCACCAGCTCGGGGATGGCCGCTTCGGGGGCCCCGGCCGCCGTGCCGTCCGTACTCACCTGTGCTCCGTTTTCCTGAGCCGCCTGCTGCGGCTCCCCCTCGCCCGTCTGTTCTCGGTCGGCTGCGGGCTGTGCGTCGTGCTCGGTCATGTCTCCTGCCCCCGTCGTTCGTCCGGGACACCCGCGGTCACGGGCTCCCCCGAGGAACCCCCCGTCATGTCGGGTTCCTCGTCATCAATGATCTCTCCGGTCGCCGTGTTCACGGCGGGTACGGCCGGAACCGCCCGGGCGAGGGCCGCTGCAATGGTCTCGGCCGTCTTCCGGCCTATGCCGGGCACTTCCTGGATCTGCTCGATTGTGGCGGACCGCAGCTTCCTCACCGAGCCGAAATGCTTGATGAGCGCCTGTTTGCGGGTCTCGCCGAGGCCGGGCACGTCGTCCAGGGGGCTGGAGCGGAAGCGTTTGGCCCGCTTGGTGCGCTGGTAGGTGATCGCGAAGCGGTGGGCCTCGTCGCGGACGCGCTGGAGCATGTAGAGGCCCTCGCTGGTGCGGGGCAGGACCACCGGGTCGTCCTCGCCGGGCACCCAGACCTCCTCCAGGCGCTTGGCGAGGCCGCACACGGCGATGTCGTCGATGCCCAGTTCGTCCAGCGCCCGCCGGGCGGCCGCGACCTGCGGCTGACCGCCGTCCACCACGACGAGCTGCGGCGGGTAGGCGAACTTCCTGGGGCGGCCGTCGTCGTCCTTGAGGGAGCCGTTCAGCGGGTCACCGTCGGTGAGGGCCTCCTCCCCGTCGGTCCACTCCCCCGTCCTCTCCTTCTCGGCGAGGTACCGCCTGAAGCGGCGGGTGACCACCTCGTGCATCGAGCGGACGTCGTCCTGCCCGACGAAGCCCCTGATCTGGAAGCGGCGGTACTCGCTCTTGCGCTGCAGGCCGTCCTCGAAGACGACCATGGAGGCGACCACGTCGTCGCCCTGCAGGTGCGAGATGTCGTAGCACTCGATCCTGAGCGGGGCGCTGTCCAGGTCGAGGGCCTCGGCGATCTCCTCCAGCGCCCGCGAGCGGGTGGTCAGGTCGGAGGCGCGCTTGGTCTTGTGCAGGGCCAGGGCCTGCAGGGCGTTGCGCCGCACGGTCTCCATGAGCGCCTTCTTGTCGCCGCGCTGCGGGATGCGCAGCGAGACGTTGGACCCGCGGCGGCCGGTCAGCCACTCCTGGACCGGCTCGACCGGCTCGGGCAGGGCCGGCACCAGGACCTCCTTGGGGACGGCGTCCCCGGTCTCCTCGCCGTAGAGCTGCTGCAGGGCGTGCTCGACGAGGGCACCCGTGGTGACCTCCTCGACCTTGTCGGTCACCCAGCCGCGCTGGCCGCGCACCCGGCCGCCGCGCACGTGGAAGATCTGCACGGCCGCCTCCAGCTCGTCCTCGGCGACGGCGACGAGGTCGGCGTCGGTCGCGTCGGCGAGCACGACCGCGTTCTTCTCCATGGCCTTCTTCAGGGCCTCGATGTCGTCGCGCAGGCGGGCGGCCCGCTCGTACTCCATCTCCTCGGCCGCCTCCGTCATCTGCTTCTCCAGACGGCGGAGGTAGGTGCCGGTGCGGCCGGCCATGAAGTCGCAGAACTCCTCGGCCAGGTCCCCGTGGTCCTCGGGGGTGATACGGCCGACGCACGGGGCGGAGCACTTGCCGATGTAGCCGAGCAGACAGGGGCGGCCGGTGCGGGCGGCGTTCTTGAAGACACCGGCGGAGCAGGTGCGCACCGGGAAGACCCGCAACAGCAGGTCGACGGTGTCCCGGATGGCCCACGCGTGCGCGTACGGACCGAAGTACCTGACGCCCTTCTTCTTGTGACCGCGCATCACCTGCACGCGCGGGAACTCCTCGTTCATCGTCACCGCGAGGTAGGGGTAGCTCTTGTCGTCGCGGTACTTGACGTTGAACCGGGGGTCGTACTCCTTGATCCAGGAGTACTCCAGCTGCAGCGCCTCGACCTCCGTGGACACCACGGTCCACTCCACGGACGCGGCGGTGGTCACCATCGACCGGGTGCGGGGGTGCAGGTTCGCCAGGTCCTGGAAGTAGTTCGCCAGGCGCTGGCGCAGGCTCTTCGCCTTTCCGACGTAGATCACCCGGCGGTGCTCGTCACGGAACCTGTACACCCCGGGAGAGTCCGGGATCTCACCCGGCCTGGGGCGGTAGCTGGAGGGGTCGGCCATGTCTCACACCCTACTGGCGAGCACCGACACCGCGTCGGGCCTGTGGACAACGCCCACCGGCGCGACCGCCCCTTCCGCCGCACGTCGAGGCGGTCCCGTCACCCCGCGGCCCCCTCGGGGCAGCTTTCCGGCCATGCTGCCCTCCCCGACACACCCGGGCGGGCGCCGCCGCGGACCGTACGGCCCCGAGTCCACGTGCCCTGCGGGGGCGCGGGTCGGCCAGGAGTGCGCGGCGACCGGACCCGAGGTGTTGTCGGGGTCTGGTCAACACGCTTCAATGCGGGGGAACTCGGGGCCGTGCACGTCGGCGTACGGACGCGGCGTGCACAGACAGGGGCGTCCTCGGCGCCCACGGGGGCGGCCCCACACCCGCACGGGCGGCCCGACCAGCCGCCGTGACCTCACAGAAAGGCCCCTGTGCATGCGGCACGCCACAGAGCACGCGGACGTCCCCGCCGCGGAACTCGACCTGGCCCTGCGGGGCGGCCCCTTCCACGTGGCGCTGCGCGCCGCGATCGCCGCCCGCGGACTGCCGCTCCAGCGCGTGCAGCACCATCTCTCGCGCCACGGGGTCAAGGTCGGGGTCACCAGTCTGAGTTACTGGCAACAGGGCGCCCGCCGCCCACAGCGCCCCGAGTCGCTGCGCGCCGTACGGGCCCTGGAGGAGATCCTCCAGCTGCCGGACGAGTCCCTGATCCGGCTGCTCACCGAAGCCGACGAGGCCGCCTCCGCCGGCCGCCCCTCGGTCCGCTCCTACCGCTCCCAGGTCGAGGCCTCCGACGTCCTGAACCGGCTCCAGGGCGAGCTGGGCTGGGCCCTCGACGGCGGACTGCACACCCTTGGCCACCACGAGCGCGTCCGGATCGGCGCCCGCCGTGAACTGTCGGGGCGCGAGTCCCACCACATCGTGCGTGCCCACCGCGACGGCGTCGACCGCTTCCTCGCCGTCCACCAGGGCGACCCAGGCTGCAGCCCGCGTGCCATGAAGGTGCACGCCCTGGAGAACTGCCGCACGGGACGCGTCCGGCTGGACCAGGACACCGGTGTGCTGGTGGCCGAGCTCCTCTTCGGCACCCGGCTGCGCACGGGCGAGACCTTCCTCTTCCGGTACGGCGTCGAGGACGGCACGGCGGGAGTCTGCCGCGAGTACGGCCACCGGTTCGCATTCCCGGGCGGCCAGTACGCGCTCCAGGTGCGCTTCGACGGGGCCGCGCTGCCGGCACGCTGCCACCGCTTCACCCAGCACTCACCCGCGGCCCCGCGCAGCGGCCGGCACGAGCTGCCGGTCAGCGGGCCGCACCACAGCGTCCACGTGGTCGAGTCCCGGATACGGCCCGGGCTGGTCGGCATCGCCTGGGACTGGGACTGAGCGCCTGACCGAGGGCCCGCTCGACGGGCCGCTCAGGCACCCGGACCGGCGATGATCCTGCCCTTGGCGACCTTGACCGGCAGCTCGTTCAACGGCTCGGTGGCCGGTGTCTGGACCACCTTGCCGGTCACCGCGTCGAACCGGCTGCCGTGGCAGGGGCAGATCAGCGTCGTCCCCTGGAGCTTGTTGATGGGGCACCCCGCGTGTGTGCAGATCGTGCTGTACGCCTTGAGCGCGCCGCCCGCGTCCCGGCTGACCACGACGTTCCGGTCCCGGTAGACCTTGGCGCCGCCCTTCGGGACCTCGGTCTCGGCGCCGAGGTCGACCGGCGCGGTGGGGGTGGCGTCGGCCGAGGCGCCTCCCGGGGCCGAGCAGGCGGCCAGTCCGAGCCCCGCGACCGGGGCCACGGCGGCTCCTCGAAGGACGGTACGACGGCTCGCGGACGGTCGGGCCGGCATCAGGATCTCCACTGGTCAGGGGGTTGTGCGCGCCGCACGATACCGGTGCGGGCCGGCCGGGTTCGCAGCGGGGAGCGGTGAGCGAGGACGGCGGACAGGGCGCGTAAACGCTTGCGCAAGCGTTTACGCGGGTCCGGGATTGAGGTAACTTCCCGGCCGACAGGCTCATGCGACTCAGGGAGGAGCGCCGATGCCCACCATGGCCGACGTCGCCCGGAGCGCCGGTGTCTCCGTGGCGACCGTCTCCCACGTGCTCAACGGCACGCGGCCGGTGCTGCCGCACACCCGCCGGGCCGTGCTGGACGCCGTCGACGCGCTCGGCTACACGCCCAACACCCTCGCCCGCTCCCTGGTGACCTCGCGCACCCGCTCCATCGGCCTCGCGGTGTCGGCGATCAGCAACCCGTACTTCACGGAGATCCTCCAGGGCGTCGAGGCCGAGGCCCTGGAGGCGGGCTACAGCCTCCTCATCGCCGACCCGCACGACGACCCCGCGCACGAACGCAAGGTCGTCCAGCTTCTCCACGAGCGCAGGGTGGACGGCATGATCGTCGCCCCCTCCGCCGAGCCGCACGATCTCCTCGACTACCTCGGCCGCCATGCCGTGCCGACGGTGTTCCTGGACCGGGTGCTCCCGAGCGGTGGCCGCGCGGTGGGCGCACCGGACCCCGATCAGGACATGTCGGCTCAGGACACCCCGGATCCGGTTCCGGCCGGTCGGGGCTCGGCCGATCAGGCCTCGCCCGGTCACGCATCGGCGGATGAGGCGCTTTTCGGTCAGGGCCGTTTCGATCAGGTCTGTGCCGAGAACGTCGAGCCGATGGCCCGGCTCGTCACCCACCTCGCCGGACTCGGTCATCGCCGGATCGGCCTGGTCGCGGGGCTGCCCGGGCTCAGCACCACCAGTGAGCGCATCACCGGCCATCGCCAGGCCCTCGCCGCGGCGGGCCTCGGCCATGACGAGGAGCTCGTGGTGTCCGGCAACTCCGAGTCCGCCGGCGCCGAACGGGCCACGGCCGCCCTGCTCTGTCTCCCCGATCCGCCCACGGCGCTCGTCACCGCCAACAACGCCATGACCATCGGCGCCCTGCGCGCCCTGCGCCGACAGGGCCTGGCCGTGCCGGACGACATCGCTCTGGGCTGCTTCGACGACTTCGCCTGGGCCGACCTGTTCTCGCCCCGGCTCACCGCCATCGCCCAGCCCAGCAGGGAGATCGGCGCCCAGGCCGTCCGGGTGCTGCTGGACCGGCTCGCCGCACCCGACCGGCCCGCCCGGACCGTGAGGCTGCCCTGCGCCTTCGTCCACCGCAGCTCCTGCGGGTGTCCGGAGGACCGGGCCGAAGGCCCCCGGCCGGCCGCGCCCGGCCGCACGACCGAACCATCCGCGCTGTCCGAGAAGGGAACCGCCTCGTGATCGTCGTCGCCGGTGAGGCACTGATCGACCTGGTACCGCAGGGCCGGGGTGCCCTCGCGGACCTGAAGCCGGCGCTCGGCGGCGGCCCGTACAACACGGCCGTGGCCCTCGGCCGCCTCGGCTCCCCGACCGCCTTCTGCTCCCGCACGTCGCACGACGCCTTCGGTGAGGCCCTGCTCGACGGGCTGCGGCGGGCCGGGGTGGATGTGTCGGGTGTGCAGCGCGGCCCCGAGCCGACCACCCTCGCGGTCGCCACCGTCGACACCGGCGGCTCGGCCGCCTACTCCTTCTACGTCGACGGCACCGCCGACCGCCTCTTCGCCGCCCCCGCCGGCCTCCCCGCCGACACGCGCGCCGTGTCCTTCGGCACCTGCTCGCTCGTCCTGGAACCGGGGGCGAGCGCCTACGAGGAGCTGATGCGGACCGCCGCCGGGCAGGGCCTGTTCACGGCCCTCGACCCCAACGTCCGGGCGGGTCTCATCCCGGACCCGGACGCCTACCGTGCGCGGTTCAAGAGCTGGCTGCCCTCGATGACGCTGCTGAAGCTGTCCGCGGAGGACGCCGAGTGGCTGGGCGGCACTCCCCGCGAGTGGCTGGCCGAGGGACCGCCGGCCGTCGTGGTCACCCGGGGCGGTGACGGCCTGACCGTCTTCACCCGGGACGGCGCGGAGTACTCCGTACCGGGCGAGAAGGTGGAGGTCGTGGACACCATCGGCGCCGGTGACACGGTGAACGCGGCCCTGCTGCACGGGCTGTCCGCGCAGGACGCGCTGTCTCCGGCGGCGCTCGCCGCCCTGGGCGGGGACGGCTGGACGCGGCTGCTGCGGTTCGCGGCGCGTGCGGCGGCGATCACCTGCTCGCGGGCGGGAGCGGAACCCCCGTACGCGGCCGAGCTGGGCGAGCTCTGAGCCGGGCCGGCGGGTGCTGGATTCCTCTCTGGTCTTGTCAAGGTTCGACCGGACCCGCGGTCCGTGGGCCCGGGTGAGCCGCAGGGCCAGGGTGGCTGATGGTGGAACGAGCGGCACCCCGCGGGGAGTTCCCGCGGGGCGCCGCTTTTTTGAGGATGTGTCAGGGCATTGCCCTTTTCGGCGTCAGGCCTTGGGGGCCCGCGTCGTCTTCTTCGCGGGTGCCGCCTTCTTGGTGACCCCGGCGGCCTTCTTGGTCGCCGTGTTGTTGGTCTTCGCCGTCACCGTCCTGCGGGCCGTCGACTTGGCCGCGGCCGTCTTCCTGGCCGCCGTGGCGCGCGGTGCCTTCACCGGTTCGGCGTCGCTGATGCGGTCGGGGCCGAGGATCTCGCGCAGGAACTTGCCGGTGTGGCTGGCCGGAACCCCGGCGACCTCCTCGGGCGTACCCTCGGAGACCACGAGGCCACCACCGGCGCCGCCCTCCGGACCCATGTCGACGATCCAGTCGGCGGTCTTGATCACATCGAGGTTGTGCTCGATGACGATGACCGTGTTGCCCTTGTCGACCAGGCCGGAGAGGACCTTCAGCAGCTTGCTGATGTCCTCGAAGTGCAGACCGGTGGTCGGCTCGTCCAGGACGTAGACCGTGCGGCCGGTGGAGCGCTTCTGCAGCTCGCTGGCGAGCTTGACGCGCTGTGCCTCACCGCCGGACAGGGTGGTCGCGGACTGGCCGAGCCGGACGTACCCGAGGCCGACGTCCTTCAGCGTCCTCAGGTGCCGGGAGATGGCCGGGACGGCCTCGAAGAAGTCGGTCGCCTCCTCGATCGGCATGTTCAGCACGTCGGCGATGGACTTGCCCTTGTAGTGGACCTCCAGGGTCTCCCGGTTGTACCGGGCGCCGTGGCAGACCTCGCACGGGACGTAGACGTCCGGGAGGAAGTTCATCTCGATCTTGATCGTGCCGTCGCCCGCGCAGTTCTCGCAGCGGCCGCCCTTGACGTTGAAGGAGAAGCGCCCGGGCAGGTAGCCGCGGACCTTCGCCTCGGTGGTCTCGGCGAACAGCTTGCGGATGTGGTCGAAGACGCCGGTGTAGGTCGCCGGGTTGGACCGCGGGGTGCGGCCGATGGGCGACTGGTCGACGTGCACGACCTTGTCCACGAGGTCGTCGCCGTCCACCCGCGTGTGCCGTCCGGGGACGTTGCGCGCGCCGTTCAGCTCACGGGCCAGATGCGTGTAGAGGATGTCGTTGACCAGCGTGGACTTGCCGGAGCCCGACACACCCGTGACGGCCGTGAACACACCCAGCGGGAAGGACACGTCGATGTCCTGGAGGTTGTTCTCCCGGGCACCGTGCACCGTGAGCTGCCGGGACGGGTCGCGAGGACGCCGTACGTCCGGGACCGGGATGGACTTGCGGCCCGAGAGGTACTGACCGGTCTGCGACTCGGCGTTGGCCAGCAGCTCCTTCAGGGAGCCGCTGTGCACGACCTTGCCGCCGTGCTCACCGGCGCCGGGGCCGATGTCCACGATCCAGTCGGCGACCTTGATCGTGTCCTCGTCGTGCTCCACGACGATGAGGGTGTTCCCCATGTCCCGCAGCCGGACCAGGGTCTCGATCAGCCGGTGGTTGTCACGCTGGTGCAGACCGATGGACGGCTCGTCCAGGACGTACAGGACGCCCACGAGGCCGGAGCCGATCTGGGTGGCCAGGCGAATGCGCTGGGCCTCACCGCCGGACAGGGTGCCGGCCGCGCGGTTGAGGGAGAGGTAGTCGAGGCCGACGTCGACCAGGAAGCGCAGCCGCTCGTTGACCTCCTTCAGGACCCGCTCGGCGATCTTCTTGTCGCGGGCGTTCAGCTTCAGCCGGCCCAGGAAGTCCGCGCAGTCGCTGATCGACATCCCCGAGACCTCGGCGATCGACTTCTCCATGATCGTGACGGCGAGGACGATCGGCTTCAGGCGCGTGCCCTCACAGGAGGGGCAGGGCACCTCACGCATGTAGCCCTCGAAGCGCTCGCGGCTGGCGTCGCTCTCGGCCTCGCTGTGGCGGCGCTTGACGAACGGCACCGCGCCCTCGAAGGGCGTGGTGTACACACGCTCGCGGCCGTACCGGTTGCGGTAACGGACCTCGATCTGGGTCTTGTGGCCGTACAGCAGGGCCTTCTTCGCCCGCTGCGGCAGGCCCGCGAAGGGGATGTCGGTGCGGAAGCCGAGGGCGTCCGCGAGGGCACCGATCAGGCGGCCGAAGTAGTCCTTGGTGTGTCCGTGGGACCAGGGGTGGATGGCGCCCTCGTCCAGGGACTTGTCCTCGTCCGGGACGATCAGCTCCGGGTCGACCTCCATGCGCGTGCCGATGCCGGTGCACTCGGGGCAGGCGCCGAAGGGCGAGTTGAAGGAGAAGGAACGGGGCTCCAGCTCCTCGAAGGACAGGTCGTCGTAGGGGCAGTAGAGGTGCTCCGAGTACATGCGCTCGCGCTCGGGGTCGTCCTCGGGGAGGTCCACGAAGTCGAGCACGACCATGCCGCCGGACAGGCCGAGGGCGGTCTCCACGGAGTCGGTGAGGCGGCGCTTGGCGGACTCCTTCACCGTGAGGCGGTCGACGACCACCTCGATGGTGTGCTTCTCCTGCTTCTTCAGGGTCGGCGGCTCGGACAGCTGGATCGTCTGGCCGTCCACGCGCGCGCGTGAGTAACCCTTGGTCTGCAGGTCTGCGAAGAGGTCGACGAACTCGCCCTTCCGCTCGCGCACCAGCGGCGACAGGACCTGGAAGCGGCTCCCCTCCGGCAGCTCCAGCACCTTGTCGACGATGGCCTGCGGCGACTGGCGCGAGATCGGGCGGCCGCACTCGGGACAGTGCGGCTTGCCGATGCGCGCGAAGAGCAGACGCAGGTAGTCGTAGACCTCGGTGATGGTGCCGACCGTCGAGCGCGGGTTGCGCGAGGTCGACTTCTGGTCGATGGAGACCGCCGGGGACAGCCCCTCGATGAAGTCGACGTCCGGCTTGTCCATCTGGCCGAGGAACTGCCGGGCGTACGAGGAGAGCGACTCGACGTACCGGCGCTGCCCCTCGGCGAAGATCGTGTCGAAGGCCAGGGAGGACTTGCCCGACCCGGACAGGCCCGTGAAGACGATGAGCGAGTCACGAGGCAGGTCGAGCGAGACATTCTTCAGGTTGTGCTCGCGCGCGCCACGGACGATGAGACGGTCGGCCACGCCGGTCCGCACCTTTCTTGAGAGAAGTGACAGGGGCGGGGCCCCCGTGCTTCTTCGAGACTAGGGGGAGCCACTGACAACGCCGGTCGGATTCCCGGATCCATAACAATCCCCGGCTCTCCAGCATGCCCGACGCCACTCTCGACGATATAGCACGCGCATTCGATTTGCGGACGAGGTTCACCACCTTCACCCGAAGGTGTGGTGGGGCTAATGTCAGGCCCATGATTGATCACGCTCATGACCTGGCATGTGTACGTGACGCGACCGAGCGGCTCCTCACCGCTGTCGCCAAACTGGACAACGCGTCCCTTGCCGAACCGTCACGCCTGCCCGGCTGGACGCGCGGGCACATCCTCGCCCACCTCGCCCGCAACGCGGACGCGCTCGTGAACGTCCTCGAGGGCCGCCCCATGTACGCGAGCGCCGAGACCCGGGACGCCGACATCGGTCGCGACGCCCCCCGCCCGCTGGACGTCCAGCTCGCAGACGTGCGCGAGACCGCTGCGCGCTTCCAGGAGACGGGGGCCGCCCCGGCGGACTGGACGCGCACGGTGGAGCTGCGCAACGGGGTCACCGACACCGCGGCCCGTGTGCCGTTCCGGCGGTGGGTCGAGGTCGAGCTGCACCATGTGGACCTCGGGGTCGGGTACGAGCTGGAGGATCTTCCGGCGGAGTTCACGGAGCGGGAGATCGACTTCCTGGCGGAGCGCTTCGCAGGACACAAAGAGGTCCCCTCTACGGGCCTGAGGGACGACAACGGCCGGGTCTGGACCACCGGCGGCGGAGCGCCGGGCGGCCCCGTCGGCGTCGAGGGGTCGGCCGCCGAGCTGCTCGGCTGGCTCGCCGGCCGCCGCGACGGATCCGGCCTGACCGTGCAGGGTGGCACTCTGCCGGCGCTCCCCCCGCTGTAGTGCGACGACGGTCCGCCGGCCCCTCCCCGCTATAGGCTGATCACCATGACGTACAGCGGAGAGGTCACCGTCGGCGGACCGGCCGACGTGCACGAGCTGAAAGACCTGATGATCACCAAGATCGCGGTCGGCCCGATGGACAACAACGCCTATCTGCTGCGCTGCCGGGCCACCGACGAGCAACTCCTGATCGACGCCGCCAACGAGGCACAGACCCTGCTCGGCATGATCGGTCACGACGGCATCGCGTCCGTCGTCACCACGCACCAGCACGGCGACCACTGGCAGGCGCTCGCCGAGGTCGTCTCCGCCACGGGTGCCCGTACGTACGCGGGCCGCGAGGACGCGTCCGGCATCCCGGTGCCCACCGACGTCCCGGTCGACGACGGTGACGTCATCAGGGTGGGGCGCGTCGAACTCACCGCGCGCCATCTCGTCGGGCACACCCCGGGCTCCATCGCCCTGGTCTACGACGACCCGCACGGCCACCCGCACGTCTTCACCGGCGACTGCCTCTTCCCGGGTGGCGTCGGCAACACGCGCAAGGACCCGAAGGCGTTCGCCAGTCTCATCCACGACGTCGAGACGAAGATCTTCGATGTACTGCCGGACGAGACGTGGGTGTACCCGGGGCACGGGAACGACACCACGCTGGGTGCGGAGCGGCCGCAACTACCGGAGTGGCACGCGCGCGGCTGGTGATCCGCCGGGCGCCCACCGGCTCGGGAAGCTCGGGTTCGGTTGTGGCCCAGGGTGCGTAGTGGTGGTCGCGCGGTTCCCCGCGCTCCTTCCGAAGCACGGCCGGCTCGAGAGGCGGGCGATTGCGCGCCCTGCGCACAACCGCGAGCGCGCCCGGCGCGCACTTCACAACGCGCGCCCCGTGTGAACGCTTCGCACACTCCGGACGCGCGTGCGCGCTCCCGAGGGACGCTGTCACGCAGTCAACTGGTAGCAGCCCCGCACAGGATGACGGCTCCTGCGCGGTATGGGCCGCCGGCCTTCAACCCCGCCCTCGGTCGGCGGCCCAGGCCATGACCTGCTCCCGCGCGCAGCGTTCACACGACCGCAACACCCGTTCCCAGTATGCGGACAGTTAGGGTCGTGACCTGGACAAACGCTGGGTTCGCTGCCAATCTCCGGCCCTGCACCCTGCCCCTCGCGCACTGCGCCGCGCGGTAGCCGCCGCCACCGTAGCCCTGCTCGCCACCGCTGTCGGCTGTGCACCGCAGCCCGAGGAGAAGGCGTCGGCCGGCCCGTCCGGGTCCGCCACGAAGAGCTGTGCCCGGGGCAAGTTGGCCACCAACACGTCCGGAAAGCTGACGATCGCGACGGACGAGCCCGCGTACGAGCCGTGGTTCAAGGACGACAAGCCCGCGAACGGCGAGGGCTTCGAGTCCGCTGTCGCCTACGCCGTGGCGAAGCGACTGGGCTACGACGGGAGCGCGGTGGTCTGGCAGAGCGTGCCCTTCAACAAGGCGTTCGCGCCGGGCGTGAAGACCTTCGACTTCGACATCAACCAGGTGTCGATCAGCGACGAGCGCAGGAAGGCCGTGGACTTCTCCTCCGGCTACTACGACGTGCGCCAGGCCGTCATCGCGCTCAAGGGCGGCAAGGCCGCCAAGGCGACCGGCATCGCGGACCTGAAGAACCTCAAGCTGGGCGCCCAGGTGGGCACCACCAGCCTCGACTACATCACCAACGTGGTGAAGCCCAAGCGGCAGGCCGCCGTGTACGCCAAGAACGACCAGGCCAAGTCCGCGCTGAAGAACGGTCAGGTCGACGCCGTCGTCACCGATCTGCCGACCGCGTTCTACATCACCGCGGCCGAGGTGACGAACGCGAAGATCGTTGGCCAGTTCGAGAACCAGGGCGGCACGCCCGAGCAGTTCGGCCTCGTGCTCGACAAGGGCAGCGCGCTGACCTCGTGCGTGACCGACGCCGTCGACGCCCTTCGCAAGGATGGCACACTGGCGAAGATCGAGCAGCAGTGGCTGTCCGACGCGGTCGACGCACCGGTGCTCAAGTGACGGTCACCAAGGGCGAGTCCGCCCGGGAGGGGGCGGACGGCAAGGGTGACATGACCGGCGGCGCCGGGGACGCGGCCCCCGGCGCCGGTGACGGCTACGTGCCCTCCGAGCGGCGGCTGGAACGCGAGCGCTACAGGAGGGCGCGCGCCCGCCGCGCTGCGGCCATCGCGGCGCTCTCGACCCTGGTCACGGCCGCCGTGCTCTACCTGGTCGTCGTCAACGCGCCGGGCTGGCCGCGCACCAAGGAGACGTTCTTCAGCGCGCAGTACGCGCGCGAGGCGTTCCCGAAGGTCCTCGAGGGGCTGTGGCTGAACGTCCGCCTGCTGTTCGTCTGCGGCGCGGCCGTGCTGGTCCTCGGCATGCTGATCGCGGTCGCCCGCACCCTGCGCGGCCCGGTGTTCTTCCCGCTGCGCGTGCTGGCGGCGGCGTACACCGACTTCTTCCGCGGCCTTCCGCTGATCATCAACTTGATGATCGTGGTCTTCGGCGTGCCCGCGCTGCGGCTGCAGGGCGTGACGGTCGACCCGGTGCTGTTGGGCGGTACGGCGCTGACCCTGACGTACTCCGCGTACGTGGCCGAGGTGTTCCGGGCCGGCATCGAGTCCGTCCACCCCTCCCAGCGCGCCGCGGCCCGCTCGCTGGGCCTGAGCAACCGGCAGGCCCTGCGCCACGTCGTGCTGCCCCAGGCGGTGCGCCGTCAGGTGCCGCCGCTGCTCAACGATCTGGTGTCGCTGCAGAAGGACACCGGTCTGGTGTCGATCGGCGGTGCCGTGGACGCCGTACGGGCGGCCGACATCATCGTGGGCCGCAGCCTCAACTACACGCCGTACATCGTGGCGGGCCTGGTGTTCGTGGCGCTGACCATCCCGATGACCCGCTTCACGGACTGGGTGACCGCCAGGATGGACCGGCAGCGGGCCCAGGGAGGATCGATATGAGTACGGCACCCCACAACGGCTCGCCCGTGCTGCGGATGGAGTCCGTCCGCAAGACCTTCGGGGGCTCGGTCGTGCTGCGGGACGTCGACCTGGAGGTCGCCCCGCACACCGTGACCGCGCTGATCGGCGCCTCGGGCTCGGGCAAGTCCACGCTGCTGCGGTGTGCCAACCTCCTGGAGGACATCGACGACGGCGCGATCTGGCTGGACGGCGAGGAGATCACCGACCCGCGCGCCGACCAGGACGCGGTGCGGCGCCGTATCGGCGTCGTCTTCCAGGCCTACAACCTCTTCCCGCACATGACCGTGCTGGACAACATCACGCTCGCCCCGCGCCGGGTGCACGGCGTCTCCCGCGCGGAGGCCGAGGAGCGGGCCAGGGCGCTCCTGGAGCGCCTCGGTCTCGCCGGCAAGGCGGACGCGTACCCGGACCGGCTCAGCGGCGGTCAGCAGCAGCGTGTGGCCATTGTGCGGGCCCTCGCCGTGCGACCGCGGCTGCTGCTGCTCGACGAGATCACCGCCGCGCTCGACCCCGAACTCGTGGGCGAGGTGCTGACCGTGGTCCGTGACCTCAAGGAGGAGGGCATGACCATGGTGCTGGCGACGCACGAGATGGGCTTCGCCCGGGACGTCGCCGACCAGGTTTGTTTTCTGGACGGAGGGGTGGTGCTGGAGCACGGCACCGCCGAGCAGGTCTTCGGCGATCCGCAGCAGGAGCGCACGCGGCGCTTCCTGCGGCGGATCGTCGAGGCGGGCCGGCTGTAGCTACGCGTCGGCCTGCGCCGCCCCCGCCAGGGCGGCGACCCGCTCCACACCGAACACGTAGCCCTGCACGCCGCAGCCCGCGATCACACCGTCGGCGCGCAGCGAGACGTAACTGTGGTGCCGGAACGACTCGCGCCGGTGGATGTTGGAGATGTGCACCTCGAGGACGGGCATGCCGTCACAGGTGTTGAGTGCGTCCAGAATCGCGACCGAAGTGTGGGAGTAGGCGCCGGGGTTGATGACGATCCCGCAGTGGCTGAGCCGTGCCTCGTGGATCCAGTCGACCAGCTCGCCCTCGTGGTTGGACTGCCGGAAGTCCACCGTGCCGCCGTGCGCGGCCGCCGCCTTGGCGCACATCGCCTCCACGTCGGCGAGCGTGTCCTTGCCGTAGATCTCGGGCTGGCGCTGACCGAGGAGATTCAGGTTGGGCCCGTTGAGGATCATGATCGGGGCGTTGGCCAGGGTGCGGGGCACGGTTCCTCCGGTCCGTTCGGGGCGGTGCGGTGACCACCGCCTTCTGCGACCGGTCTATCACGGAGCGCCGCGACGGAGAGGAGCCCGGTGTGCCGGTCAGGTCGGCGCACGCCGCGGCACGGTGATCACCTCCGCACGCCCCCGTAACCCGTGATCACGGCGGGTAGTTGACGCGGCATGCACGATGTACGGGCTGTAAGGGCCCCTTCCATGCCGCGGCTCGCGGCCGCCTCCCTCATCGGCACCGCGATCGAGTTCTACGACTTCTTCGTCTACGGGACCGCGGCGGCCCTGGTTCTGGGGCCGTTGTTCTTCCCCACGTTCTCGCCGGTGGCGGGGACGCTGGCGGCGTTCGGGACGTTCGGGGTGGGGTTCGTGGCCCGGCCGCTCGGCTCGGCGCTGTTCGGGCACCTCGGGGACCGGCGCGGACGGCGGCCGGTGCTCGTCGTCTCCCTGCTGCTGACCGGTGCCTCGACGGTGGCGGTCGGGTGCGTACCGACGTACGGATCCATCGGCATGGCCGCCCCCGTACTGCTGCTCCTCCTGCGCTTCCTGCAGGGGCTGGGGCTCGGTGGCGAGTGGGGCGGGGCGGTGCTGCTGACCGCCGAGCACGCGCCCGCCGGGCGGCGCGCCCTGTGGTCGAGCTTCCCTCAGGTGGGACCCTCGTTCGGATTCGTGCTCGCCAACGGGGTGATGCTCGCGCTGTCGGCGTCGCTGTCCGAGGCGGAGTTCGCGCGGTGGGGGTGGCGGGTGCCGTTCTGGGCTGCGGGTTTCCTGGCCCTGGCCGGACTGTGGCTGCGTTCGTCGCTCGCGGAGAGTCCGCGGTTCCTGGAGATCGACGACCACGCGCGCGTGCCGCTCATCGAGGTCGTACGGCACCACGGACGGCTGGTGCTGCTGACCGCCGGGGCCATGGCGGCTGGTTACGCGGTCTTCTACGCGGTGACGACGTGGTCGCTGGCGTATGCGACGGAACGGCTCGGGGTGAGCCGCACCGTCATGCTCACCTGCGTCATGGGCGCGGTGGTGGTGAAGGGAGCGCTCACGCCCCTCATGGCGCTGCTCGGCGACCGGTACGGGCGCCGCCCCATGTGCCTGGTGGGGTGTACGGCCTGCGCCGTGTGGATGCTGCCGATGGTCGCGCTGCTGGCGACCGGTGAGCCGCTGCTGATGTTCCTCGGCATCCTGGGCGCGCTGATCGCCTTCATCACCATGTTCGCGGTGATCGCCGCCTATCTGCCGGAGCTGTACGAGGCGCGGGTGCGCTGCACGGGGGCGGCGGTCGGCTACAACCTCGGCGGGGTGGTCGGGGGCGCGCTCACCCCGATCGTGGCGACGGCCCTGTCGGAGCACGGCGGCCGCGTGCCCTGGGGCGTGGGCGCGTATCTGACCGGGATCGCGCTGCTGAGCCTGGGTTGCTTCGCCCTGCTGCCGGAGACGCGGCCCGTGCCCGTGCCGGCGGCGGAGCCGGCCGCGGGCTGACGGGCCGGACCGGGCTACGGGTTGATCGCCAGCTCCAGATAGGCCGCGAACAGCACCAGGTGCACACCGCCCTGCAGAGGCGTGGCCCGGCCCGGTACCACCGTCAGGGAGCTGACCACCACGGTCAGCGCGAGCAGCAGCATGTCGGTGGGGCCGAGACCGAGGACGAGCGGCCCGGTCAGCCACACGGAGGCGAGGGCGACGGCCGGGATGGTCAGGCCGATGCTGGCCATCGCCGAGCCGAGTGCGAGGTTGAGGCTGGTCTGCACGCGGTCACGGCGGGCGGAGCGCAGCGCGGCGATCGTCTCGGGCAGCAGCACGAGCAGGGCGATGATCACACCGACGACCGCCTGGTTCAGACCGGCCGCCGCCACACCTGACTCGATGGTGGGTGACACCCCCTTCGCCAGGCCGACCACGCCGACGAGAGCGAGACCGAGCAGGCCGAGGCTGATCCGGGCGGTGCGCGCGGACGGGCGCGCGGCGTGGTCGTCCGCGGTGATGACCTCGCCCTGCCTGGTGATCGGCAGGAAGTAGTCGCGGTGCCGCACGGTCTGGGTGGCCACGAACAGGCCGTAGAGGATCAGTGAGGACAGCGCGGCGAACGTCAGCTGCAAAGAGGAGAACTCGGGGCCCGGCTTGCTGGTGGTGAAGGTCGGCAGCACCAGGCTGAGCGTGGCCAGGGTCGCCACGGTCGCCAGGGCGGCGCCGGTTCCCTCGGGGTTGAAGACCGCGGTGCCGTGCCGCAGGGAGGCAACCACGAGACAGATTCCGACGACACCGTTGCAGGTGATCATCACGGCGGCGAAGACGGTGTCCCGGGCGAGGGTGGAACTCTTGTCGCCTCCGTCGGCCATGAGGGTGACGATCAGGGCAACTTCGATGATCGTGACGGCGATGGCGAGTACCAGGGAGCCGAAGGGTTCCCCGACGCGGTGGGCGACCACCTCGGCGTGGTGCACCGCCGCGAGGACGGACCCCGCAAGGACCAGGGTCACGACCGCGACGACCGCGCCGGGCAGATGACGACCCCAGGTGAAGATCAACAGGACGACCGCGAGCACCGGCACGAGGAGCGTCCACTGCCCGGTGAGCGACCTGAGCCGATTGATCATGCCGCGATCGTGACATGTACCTACAGAATTCGCATTCCGTTCTTTTCGGATCCCTTCCCATCCTTTCCTGTGCGGGGCACCGGCACAGTCGCGGCCTGCACCCCGCAGTTCGTCACGTCCCGCGCCGTCAGGCGTCGACGCTGTCCTTGCTGCTCCGCGTCGCGTCGTCGCCACCGCTCCCGCCGCGCGCCGCCTCGACGGCCGCCTGCTTCCTGGAGGCCATCAGACTGGTGATCGTCGTGACGACGAGGACCACTCCGATCACGCCGAGCGAGACCGGGATGCTGATCTCGGGCACATGGACACCGGACTCGTGCAGCGCGTGCAGGACCAGCTTGACGCCGATGAAGCCGAGGATGATCGACAGGCCGTACGACAGGTGGACCAGTTTCTTCAGCAGTCCGCCGATGAGGAAGTACAGCTGACGCAGACCCATCAGGGCGAAGGCATTGGCCGTGAAGACGATGTACGGATCCTGGGTCAGGCCGAAGATCGCGGGGATGGAGTCGAGCGCGAACAGCACGTCCGTGGTGCCGATGGCGAGCATCACGACCAGCATCGGGGTCATGACCCGCTTGCCGTTCTGCTGGATCCACAGCTTGGTGCCGTGGTACCGGTCGGCCACGCCGAACCTGCGCTCCGCGGCCTTCAGCAGCCTGTTCTCCTCGTACTCCTCGTCTCCCTCATCGGCGCGGGCCTCCTGGATGAGCTTCCAGGCGGTCCAGATCAGGAAGGCGCCGAAGAGGTAGAACACCCAGGAGAAGCTGGCGATGATCGCGGCTCCGGCCGCGATGAAGGCGGCCCGCAGGACCAGGGCTATGAGGACACCGACGAGCAGGACCCGCTGCTGGTACTGGGTGGGCACCGCGAACTTCGCCATGATCAGCACGAAGACGAAGAGGTTGTCGACGCTCAGCGACTTCTCGGTGATGAAGCCCGCGAAGAACTCGCCGGCCGGCTGACCGCCGCCGAAAACGAGCAGACCGAGGCCGAAGAGGCCGGCCAGGGTGATCCAGACGACGGTCCAGATGCCGGCTTCCTTGATCGACACGTCATGGGGCTTGCGTCCGATGAAGAAGTCGGCCGCGATCAGGGCGGCGAGACCCGCGATGGTCAGGACCCACAGGGTCATGGAGACTTCCACTGCACCTCCGGCATTACGTCATGGCGAGCACATTCGCCGTTGTCATTGCCGGAGGTCTCTTCCACCCGCGATGGGCCGACGCCCCGGGATCGTCATCGATCCGTACTGACGGGTGCGCCGCAGTCAGGGAGTACTCCCCTCCGTACGGAGGACAGTACCCCAATCACCAAGGAAAGGTAAAGTTATCAGTAAAGGGGGAACAAATTTGCCTGCTCAGACAGCCTTTACCTACCCTTGGTGCGGGCCTGTGTCACCTCAGTGAGCACCTGCTGGAGGATCCCGCTGCCCGGTGGAACAAGCGCGGGCTCGAACGTCCAGGCGTGGCCGACCCAGGGATCGGCCAGGTGGTCGTCCGGCACGGGCGTGAGTCGCATGAGCGAACGCCACAGCGGGTCCAGCAACGGGCCGTAGGCATCGGCGTCCTCCCGGTCCGCGACCATCAGCAGGTGGACTCCGACGGCCGGGCCCTCGTCGGCGAGATAGCGCAGCTGGGTCACGGCCCGGTCGTCGAAGCCGTGCGGGAAGTCGTTGACGATCAGCAGCTGCTGGGCGGTGTCGACGTCGGGTGGCAGTGATGCGGCCGCGCCGCCGCGGACCGCCATCTGTGTCAGGTCGACTCGCCGGGTGAGCCTGTCCAGGACCTCCGCCACGCCCGCCGCGCCGCTCGCGAGCGGCATCGCCACAGCCCCGGTCCGTGTCAGCGGCGACAGTGCCCCGGCCCCGGCCGGGTCGACGACGTGCACGCCGAACTCCCCCGCCGGGTGGACGGCGAGCAGCCGGGCCGCGAGCGCCACCGCGGCCTCCATGGCGAGCGCTCGTGTCACGGCGGAGTCCAGGTCGGTGCCCTCCGCTCCTTCCACGGGGCCGCTGTCGATCCACAGCCCCCGCTCCAGCGGCAGCCTGACCAGCAGCGGGATGCGCAGCAAACCGCTCTCCGGGAGGTGAAGATCGCCGAGCCTGAGGGCCATCGGCGGCTCGGCCGGCACGCGGTAGCCGTGCCAGACGGGGTTGTCCCAGCCGGCGTAGGCCGGTGGGAGCGCGGGCTCGACGACCTCGGACTCGGCGGTGAGCTGGGCGAGGTCGCGGTCGAGGGCGGTCCGTGCCTGGTCGACGAGCCGGGTGTGCCGGGCCTGGGCCGCCTCGCGCCCGGCGTCGCCCGCCGTCCCGAGCCGGCTGCGCGGATCGGCCAGCACCTGGTCGAGTTCCTTCTCCAGGCGGGATTCCGCGAAATCGACGGCGCTGCGGTAGGCGGCCGTTGTCCGGGCGAGGTCCTCGAACATGCCCCAGACCTGGTTGTACAACCGCTCCTCCATCGACCAGCCGACCGCGTCGCCCGCCACCGGCGGGGCGGGCTGCCCGTCCGGGACGGGCGACGCCGTGGACGGTGCCGGGGCGGTGTGGTTACGGCGGTCGGGGTGGCTGTAGTCGATCGGCCCGGCGGGTGTCCGCACGTCCTGCGGATCCTGAAGGTCGTACGACGAGGTCCGCTGATGTGCCGACGGGCCGGAGGCCTCCCGCGTCCGAGGCACCGGTACCGCACGGGCGAGGCTTCGGACCACCGCCTCCTGGATGCCCGCCGCGAGTTCCTCGGCCTGGGACAGGCCCTGGTCGGCGAGGAGGGCGGCCAGGCCGCGGGCGTAGCCCTGGCCCACCGCGCGTACCTTCCAGGCGCCCTGCCTGCGGTACAACTCCAACGCGACGACGGCGGACTCGGCGTCCAGGCCGGTGAGCGTGAAGCGCACGATCTCGGTGCCGTCGAGGTCGACGACCGCCGTCCGCGGGGCGTCGGTCGCGCCGAACCGGAGGACGCCTCCCGCCTGTGCGGGCAGGGCCAGCAGCACGGTGACGCGATGGACCGCCTCGGGCAGAGCATCGAGGTCGACGGCCAGCCGATGGTCGGCGGCGGCCTGCCCGGAGACCTCGATTCCGGGCAGCGTGGGGGCGCCGGGGTGGGCGAGCCACTGGGCGCCGTGCACGGTGCCGTGCTCGTCGCCGAGCGCGGCTGCTGCCAGGACCGGCACTCCGGCGGAGATACGGATCTCCAGCCGGACCTGGGACAGCGGGTGGTTCTGACCCCGCACCAGCTCGGCCGTCATCGCCGTCGCCCCCCTGTGTCGTGTTGTCTTGCGCGCTGCTCCGGGTGAGCGGGCGTCCTACAGGTACGGCAGGATGGCCGGCATCAGGTCCTGGAAGGTGCGGCCCCTGGCCGGCTCGCCCAGGGCGGTCATCGTCCAGCCGGAGCCCACGCGGTGCACCTTGGCCATGATCTGGGCGGTGTACTCGCCGCCGCCCGCGAGCGTGTAGCGGGCGAGCTCCTGGCCGTTGGTCTCGTCGACGAGGCGGCAGAACGCGTTCTGCACCTCCTGGAAGGTCTGTCCCGTGAAGGAGTTCACGGTGAAGACGATCTGGTCGACGTGGACCGGGACGCGCTGCAGGTCGACCAGGATGGCCTCGTCGTCCCCGCCCTGGCCGGCACCGCCGACGAGGTTGTCACCGGTGTGGCGCACGGAGCCGTCGTCGCTCACCAGATGGCGGAAGAAGACGACGTCGACCGGCTGCTTCTCGGCGAAGAGGACCGCCGAGGCGTCCAGGTCGATCTCGCGCGTGCGCGAGCCGAACAGGCCCCGCCGCTTCGCCGCCTGCCAGCCGAGACCCATGCGGACCGCGGTCAGGGTGGCGCCGTCCTTCTTCTCCAGGCTGATGGCCTGACCCTTGGACAGATTGACGGTCACGGCTGATTCCCCTCTCGGTGTTCCCCTGTTGCCGCACAGCGCGCGGTTGTCCAGAACCCTACGCAGGGGCGTCGACAGTGCCGAACCCCGGCCCGCGGTTTGTGTCGGTGTTGCAACACAGGGCGCATTTGCCGAGGTCCGGCAGGGTCGTGAGGGTCAGGCGAGGCCCGCCTCCCGCATCTGGCGCAGCTCCTTCTTCATCTCGGAGACCTCGTCGCGCAGCCGGGCGGCGATCTCGAACTGCAGCTCGGCCGCGGCGGCGCGCATACGCTCCGTCATCTCCTCGATCTGCTCGGCGAGTTCGGCGGCCGGGCGGTCCGTGGGCACCGCGGCTGCCGCCTTGCCCTTGGCGCTCTTGCCGGCCTTCGCCCCCTTGGCACTCTTGGCGGCTTTGTCGCCCAGCGCGGGTACGGGTGCCTTGGCGCCCTTGCCGTCCTTCAGGCTGCGGTAGCCGGTGCCGAGCAGCTGTTCGGTGTCGACCTCCTCGCGGGCGATCTGCGCCACGATGTCGTTGATCTTCTTGCGCAGCGGCTGCGGATCGATGCCGTTGGCCTTGTTGTAGGCGACCTGCTTCTCCCGGCGGCGGTTGGTCTCCTCGATGGCCTTCTCCATCGCCGGGGTGATCTTGTCGGCGTACATGTGGACCTGTCCGGAGACGTTGCGCGCCGCGCGGCCGATTGTCTGGATCAGCGAGGTCCCGGAGCGCAGGAAGCCCTCCTTGTCGGCGTCGAGGATGGCCACCAGGGACACCTCGGGCAGGTCGAGGCCCTCGCGCAGGAGGTTGATGCCGACGAGGACGTCGAACTCGCCGGAGCGCAGCTCGCGCAGCAGCTCGACGCGGCGCAGGGTGTCGACGTCGCTGTGCAGATAGCGCACCTGGATGCCGAGTTCCAGGAAGTAGTCGGTGAGGTCCTCGGCCATCTTCTTGGTGAGCGTGGTGACCAGGACGCGCTCGTCCTTCTCCGTGCGCTTGCGGATCTCGTGGACCAGGTCGTCGATCTGGCCCTCGGTGGGCTTGACCACGACCTCCGGGTCGACGAGGCCCGTCGGGCGGATGATCTGCTCCACGACACCGTCGCCGCGGGACAGCTCGTAGGTGCCGGGGGTCGCCGACAGGTAGACGGCCTGGCCGATGCGCTCCTGGAACTCCTCCCACTTCAGCGGGCGGTTGTCCAGCGCGGAGGGCAGCCGGAAGCCGTGGTCGACGAGCGTGCGCTTGCGGGAGGCGTCACCCTCGTACATGGCGCCGATCTGCGGGACCGTGACGTGTGACTCGTCGATGACGAGCAGGAAGTCGTCCGGGAAGTAGTCCAGCAAGGTGTTGGGCGGGGAGCCGGGCGAGCGGCCGTCGAAGTGCATCGAGTAGTTCTCCACGCCCGAGCAGGCGCCGATCTGGCGGAGCATCTCGAGGTCGTACGTGGTGCGCATCCGCAGGCGCTGGGCCTCCAGCAGCTTGCCCTGCTTCTCCAGCTCGGCCAGCCGCTCCCCCAGCTCTTTCTCGATGTCGTTGACGGCCCGCTCCATGCGCTCGGGACCCGCGACGTAGTGGGATGCGGGGAAGACGTACAGCTGCTGGTCGTCGCTGATGATCTCGCCGGTGATCGGGTGGAGCGTGGACAGCGCCTCGATCTCGTCACCGAACATCTCGATGCGGACGGCCAGCTCCTCGTAGACCGGGAAGATCTCGATGGTGTCACCCCGGACCCGGAAGGTGCCGCGGCTGAAGGCCACGT
Source organism: Streptomyces sp. NPDC044061 (assembly GCF_056434305.1). Taxonomy (NCBI): domain Bacteria; kingdom Bacillati; phylum Actinomycetota; class Actinomycetes; order Kitasatosporales; family Streptomycetaceae; genus Streptomyces; species Streptomyces sp. NPDC044061. The sequence goes on along the minus strand of NZ_JBWKFL010000012.1, from coordinate 77,438 downwards.
CGTTGCGCGTGTACTGGATGTCGACGAAGCGGCGCAGCAGCTCGTCGCGGTCGATCTCGTCGCCGACCCTGAGGGGGACCATCCGGTCCACGTACTCCTGAGGGGTACCGAGGCCGTAGATGCAGGACACCGAGGCGACCACGACGACGTCGCGGCGGGTGAGCAGCGAGTTCGTCGCCGAGTGACGCAGCCGCTCGACCTCCTCGTTGATCGAGGAGTCCTTCTCGATGTACGTGTCCGACTGCGGGACGTACGCCTCGGGCTGGTAGTAGTCGTAGTACGAGACGAAGTACTCGACCGCGTTGTTCGGCAGGAGCTCGCGGAACTCGTTGGCCAGCTGAGCGGCCAGCGTCTTGTTCGGCGCCATCACGAGGGTGGGGCGCTGGAGCTGCTCGATCATCCACGCGGTGGTGGCGGACTTGCCGGTGCCGGTCGCGCCCAGCAGGACGACGTCCTTCTCGCCGGCCTTGATGCGCTTGGTCAGGTCGGCGATGGCCGTCGGCTGGTCGCCGCTGGGCTGGTAGGAGCTGACGACCTCGAAGGGCGCCACCGTGCGTTCGATGTGGGAAACGGGCCGCATGCAGTCCACCGTACGACCCCGCACTGACAACGGGTCCCGATCAGCGGTTCTGCGGGGTGCGGGAGCCGTGGTGATCCGGGTGGCGGACCGGCCGGCGACCGGGGTGGAGCGGCGGGTGCCGGTCCTGGTGCGAGGCGACGGCGGCGGCCGGGACACCCGGCTTGTCCTCGACGGGGGCCCTGGTCGGCCTGCCCATCACCATCAGCGGGTCGACGACCACGACGACGCCGGCGAGGAGCAGGAAGGCGAGCGGGCCGATCAGCATCGGCGCGAGCGCCGAGGCCGTCGAGCCGCTCGTGACGCCGTCGGAGGTGCCGTGGAGGTGGACGTCGAGGGCGGCCATGCCGGTGTAGTGCATGCCGCTGACGGCGAGGCCCATCACGAGGCTCGCCCCCACGCTCCACAGGAAACCCCGGACGCGTCCGGCGGCCCACAGGGCGGCCGTGGCGGCCACGACGGCTATGACGACGGAGGCGGCGACGGTGAGGGTGTTGTACGAGAACCGGCCGTCGAAGTGCATGCCCGCCATGCCGAGGTAGTGCATCGACGCAACGCCCAGACCGGTGATCGTGCCGCCGGTGAACAGGGCGGTACCGGTGGCGCCCCGGTAGCCGACCATGAAGATCCCGACGCCGACCATGACGATGGCGACGCCGAGGCTCGCGAAGGTCATCGGCTGGTCGTAGTGGATCGGCGTCTCCTTGATGGAGAAGCCCATCATGGCGACGAAGTGCATGGTCCAGATGCCGGAGCCGATCGCGGCCGAGCCGAGGGCGAGCCAGGCGGGCCGTCTGGAGTGCGTGACCAGCAGAGAACGGGTGGTACAGCGCAGGCCCAGGGCGCCACCGAGGCAGGCCATCAGATAGGCCGCCAACGGGGTGACGACCCCGTAGCTGAATCCGTCGACCGTGCCCTGCATGCGCGGCTGCCCTTCCGCCTTTTGCGTCCCGGAATACCCGAAATGTGCCCCCGTCCCAGGACCGCGGCGGCGGTTCAGGGTTGACGCAGAGAGTATGACCCCCACCGGAATGGTCGAACGATTTTCCGGCAAAGAAACACGGCCTTGCCGCACTTGTGCGGCATCGGTGAGCGGACTCGCACGCCACCGTTCATCGTGTGGCCGTCCTGCGCCCAGGTGCCGTTGACTCTCTGCTGTCAAGCTGCTGTTGCTGTCGGTATTCGCACGACGCGAGGAGTCCGCATGTACGCGCGCGCAGTCGCCGCCACGACCACCGCGATCCTGGGGACGGCAGCCCTGCTGAGCCCCACCTCCGACGCCCGGGCGGGCGAGGTGGGCCGGCCCACGGTGGTCGCCCACCGTGGCGCCTCCGCCTACGCACCCGAGAACACGCTGGCCTCCATCGACGAGGCCGCGAAACTGGGCTTCACATGGGTGGAGAACGACGTGCAGCGCACCAAGGACGGCGAACTGGTCGTCATCCACGACGACAGCCTGCGGCGTACGACCGACGTCGAGGACGTCTTCCCGGACCGCGCGCCCTGGAAGGTGAAGGACTTCACCGCCGCCGAGATCGCCCGGCTGGACGCCGGCAGCTGGTTCTCCCCGGCGTACGCGGGCACGCGCGTGCCGAGCCTGGAGCAGTACATGCGCCGGGTCGAGCACAACCACGAGAAACTGCTGCTGGAGATCAAGAACCCGGAGCTGTACCCCGGCATCGAGCAGCAGACCCTGAAGCTGCTCGACAGCGAGGGCTGGCTGGACCGGCAGCACCGCGAGCGGCTCATCGTGCAGAGCTTCAGCGCGGACACCGTGCGGACCGTGCACGAACTGAAGCCGGCTCTCACCACCGCCTACCTCGGCAGGCCGCGGATCGGTCAGCTGGAGCAGTACGCGCGCTTCACCGATCTGATCAATCCCTCGTACGGGTCGATCTCCAGCGGCTACGTCTCCGCCGTGCACGCCTTCACCGGACCGCACGGCAGGACGCTGGGCGTCTTCGCCTGGACCGTGGACGACGCGGCCTCCGCCTGGAAGGTCGCGGGCTACGGGGTCGACGGGCTGATCAGCAACAAGCCCGACGAGGTCAGCGCGGCGCTGGGCATGGACTGAGCCGGGACCGCTGTGCGGCGGGCGTTGTCGGTGGCGGGCCGTACGGTGGGCGCATGGACAGCCATGGGCAGGACGAGCAGCGGGTGGTGTGGGCCGCCGTGGGCACCGGCATCGGCCCGCTGATGCTGGCGGCGACCCGCGAGGGACTGGTCAACGTCGTCTTCCACGCCTCGGACGCGGTGCGCGAGCGGGCCCTGGAGCGGCTGGCGGCCCGGCTGGGCACCGAGCCCGTCGAGGACCCGGACTCACCGCTGCTCGCCGAGGCGATACGGCAGGTGGAGGCCTACTTCGCGGGCGAGCGCCACGATTTCGACCTGCCCCTGGACTGGTCGCTGATCTCGGGCTTCAACCGGCAGGTGCTGCGCGAGCTGGCATCCGGCGTCCCGTACGGGACGGTGGTGGGGTACGGCGATCTGGCCGGGCGGGTCGGGCAGCCGGGCGGGGCGCAGGCGGTGGGCGCGGCGATGGGTGCCAATCCGCTGCCGGTCGTCGTGCCGTGCCACCGGGTGGTGGAGAGCGACGGTGGCATCGGCGGCTTCGGGGGTGGTCTGGAGACCAAGCGGAAGCTGCTCGCCCTGGAGGGCGTGCTGCCCGAGCCGCTGTTCTGACCGTCCGAGGCGCGGCTACGCGTAGTGCCGGGCCTCGAACACGTTGCCGTCGGGGTCCCGGAAGTAGAAGTTGCGCCTGGCCTTGCCGCGGGCCCCGAACGAGTCGTACCCGATGTCGCTCACGGGGACGTCGTGGGCGGCCAGGCGGGCCCGCAGGGCGTCGAAGCCGGCAGATGTCAGGGACAGGCAGACGTGGTTGACGGGGTGGCCCGCGCTGTCGGCGGCGCCGGGGAGCATGTTCATGTGTTCCACGAGGCTGCGCGGCGCGAGGTCCAGGATGGTCTCCTCGTTGACCCGCACGGAGGGAAACGACACCTCGCGCTCGGCGTACTCGGCGACCCTCAGCGGCTCGAGGCCGACGGCGTCCTGGTAGAAGCGGGCCGCCCCGACCGGGTCGGCCACCCACAGGACGACATGGTCGAGACGGGTGGTGTGGTCAGTCATGCGGTCCAGGCTGGTGGCGTCCCCCACAGACGGCAAGCGTTTAGCCGGGTGTGCCGCCCGCCAGAGATGAGGAAGGACCGACGGACAGGAGGCGGGCACGTGGTGCTGGTGGTGTCGGGAGAAGTCCGGGAGGCGATCGACGCGCGGCGGCCGGTGGTGGCGCTGGAGTCCACGATCATCGCGCACGGGCTGCCGCGTCCGCGCAACCTTCAGGTGGCGCTGGAGCTGGAGGACGTGGTGCGGCAGGAGGGCGCCGTCCCGGCGACGATCGCCGTGCTGGACGGGCGCCCGCACGTCGGCCTGGACAAGGAACAGCTGGAGCGGGTCGCGAACGAGGACGGCATTCGCAAGCTGGGCCACCGTGACCTGCCGCTGGCCGTGGCAGCGGGTGCGAGCGGGGCGACCACGGTGTCGGCGACGGCACAGCTGGCGGCGCTGGCCGGCGTCCGGGTGTTCGCCACGGGTGGGTTGGGCGGTGTGCACCGGGAGTGGACGGTGACCCAGGACGAGTCGGCCGATCTCGGCCTGCTGGCGCGGACCCGGATCACGGTGGTGTGCGCGGGCGTGAAGTCGATCCTGGACGTGCCCGCGACCCTGCAACGGCTGGAGACGCTGGGCGTGGCCGTCGCCGGCTACCGCACCGACCGGTTCCCCGGCTTCTACCTGTCCGACTCCGGGCATCCGGTCGACTGGACGCTGCGGAGCCCCGAACAGGTCGCGGAGGTCATGCGGGCGCAGGACGCGCTGGACGCCCCGCGGTCGGCGCTGATCGTCGCCAACCCCGTGCCGCAGGAGCAGCAGCTCGATCCCGGGCTGCACGCACGCGTGCTCGCCGACGCGCTGCGCGCCTGCGAGGAGGAGGGGATCACCGGCCAGGCGGTCACACCGTTCCTGCTCGCCTATCTGGTCCGGCACACGGACGGGGCCTCGCTGAAGGCGAACCTGGCGGCGGTACGCGGCAATGTGCGGCTGGCGGCGCGGATCGCCACGGCGTGGACCAGGGGGTGACCACGGGCCGGGACGGGGCGCTTCTGGTCGTCGGGGACGTCGTCACCGACGTCGTCGCGCGGCACCGGGGAGCGCTGGCCGCCGGCACCGACACGGCCGCCGAGATCCGGACCCTGCCGGGCGGCGCGGGCGCCAACGTGGCCTGCTGGGCGGCCCATTCGGGCTGTGCGGACGTACGGCTGCTGGGGCGGGTGGGCGCGGACGCGGCGCAGTGGCACGAGCGGGAACTGCTGGCGGCCGGGGTGCGGCCGCGGCTGGTGGTCGACCCTGAGGGCACGACCGGGACGGTGATCTGCATGGTCGACACGGGCGCGTCGGCCGAACGCACATTCCTCACGGACAGCGGGGCGTCCCTGCGGCTCGAACCCGCCGACTGGTCCGACGCGTCGCTCGACGGCGTGGCCCGGCTGCACCTGTCGGGCTATCTGCTGTTCTCGGACCCCAGCCGGGCGCTCGCACAGACGGCACTCGCCGCGGCACGCGCACGGGGCGTGCCGGTCAGCATGGATCCGGCGTCCGCGGGCTTCCTCGTGGAGTTCGGGGTGGACCGTTTCCTGGCGTTCGCGGAGGGGCTGGACGTGCTGCTGCCGAGCCGGGACGAGGCGTGCCTACTGACCGGGCTGCCTGAACCGGTGGACGCCGCCGCCAAGTTGAGCCGGCTCGTGCCGCTGGTGGTGGCCAAGTCGGGGGTGGCCGGGGCGCTGGTGGCCCGTGCCGGGACGGTGGTCGCCCGGGTTCCGGCCGAGCCCGCAACCCCGCTGGACACCACGGGCGCCGGTGACGCCTTCACCGGCGCGTTCCTCGCCGCCCTCCTCGCGGGCGCGGACCCGCGGGAGGCGGCGGCACGGGGGTGCGGGGCGGGAGCGCGGGCGGTGGAACGGGTGGGCGGCAGACCACCGCACCGGGGCACCGGAGGCTAGGGACTTTCGCGGGTCAGGCCGAAGTCGCGGGGTCTGGCGCCCTCGTCGCAGGCCCCGGCCCCGGTCGTAGGGCCTGCCCCCCTTCGTAGGGCCTGGCGTCGTTCCTCTCCGCCGAGCTGATCGCGAAGACACCTCCGGCGCACGAGACGTCCCCTCCTAGACCTTGCGCCCCCATGCCGAGACCATCGGTGCGGTGGCCAGGTCCATACCGCCCGCCTCCACGTTGGCCAGGTGCTGGTCGATGTCCTCGTCGGTGGCGAGGCCCGCGGTGACCAGGCGGTCGCGGATCTGGCGGACCGTGGCGGACTCCAGGGCCGTGCAGGCGGGCGAGGTCATGGGGAAGTAGACGTCGGCCCGCACCTCGTCGAGACCGGCCTCGCGGAGCAGCCGCGGCAGCCTGCGGCCGTACGACAGGTCGGCGCCACGTTCGGCCAGCAGCCTGCGGAAACCCTGCCGCAGTCGGTTGGCGAGCCGCTGCTCGGGACCGGACTCGTCGGGGCAGGTCAGGGGTTGGAGAGCCGGGTCGGCGTCCTCGATGAGCAGCACTCCGCCGGGCCGCAGCGCCCTGATCATGGAGTGCAACGCCCTGTCGCGGTCCGGGACATGGACGAGGACCAGCCGGGCGTGCACCAGGTCGAAGCCCTCACCCGGCGGCTCCTGCGCGCTCACGTCGTGCACGCGCACCTCGACGGGAGGGTGGGCCACGGCAGTGAGCCGCGATGTGTCGATGTCGGTCGCCACGACGCTGCCGGTGGGTCCGACCTTCTCGGCGAGCCAGGACACCGCGGAGGTGCCGCCGGCCCCGACCTCCCAGCAACGCCAGCCGGGGGCGAGCCCGAGTCCCTCGAGGTGCCGGAACGTCGTGGGGTCGAAGAGGGAGGCGAAGGCGTCGAAGCGCTCCTGCGCCTCGCTCTGCCGGTTCTCCAGGAGATATCCGTCGGACGGTTCCATGAGGCGATCATCCCAGTCGTCCGGCTCACCGGGGCGGCCCGACGCTTCGTCCACAGACGGGAACAAAGCGGAATGAGCTGCTCCCACAGGCTTACCCGCGCTCCGCACCGGGCTGGCACACTTGCCGGGCAAGGCGCGAGAGCGGGGTTGTGCGAGGAGATCCACGCAAGGAGATCCAGATGTCCATGGCAGGGAATCTGCGGAAGGTCACGGGGCTGGGCAGGGTCGGCGGCCTACGCAGGGTGGCGCGGCTGGCCCGGCGGCGGCCGCGCGTGGATCTGAGTCATCCGGCCAGGTCACCGCTGGGCTCGTCGGTGGTGAACTGCGTGACGTACCAGGACGGGGTCCGGGTGCCGGGATGCACCGACCTGGTGGATGCCGTGGAGATGGTCCGCAAGAGCGGAGAGGGGTTCGTCTGGCTGGGGCTGCACGAGCCGACGGACAGTGAGTTCGCGGGCATCGCGGAGCTGTTCGACCTGCACCCGCTGGCGGTGGAGGACGCGGTGGAGGCCCATCAGCGCCCCAAGCTGGAGCGGTACGGGGAGACGCTCTTCGCCGTGTTCAAGACCGTCTGCTACGTGGAGCACGAACAACTGACGGCGACGAGCGAGGTGGTCGACACCGGCGAGATCATGGTGTTCGTCGGCGAGGACTTCGTCGTCACGGTACGACACGGGCGGCACGGCTCACTGGGCCCGCTGCGCGAGGAGCTGGAGTCCGATCCACAGCAGCTCGCCAAGGGGCCCGCGGCGGTGCTGCACGCGATCGCCGACCATGTGGTGGACGACTACCTGACCGTCACGGACGCGGTGCAGGCCGACATCGACCAGGTCGAGACCGACGTGTTCTCGGAGAACGGCGCACGGGCCGATCCGGGACGCATCTACCAGATGAAGCGTGAACTCCTGGAGCTGAAACGGGCGGTGGTACCGCTCGCCCGCCCGATCGAGGATCTGGCGACCCGGCCGATCCGGGTGGTCGACCCGGAGATACAGGCGTACTTCCGGGATGTCTTCGACCATCTGATGCGGGCCAAGGAGCAGATAGCCGCGTTCGACGAACTGCTCAACTCCATCCTGCAGGCCCACCTCGCGCAGGTGACGGTCGCGCAGAACGAGGACATGCGGAAGATCACGGCCTGGGCGGCGGTGATAGCCGTACCGACGATGGTGTGCGGGGTCTACGGCATGAACTTCGACCACATGCCGGAGCTGCACTGGCAGTTCGGTTACCCGCTCGTCATGGGCGTGATGGCGACGGCCTGTCTCGTGCTGTACCGGGGCTTCCGCCGCAACGGCTGGCTCTGACCGCTCACACCGAGAAGACCACGACCTTCTCCGGCACGACCCTGACGATCACGCGGACCTCGTCGGCCTTCTCCGCCGGCGGGTCGATGCCGAGGTACTTGTGCGACAGCTCGTAAGGGAGCCGTTTGCCCTCGTCCGGGAGGATGTCGGCGACGCCCCGGACCTCGGCGGATCTGTAGGGGTTGGCCAGGTCGAAGACCGTCAGGCTGATGCGCGGGTCGCGGCGGAGGTTGCGCACCTTCTGACGGCCGTCGAGGGACGAGAAGAGGACGGTGTCACCCTCGCGCTTGATCCACACCACCGAGTTCTGCGGGGCGCCGTCGGGGCCGAGCGTGGCGACACTGGCGAAGTTCCTGCCGTCGAGAAGGGCACGGACGGAGTCGTCGAAGGCGACGGCCGCGGGAGGGGAAGTCGTCATGACGCCATCCTAGTTAGATGCACGCGCATACAAAAGGGGTTTGCCCGGGCGGTTCGGGTCAGCCGTTCCAGGCGGGGTGCCGGGGGTCGTCGGCGCGTACGAGGACATCGGCCGTCCCGGCCGGATCGGTCTCGGCCTCGTAGCGCTCGAAGGCGGGGAGCGTCCAGTGGTCGGCCTCCGGGGTGCGGCGGCGCAGGGCGCCCGGGGAGAGGCGGACGTGGACGGTCAGGTCGAAGGGGAACCAGTTCCGCAGGAGGAGGGGGCCGTGGAGCAACAGACTTCCGCCGGGCGGGAGTTGGACGTAGGGGCTGCGGGTGGCGCGATCGGTGACGGGGTCCCACAGGTCGGGCAGGACGTGGCCGCTGCCTCCGGGATCGAGCGGTGTGAAGACCTCGCGCCACAGAGCGCTCGTGTCGAACCAGCCGCTGTAGTACGACTCCACGTCCCGCCGCCCGTGCTCCAGGCGGAGAGAGGCGGGACGCAGGAAGCCCTCGGCGCCGACGACCAGCGAGGGCCGGCCGCGCAACCGCAGTGCCTGGGCGACCCGCTCGGCGAGGTCTCCTGGACGGGCGGCCGGTGCGCCGTCGAAACCGATGCGCGGCCAGGCACCCCCGTCGGCCGGCTCCAGCTCGAGCAGCCGGTCGGCGAGCAGCTCGGCGAGCCGGTCCCAGGTGATCGCTTCGAGTCGCACAGGCCCATGATGCCGAATGGGCTCCGGGGGCGGTGGAAGAGGGTGAGCGGCAGAAAGAGGTTGGGCGGCGGCTGCCGACACCCGGCTCCGGGTGCCCGGCGGGCGTGGAGCCGCCTCGGGTGAGCGGGCCGGTGTGGGAGGGGCGGGCGGAGACGGGGAAAGAACCGCGTATGGCGCGTTATGCAACTCCCCACTTCCCCGGCGCACTTGTCGTCGTCCAGGCCCTGCGGCACAAGCGCTGTGCCGGGTGCCGGCGTGGGCCGCTGTCGCTGCTCGTGCTGGAGGACGGGGCACCGCGCTGCCTCCACTGCGTGGACCTCGATCACCTGGTGTTCCTGCCGCGCGGTGACAGCGCGCTCACCCGCAGGGCGCGGGAGGAGAGCACGTTGTGGGCGGTGGTGGTGCGGTTCAACCGGCGCAGGGGCCGGTACGAACGGCAGGGGCTGCTCGTGGAGGAGGCGGCGCTGTCCCGGGCCGAGGCGCGGTGTCTGGCGGACGCGGAGGCCCGACGCCGGCGGCGGTCGCGGGACGCGCGGCGCAGGGCGGCGGAGGACGAGCGGTTCGTGGCGGCGTTCGCGGCGGAGATCCTGCGGCTGTTCCCCGGGTGCCCGGCCGAGCGGGCCCGGGCGATCGCGGCGCACGCGTCGGTGCGGGGCAGCGGGCGGGTCGGGCGCAGCGCGGCCGGGCGGGCGCTGACGGAGGGGGCGGTGATCTCGGCGGTCGTGGCGGCCGTACGGCACGTGGACACGCCGTACGACGAACTGCTGATGCGAGGGGTGCCGAGGCACGAGGCGCGTCGGCGGATCGCGGTGGCCGTGGAGGGCGTGCTGCGGGGCTGGGAGGAGACGGCCGAGGCCGGCTGAGGAGAGGGACATCAAGCAGCCGCGCCCTTCCGGCACAGCCTCGCCCTCACACCCCCGAGACAGCCCCCGCCCCTCCCCCCTCCCCGCCCCCCAATAGCCCCGATGGACGATCACGCATGCCCCCGAGCCTCTCAGCCATGGTCGAGGGCGGGCGTCGGGGCATCCACTGGAAGGAGGCTGAAGCCGGGCCCGGCCCGGGACGACCGGGAGAAAGGGGTGTGACCGTGATCGATGGGCCGTTCTTCGTGCTGGTCGTCCTCGGTGTGCTGGGGACCGGGCTGGTGGCCGGGGTGTTCTGCGGTTTTTCGACCTTCGTGATGCGGGGGCTGGCCGCGCTGCCGCCCGCGCAGGGCGTGGCCGCCATGAAGGCGATCAACGTGGCCGCCGTGGCGCCCGCCTTCATGCTGGTGTTCATCGGTTCGGCGGTGCTGTGCGCGATCATCGCGGTGGTGACGTTCGTGGTCTGGCCGGGCGAGGGGAAGGTGGAGCTGCTGCTGGGCAGCGCGCTGTACCTGTTCGGGTCCTTCGGGTCGACCGTGGTCGCGAACGTGCCCCGCAACGACAGGCTGGGCCGGATGACCCCGGGCAGCCCCGAGGCCGCGGTGTACTGGCCGGTGTACGTACGCGGGTGGACGTCGTGGAACCACGTCCGCACGGTCGCCTCCGCCGTGTCCGCGCTTCTGTACGTGCTGGCCCTGGCCTGAACCTCCCCGGTGCGGGACCGGGAGGCCGGCCGGATCCGTGTTGGGCGGAGGTCCCCGAGTAAGCGCTGTCCGCCACTCTGCGCAGGTGTCGGCGCGGACGTATCGTGGCCGAAAGAAGTTCCGCCCGATGACGCACGGCTCGTCGTACAGCCAGTACCTCCCGGTACACGTACGCGAGGAAGACGACCATGGCCGATCTCAAGGGGTTCATGAACACGCCGCGCCAGGAGTGGCCGCGGCGGCCCGTCGAGGAACGGGTCCGGGACTGGGACGAGGTCTACGTCGCCGGGGCGCTGCTGCCGATCATCAGCAAGCAGGCGGACCGCTGCATGGACTGCGGCATCCCGTTCTGTCATCACGCCTGCCCGCTGGGCAACCTGATCCCCGAGTGGAACGACCTGGTCTCCCGCGAGGACTGGCGGGCGGCGAGCGACCGGCTGCACGCGACGAACAACTTCCCCGAGTTCACCGGCAGGTTGTGTCCGGCACCGTGCGAGGCGGGGTGCGTACTGGCGATCAACCAGCCGGCGGTCACCATCAAGAACGTCGAGTGCGCGATAGCCGACCGCGCGTGGGAGGAGGGTTTCACCCCGCCGCGTCCGCCGGACCGGCTGTCGGGGAAGACGGTCGCGGTGATCGGGTCCGGGCCGACCGGACTGGCGGCGGCACAGCAGTTGACCAGGGCCGGGCACACCGTCGCGGTGTACGAGCGGGACGACCGGATCGGGGGGCTGATGCGGTACGGGATCCCCGCGTTCAAGATGGAGAAACGGCATCTGGAGCGGCGGCTCGAGCAGATGCGGGCCGAGGGGACGAGGTTCCGTACCTCGACGGCGGTCGGGCGGGACGTCTCGGCGGCCGATCTGCGGGCGCGCTACGACGCGGTGGTGCTGGCGACGGGTGCGACGGCTTGGCGGGAACTTCCGGTGCCGGGCAGGGAGTTGGACGGAATACACCAGGCGATGGAGTACCTGCCGCTGTCCAACCGGGTGTGCGAGGGTGATCTGGAGATCTCGCCGCTGTCCGCGGCCGGCAAGCACGTGGTGATCGTGGGCGGCGGGGACACCGGGGCCGACTGCCTGGGGACCGCGGTGCGCGAGGAGGCCACGTCCGTGACCCAGCTGGACATCTACGCGCAGCCGGGTGCCGAGCGCGACGAGGACACCGAGCCGTGGCCGACGTACCCGAAGATCTACCGCCTGTCCGCCGCGCACGAGGAGGCGCGGGACCTGCGGACGGCTCCGGCGGCGGACGCGGACGCGCGGCTGTTCGCGGCGTCCACGCTCCACTTCACCGGCGACGCCGGCGGGCACGTGCGGTCGCTGCATCTGGTCGAGGTGGACGAGCGGCGCCGACCGGTGGAGGGCACCGGGCGGACGCTGCCCGCCGACCTGGTGCTGCTCGCGCTCGGTTTCTCCGGACCGGATCGGGAGGACGGGCTCGTCGATCAGCTGGGGCTGACGATGGAGCCGCGCGGCACGATCGCCCGCGACAGCGGCTTCGCGACCAACGTTCCCGGTGTGTTCGCGGCCGGGGACGCGGCGCGCGGGCAGTCGCTGATCGTCTGGGCGATAGCGGAGGGGCGGGCGGTGGCGGCAGCCGTGGACGGCTACCTGACGGGTAGTTCACAGCTGCCGTCGCCGATCTCGCCGTACGACCGCCCGATGGCCGTGTAGCCGAAGGGAATCGCGCCGGGGCCGGCGCGGAGGTCGTCGCGTCAGCGGCGTCGTTCGTCGGTGCCCGCCGGCTTGCCGGTCGCGAGCGCCACCCGGTTCCAGGTGTTGATCGCGAAGATCAGGGCGAGTACCTGCGCCAGTTCCCTCTCCTCGAAGTGGGCGGTCGCCTCGGCGTAGACCTCGTCGGGGACTCCCGAGTCGGCGACCCGGGTGACCGCCTCGGCCAGGGCGAGAGCCGCCTGTTCCTTCGGCGTGAAGAAGTGCCGGGCCTCGCGCCAGACGGCGACCATGTGCAGCCGGTCCTCGCTCTCGCCGGCCCGGCGGGCGTCGCCGGTGTGCATGTGGAGGCAGTAGGCGCAGTGGTTGAGGTGGGAGGCGCGGATCTGGATCAGCTCGACGAGGGCCAGGTCGAGGCCCTCGCGGGCGGCGGCGTCGAAGCCGATGAGGGCGCGGAAGGCCTTGGGGGCGGCCTTCCCGAAGTCCAGGCGGGTGCGGGCCGTCCCGGCCGCGGCGATCGCGGCGGTGGTGGTGTCGGTACCAGCGCTCTGCGAAGTGATCGTGTTCGTCGTCATGTGCTCCAACCTAGGCGCGGGAAAGACCGGCTGTAGGGTGCACTTTCATGGCGGAATCATGGGTCAATTCTGCGGAGCGGATCGGTGCCGATCTGCATCTGGAGCTGTCGGGACCGGGCGGCCGGCGTGCCGCGCTGACCGGGGCCCTGCGCGAGGCCGTGCGCGGCGGGCGGCTGGCGCCCGGCACCCGGCTGCCGCCGTACCGTTCGCTCGCCGCCGACCTGGGCGTGGCCCGCAACACCGTCGCCGACGCGTACGCGGAGCTGGTCGCGGAGGGCTGGCTGACCGCCCGCCAGGGCTCGGGGACTCGCGTGGCGGAGCGTGCGGAGCCGCTGCGACAGCGTGAGCGGACGCCCAGGAAGGCACCTCCACGCATGCGTGGGTCACGGCACGACCTGAGGCAGGGCACACCCGACGCGTCGGCGTTCCCGCGGGCGGCCTGGTCGGCCGCGTACCGGCGGGCGTTGCAGGCGGCGCCCAGTGAGGCGTTCGGGCCCGGGGACCCCGCCGGGCGCCGGGAGCTGCGGGAGGCCCTGACGGAGTACCTGGCACGCGCGCGTGGGGTGCGCGCCGAGCCCGACCGGATCGTGATCTGCTCCGGCTTCGCGCACGCGCTGCGGCTGCTGTTCGGTCAGGGCGGAGGGGGTGTGCTGCGTGGTCCGCTGGCCGTGGAGGCGTACGGCCTGGACTTCCACCGGGGCCTGCTCGCGGCGGCCGGCGTGCGGACCGTACCGCTTCCGCTGGACGAGTCCGGGGCACGGGTGGCCGGACTGGGACGGCAACGGGCGGTGCTGCTCACGCCGGCGCACCAGTTCCCGACCGGGGGCCCGCTGCATCCGGAGCGCCGGGCGTCGGTGATCGACTGGGCACGCGCGCGTGGGGCGGTGGTGCTGGAGGACGACTACGACGGCGAGTTCCGGTACGACCGCAGGCCCGTCGGCGCGCTCCAGGGGCTGGATCCGGAGCGGGTGATCCACATCGGCTCGGTCAGCAAGAGCCTGTCGCCGGCGCTGCGGCTGGGCTGGATGGTGCTGCCGGAGCCGTTTGTGGGGCCCGTGCTGGCGGCCAAGGGCGAGCGGGAGGCGTGGGCGAGCGTGCCGGATCAGCTGGCCCTCGCGGACTTCGTGGTCTCGGGGTCGTACGACCGTCATGTGCGGCGCATGCGGCAGCGATACCGGCGCCGTCGTGACCGGCTGGTCGAGGCGCTCGCCGCGCACGCGCCGCACATCGAGGTGACCGGCATCGCGGCCGGGCTGCACGCCGTACTGAAACTGCCGCCCGGCACCGAGAGGTCCGCGGTGAAGGCGGCGGCGTGGCAGGGGGTGGCCCTGGACGGACTGGCCGCGTTCCGGCACCCGGAGACGGAGATGCCGGCGTCCGACGGCCTGGTGGTCGGCTACGCCACACCGCCGGAACACGCCTACGGGGCGGCGCTGGAGGCGCTGTGCGGGGTGCTGCCGCCGGGGTGAGTTTCACGGATCGAGGCCGGCGGCGGTGACGGGAACACGCGCGGGTCGGCGGTGGCCGGCGAGCGACGGCCGGCAGGGGGCCGGCCCACCCGGGACGCACCGAGGGGCCGGGGCGTGAGCGAGAACTCGCGGCGGAAGGATCCGCCGCCTGCGCACCTGAACCGCGCTCACCGCAAGCCCGGCGCAAGGTCTTCGCGCGGCCGAAATACGCCGGTGCGGCTACGGCTTGCGGGCCACCGCCCCGTAGCCCGGGATCACCCCGTCGTCCTGCCCGGGGACCGGCTCGCCCAGTTCGGGGTGCCACTTGTGGACGATCTCGACGCCGGGGCCGACCAGTTCGAGCCCGTCGAAGAAGCGGCCGAACTCCTCGCGGGAGCGCAGGGCCAGGGTGACACCGGCCGCCCTGAGCTTCTCGGTGGCCGCCGCCGACTCCTCGGGCGTGAAGTCGGCCGTGGCGTGAGTCATCGTCAGGTAGCTGCCGGAGGGCAGTGCGGACAGCAGGCGGCCGACCAGTTCGTGGGCGCCGTCCGCATCGGAGACGAAGTGCAGCAGGGCGACGAGGGAGAGCGCCACGGGGCGGTCGAAGTCCAGGATCCGCCGTGCGCCAGCGACGATCGCGTCCGGATCGCGGACGTCGGCCTGCAGGTACTCGGTCGCGCCCTCGGGAGTGCTGCGCAGCAGGGCCGCCGCGTGGGCCAGCACGATGGGGTCGTTGTCGCAGTAGACGACGCGAGCCCTGGGCGCGACCTGCTGGGCGATCTGGTGCAGGTTCGGCTGGGTCGGGATGCCGGTGCCGACGTCCAGGAACTGCCGAACGCCGCGCTGGGCCAGCCAGCGGGTCGCACGGTGCATGAACGCGCGGTTGACCCGGGCCATCACCGGCACTCGGGGGTCGAGGGCCAGCATCTGCCGGCCCATCTCCTCGTCGACGGGGTAGTTGTCCTTGCCGCCGAGATACCAGTCGTACATGCGCGCGGGATGCGGCCTGCTGGTGTCGATCCCGGCGGCCGTCGGGTCCTGCCCTGTCATGCGGCACTCCGTAAGCATCTGACGCAATGAATGATCAAGTCTGTACCAAAAAGGGGAAGTTGAGCGAGAAGCAACAACCATCGGGGGTCAGGAGAGCAGGAAGTCGGCCTCCCCGGCCTTGGCGCCCTCGATGAAGGCGGTCATCTCGTCCGTGGTGTAGATCAGCGCCGGTCCGTCCGGGTCGGTCGACTGGCGTACGGCGATGCGGCCGTCGGCGAGCTTCATCGCCTCCAGGCAGTTGCCGCCGTTGCCGCCGCTCCAGGGCTTGTGCCACCCCTCGCTGCCCAACTCCCGCGCGGGCATGCCGTTGTAGACGCGACTGCGCGGCTTTATGCGGTCCATTCACAGCTCCTTGCGGAGATCCCGGAGGATCTCCTTCGTGCGTTGCGCCGTGGCGGCCTGCGCCGCCATGCGGTCCATGACCTCCAGATGGGTCGCCACCTCGGAGCGCGCGTCCAGGTAGACGGCTCCGGTGAGGTACTCGCTGTAGACCATGTCCGGCAGTTCCGACATGGCGAATCGGAACAGTACGAACGGCCCGTACGTCCCCGGGTGGGGCCCGTTGGCGAACGGGGCGACCTGGAGCGTCACATTCGGCAGTGTCGTGGCCTCGAGCAACTTGTCGATCTGCGCACGCATCACCTCCGGGCCGCCGACCGGGCGGCGCAGGGCCGTCTCGTCCATCACCGCCCAGAAGCGGGGGGCATCAGGACGGGTGAGCAGTGACTGTCGCTGCATACGCAGCGCGACATGGCGTTCGATGTCGTCGGGGCTGGTCTGGCCGATGGCGCCGGACTTCAGCACACCGCGCGCGTAGTCCTCGGTCTGCAGCAGGCCGGGAACGAAGTGCGGCTCGTAGGAACGGATGAGGGCGGCCGCACCCTCCAGGCTGACGTACATCGAGAACCAGCCCGGCAGGATGTCGTGGAACCGCTGCCACCAGCCCGGCCGGTTGGCCTCCTCGGCCAGCTGGACGAAGACCTCGGCCTCGTCGTCGGGAACTCCGTAGGCCTTCAGCAGCAGTTGCAGATACGGGATCTTGAGGGCGACCTCGGCCATCTCCATACGGCGGATGGTGGCGGGGGCGACACGGAGGACGCGGGCGGCCTCCTCGCGCTTGAGCCCGGCGCGTTCCCGCAGGTCCAGCAGGCGCCGGCCGAGGACCACCTGGCCCACGGTCGGCGCGGACCGCGGTTCGCTCACGCTCCCACCTCCGACACGACGGCAAAGGAATCCCGACAGCCCTGCGGCGCCGTTCGAAGACGCATTCGACAACCCGGTCCGATCGTCGACGGTCCCAATTGGCGCCGCTCGAGGTGCTGTTGCGAGCAGTGTGCCACGGTCGCTGACCGAGTCACACCGCACTCTGCATTTTTCAGAGTGACACTTGCCAAGTGTTCACGCCGGGGAGATAGTGGCAAGCGTGATTCCGTCCGCGCCCTTAGGAACAGACGCTGCCGCAGACCGTTTCGGTCTGGGCGCCGTAACGGGAGCAGCCCCAGGTGAGGGCGCTGCCGAGCGCCGGTTCCGCTTCGAGCTGGCCGCACATCCGGGTTCCCCCGCTCAGGCGAGACGCCTGACGCGTGCCCGGCTGACCGGCTGGTCGGTATGCGCGGACACCTGCGACACCGCGGCCCTGGTCATCTCCGAGCTGGTGACCAACGCGATCGTGCACACCGCGAGCAGTCGCGTGGTGTGCGAGCTGCACGACCACGACGACACGGTGCGCATAGCCGTGCACGACGAGGGTTGTGCACCTGGGGAGCCCCACCCGTCAC
The DNA here is from genome assembly GCF_056434305.1 of Streptomyces sp. NPDC044061. Taxonomy (NCBI): domain Bacteria; kingdom Bacillati; phylum Actinomycetota; class Actinomycetes; order Kitasatosporales; family Streptomycetaceae; genus Streptomyces; species Streptomyces sp. NPDC044061. The sequence continues at coordinate 60,349 of NZ_JBWKFL010000012.1, read as the reverse complement.
CGCAGCGACCCGACGAGGAGCACGGGAGGGGGTTGCTTCTCGTCGACGCGCTGTGCCGGGCCTGGGGTGCCCAGGAACACGGACCGGGACTGCTGGTCTGGGCCGAGCTGGCCCGTCAGACCGACGCGGCCCGCGACACCGTCGAGCCGTGTAACGACCTGGGCTGGGGCGCCCGCCCGAAGCCGGACGGCCCGCCGCCCGGTACGGGCGAGGAGGAGCAGGCGCAGTCCCGGCACCGGGCACCGGCGCAGCGGCGCCCTGTCCGGGGGCAGTCGTGAGCGGCACCGCCGACTCCGGCCGGCCGCTCGGCCTGGACACCCTGGTACGCCTCGGCCGTCGGCACCATGTCCCGGACCCGGTCCGCCGGCTGCGGGTACCGGAGGGCATGACGTCCCCGCTCGGCTGCGACGCCGTGGCCGTGCCCTACCGCCTCGGGCCCCTGGTCGTCCCGCGGCTGCCGCGGGTGGGTTGCGTGTACGCCGACGGCGCGCACTGGTGGTGGATCGTACCGGCGGACTCCGACTACGCTCTCCCCTGGCCCGCCCCCGCCCACTACGCACCCGGCGCACCCCTCCCCACCACCGCCCGTCTGATCCACCGCCCCGAGGGCACGGTCCCCTACACCCCGCCGATCCCCCTGTACCTGGCCCTGTGCCGCGTGACGGGGACGACCCCGGACTGGTCCCGCTCCGTCTCGGCGTGACGCCGCCCGGCTCGGCCGGGGGTGCGTGCACCGCAGCGCGGTCCTGAGCGGGGGCTGCCCGGCGGGTCGGGTGCCGGGTTCCTCGCGGAGGTCCTGCCGTCACCCCCCGCCCACGCCCATCCGCCCCCGCCCATCCGCCTCCGCCCATCCGCCTCCGCCAACGGACGCCAGAACCCAATCGCCCTCTCCCGTCCCGCACCCCTTTCGCGCCCCCAGTACCCCCCTCTCGCGCCCTGCCCCGCCGTCGGCGTCGCCCGGGATAGTGGCCGTTCGGGCATGGCGCGGGGGAGGTGCACGGTGAGCAGGAGGCGGGGGGCGGCCGGGCCCGAGGTCTCGGGGTCGGAGCGGCTGCTGTTCGGGGGGCCGCTGCGGTACGACATGGGGTGGAACGAGCACGCGGACGCGTTCCTGGAGCTGGGTTTCCGGGCAATGGTGGCCCGGTTGCCCGGCATGCTGGCGTCCAGCCTGCGCCTGGCCCGGCAGGCGGACCCGCGGGCCGCACGGACCGTGCTGGCCGCCGAGATGGGCCGGGGCGCGGCCCAGGCGGTGAGCCTGCTGGCCGTGAACAGCGCGCTCGGGAAGCTGCTCACCGGGCCCGAGATCGGGCAGCGGCTGCGCGCGGCCGTCCCCGCTCTGGCCGTCGTGGCCGCCGTGATGCTGGTCGGGGCGCTGCTGCGGGCCGCCTCCACCTACGCCACCGGCCGGCTGGAGCCCAAGGTGGAGCGGGTGGCGACCGAGCTGTACCTCGAGCGGGCGGCCAACGTGGAGCTGGCCGCGATCGAGGACCACGCCTTCCACAAGCTGCTGGACACCGCCCGGTACGGCGCCGAGTCGGCCCGCCGGATGATCTCGTACAGCGCCCGTGTGATCAACGCGATGATCTCGCTGATCGCTGCGGCCGGCGTCCTGACCGTGCTTCATCCCGCGCTGCTGCCGCTGCTGGTCACCATGACCCTGCCCAGCGCCTGGAGTGCCCTGACCAACGCCCGGCGCCGCTACGAGTCCTTCCACACCTGGGTGCAGCACGCCCGCGCCGGCCGCCTGATCAGCCATCTGCTGACCGAACCGGCCGCCGCCCCGGAGATCCGGGTGCACGGCGTCGGCCCGTTCCTGCTGCGGCACTTCCGGTCCATGTCGGAGACGGCGGAGACGGAGCAGGCCCGGCTGTCCCGGCTGGCCGCACGGACCGGCCTGATCGCGGCCGCCTGGACCGGTCTCGCGACCGTCGCGACGTACGCCACGCTGGGCGCCCTGCTCCTGGCCGGCGCGATGGCCCTTTCGGTGGCCGGTACGGCGGTGATCGCGATCCGTACCGGGTCGGCGAGCCTGGACACACTGGTGCTGGAGATCAACCAGCTGCACGAGGAGGCCCTGTTCGTGGGCGATCTGCAGCGGCTGTACAGCGAGGCGGCCGAGCGGGCGATCCCGGCCGGCGGCCTCCCGCTGCCCGAGGAGCCGCGGGAGATCCGGTTCGAGAACGTCACCTTCGGCTACCCGGGTGACGCGGCCCGGCCCGCCCTGGACGACGTGACCCTCACGCTCCCGCTCGGGCGGATCATCGCGCTCGTCGGGGAGAACGGCTCGGGCAAGACCACCCTGGTCAAGCTGCTCGCGGGGCTGTACACGCCGGACCGGGGACGGATCCTGTGGGACGGCGTCGACGCGGCCGGTGCCGACCGGCGGCTGCTCGCCGAGCGCATCGCGATGGTGGCCCAGGACTTCAAGCGCTGGCCGTTCACCGCCCGGGTGAACGTGGCCGTCGGCCGCTCCTCCGCGCCCCTGACCGAGGAGCGTCTGACCTCCGCGATCGCCGAGGCCGGGGCCGAGGAGGTGGTCGCGGATCTGCCGCGTGGTCTGGACACCCTGCTGGCCCGCGAGTTCAGCGGCGGCCACGAGCTGTCCGGCGGCCAGTGGCAGCGCCTCGGGATCGCACGCGCGGCCTACCGTCGCGGGCGCGTCCTGATCGTGGACGAACCGACGGCTGCGCTGGACGCGCGGGCCGAGCTGGAGGTGTTCGAGAAGATCAGGGCGCTGGCGGGCAGCGGTCAGACGGTCGTTCTGATCACGCACCGGCTGGCCTCGGTCCGCCACGCGGATCTGGTGCACGTACTGGAACACGGGCGGCTGGTGGAGTCCGGCACTCCGGAGGAACTGCTGGCCAGGGGTGGTGTCTACGCGGAGCTGTACGCCTTGCAGGCGGAGCAGTTCACGGTGAAGGTGCCGGCCCCGAAGCCGGCCTGAGCCGCCTCACCCGGTGCCGCCTTCGAGACCGGGCCACCTCTGCTCGACGCCGTGGCCGAGTCGGAGGCGCTTCTGCTCGGTGCCCTCGCCGAGCCGGAGCCACCTCTGCTCGACGCCGTCGGCGGGCCCGGGCCCGGGCCGCCTACTCGATGCCGTCGCCGCCGCGCACGATGACCAGGAACGTGTCCGTGGCGAGGTCCATGACCACCTCGGCGGGCAGGCCTTCGAGACGTCGCGCGTGCGCGAACTCCTCCGCGGGCCACGACCCGCGCGGGCCACCTGCGGGAAAGCGCTCGAGCACCGTTCGCCCGTTCACCATCTCGCACCTCCAGAAAGCGTCGTACCTGTAGGAGTTAACGCCCTGGAGAAGGGAAACGCCTCGCTCAGTGACCCGACTGAGACATTGTTGACACCCGTTCAGCGCGGACGGTGAGAATCCGTTCACCTTGGGACACGAACGACACGTTCAGCGAGAATTCCGACACCGTACGTCTCATTCGTCGTACTCGTCGTGGCAGCGGAACCGGTCACTGCCCTGTGGCAGACGGCCGAGCGCGGTGAGGTCGAGCAGGCCGGCCGTGGCGCCGAGTCCGTCCAGACCCTCGTCGTGGACCGAGTAGGTGTGGAAGACCCGGTCGCGCTCGCGCAGGAAGCAGCTGAGGCCCGGCCGCTCGACCAGTTCCCCGGCACGCTCCACGGTCGCCTCGAAGTCGCGGTTGAAGTCGCTGTGCCCGGAGGAGTACCACGGCACCGCCCAGCCCATCCGCGCCTTGAACGGCAGGATCCGGGTGAAGGGCGCCCGGGAGACGGACGCGAACGAGGTGTTGCGGGCGCGCAGATGGGCGAGGTGGCCGACCTGGTCGAGGAAGGCCGCGCAGCACGGGCAGCCCGCCTCCCACTCCGGGGCGAACATGAAGTGGTGGACCACGAGTTGGGCGCGGCCCTCGAAGAGGTCGAGGAGGGTGGCCTTGCCGTCGCCGCCCTCGAAGACGTACTCCGGGTCGACCTCGACCATGGGCAGTCGCCGCCGCTCGGCGCTCAGGACGTCCCGCGCCCTGCTGACCGCCTCCTCCTTGCGCTGCAACTCCTCGCGCGCCGCGCGCCACCGCTCACGCGTGACGATCTCCGGAAGCGACATGGGCCCTCCTGTCCGACGGTCGGTCAGGGGTGGTGACCGCCGGCGGAGGCGGAACTCATCGCCGTTCCGCGAGAATTCTCCGGCCGGGTCCTCCGATGGCCGTGGAGTTCACTCCAGCCCTGCCGCGTGCCGCAGGCACGACCGGTCCTCGGCTGCGAACGCACCGCCGGCCACCAGCGCGCCCACCACGTCGGCGAACCGGGCGAACACCGCTCTGCACCGCTCGCGCTCGGGGTGGGTGTCGTCGCTGCCGAAGAGCGCCGTCGCCCACTCGTTCGCGCCGTCGACCGGACGGGAGAACTCGGCCACGACCAGGAGCAGGTCGAGCAGGTCGGAGCGGACCGGCACCTGCGGATCGGCCGCCAGACGGATGAGGAACGGCATGGCCGGGCCGAGCTGGAAGACGCTCGCCATCAGCACGTTGGTGAGCACCCGCTCGGCCGTCGGCGCGGCCACCGGATCGACGAGGCCGTGCAGCAGGGCCGGGATCCCGTCGGGGCATCCGGGGATCTCGGCCCAGGCGACCTCCGCGCAGCCGCGCAGCGCGGGGTGCCCGCTGTCGGCCGCCGCCCGAGGGTGCTCCCGAAGAAACCGGGCGACCTCCCGCCGCTTGGCCGCGGCGTCGATCACGCACATCCGTCCGCCTCCTCCACCCGGGTGACGCCGGGCCCCCACGGCGCTCAGGCCGATCGCAGTACCGTACGCCACCGGATCGGCTGCGGGCGCGAGGTCAGTATGTCACCGGCAGCGCCACCAGCCCGCGGGCCCGCAGCGAGCGACGCCATCGCAACTCCCCCTTGTCGAGGGCAAGTTCCGGGAGCCTCTCGAGCAGCGCGGCGAGGGCGATCTCCGTCTCGGCACGGGCCAGCGGGGCGCCGAGGCAGTAGTGGATGCCGTGGCCGAGGGCGAGGTGGCCGGAGGCGTCGCGGGAGAGGTCGAGGCGGTCGGGCTCGGGGAAGCGGGCGGCATCGCGGCCGGCGGCGGACAAGGACACCCAGACCGTCTCGCCCGCCGGAATGGTCACGTCGGCGATCGTCACGTCCTCGACCGGGAACCGGCGCATGGCGAGCAGCATGGGGCCCTCGTAGCGGGCGAACTCCTCGACGGCGGCGGGCAGCCTTTCCGGGTCCTTGCGCAGGGCGGCGAGCTGGTCGGGATGCTGGAGGAGGGCGAGCACGGCGTTGCCGATCAGCTGGACCGTGTTCTCGTAGCCGGCGAAGAGGATGAGGAAGGCCAGGGACATCAGCTCGTCCTCGTCGAGCCGGTCACCCTCGTCCCGTACGGCGATCAGGTCGGAGAGCAGGTCGTCGCCGGGCGCATGGCGCTTGGTCGCGACGAGCCGGGTGAGGAAGCCCAGCATGCTCGCCATCGCCTCCTTGGAAGCGTGCGGGCGGGCCGGGTCGGGGGCCGTGAGGCTGTCGGTCCACTGCCGGAAGTCCAGCCGGTCCCCCTCCGGGATGCCGAGCAGGTCGCAGATGACGGTGATGGGCAGCGGGGCGGCGTAGGAGGCGATCAGGTCGGTGCTGCCGTGCGGGCCGAGCGCGTCGAGGAGGTGGTCGGCGGTACGCCGGATCGGCTCGCGGAGCTGCTGGACCCGGCGCGGGGTGAAGGCACGGCCGACCAGGCGCCGGATGCGGCTGTGGTCGGGCGGGTCCATGTTGAGGAGGTTGGCGTCGAGCGCGGGCGGCAGGGAGAGGCCCTTGTACGTGCCGGCGGTGCCGCGCCGCTTGTCCAGGGAGAGCCGCGGGTCGGCGAGGGCGGCCCGGACGTCCTCGTAGCGTGTGACGAGCCAGGCGGGGGTGCCGTCCGGTCCGGTGACGCGGTGCACGGGCGCGGTCTCGCGCAGGCGCCGGTACACGTCGTAGGGATGGTCGATGAGGCCGTCCGCGAGGTCCATGGCAGGCAGCCTACGCGGACTCAGGTGTCGTACTCCTGGACGCGCCGCCCGCGGCTCCGGTCGACCAGGTCCGGCAGCCGCCGCGTCAACTCCCGTACGACAGAGGGCACATCGAGGGTGAGCAGCTCGCGGTCCCGCATCAGCACGCGGCCGTCCACGACCGTGGTGCGGACGTCGGCCGCGCGGGCGCTGTGCACGAGGGTGGCGGCGAGGTCGTGGACCGGCTGGGTGTGCGGTCCTGTGAGGTCGACCAGGACGATGTCGGCGCGCCGGCCGTGGGCGAGGCTGCCGGCGCGGTCGCCGAGTCCGACCGCACGGGCGCTCTGCAGGGTGGCGTGGTGCAGGGCCTGACGGGAGGTCAGCCAGCGCGGGTCGCCCTCGGTGGACTTCTGGATCAGGGAGGTCAGCGCCATCGACTCCCACACGTCGAGGGAGTTGTTGGAGGCGGCGCCGTCCGTGGCGAGCCCGACGGGGACGCCGATCGCGCGCAGGGACCGTACCGGGGTGGTGTCGGGCCAGGCGAACTTGAGGTAGCCGCGAGGGGCGGTCGCCACCGCCGTACGGCCGCCCGTGCGGGCGAGGAGCGGCAGGTCGCGCTCGATGATGCCGGTGCCGTGAGCGATCAGCAGATCGGTGTCCAGGAGTCCGGTGCGGTCGAGGACCTCGATGGGGGTGACGCCGTGCCGGGCGAGGCTGGTGTCGGTCTGCGCGCGGTTCTCGGCGGCGTGGAGGTGGACGGGCAGGCCGTGGGCGCGGGCGAGTTCGGCGGTGGCGGTGAGGTCGGCGTCGGTGACGGTGTAGGGGGCGTGCGGGGCGAGGGTGGTGGTGATGCGCCCGCCGGCGGAGCCCCGACGGCGCAGCGCGAACTCAGCGGACCGCTCCCGCCCCTCAGGTCCCTGGGAGGAGAAGTAGGCCTCGCCGAGGTGGGCCCGCATCCCGCACTCGGCGACGACGTCGGCGACCACGTCCATGTGGAAGTAGTGGTCGGCGAAGCAGGTGACGCCGCCGCGGATCATCTCGGCGCAGGCGAGCCGGGCGCCCAGTTCCACGTCCCTCGCGGTGAGGCTGGACTCGACGGGCCAGACGACGTCGTTGAACCACTCCTCGGTCGGCAGGTCCTCGGCGAGACCGCGCAGGGCGACCATCGGCGCGTGCGTGTGGCAGTTGATCAGTCCGGGCATCGCGACCTGCCCGCGCGCCTCGATCCGCTCCACGGCCGCCAGATCCGCCGCGGCTGCCGCGGTGGTCACCGATGCGATCACCCCGTCGCGTACGACGATCGCGGCGTCCTCGCGGAAGTCGATCCGCTCCTCGTCGTCGTGCACGAGGACGGTGCAGCCGGTGACGACCAGGTCGGCGGGAGAGACGGTCATGGGTCACAACGTACGACGGTGGCGTCCCGCCCGGTGAGCCGAACCGCGCTTTCGGGTGCTATGCGGCGACGGGCAGTCCCGCCCACCCCGGGCTGCGCTCCAACTCGTCCATCAGCTCCTCCAGTTGCCGGGTGTGCCGTGGGCTGAGGCGGCCGGTGTCGTCGAGGTGCACGGCGCAGGCGGTGGCGGTGTCGACGAGACGTTCGAGGACTGCGGCGACGGCGTCCGTGCCCTCGGTGTGCCGGGCGAGGGCCGGCAGCTCGGCTGCGGCGACCGCGATCGCGGTACGGGCCTCGGCGAGGGTGCGGTAGGCCTCGCGGCGCAACGCCCAGCGCTCGACGCGGTCGCCCGACTCGCTCAGGACGTGCGCGAGGTAGGCGTGCGCGGCGCTCCCGGCGGCGTCGAGCCGGGCCCGTACCCCGCCGCCCCGCTCCCCCGGCATCGGCAGATGCCCGACGATCAGCGCGATCGCGCAGGCCAGCAGTGTCTCGCCGATCCGGCTGACCGAGGCCTGCGGCTCACCGCCGACCATGACCAGGGCGAGGACGAGCACGGTGACGACGGTGGTGAGGGCGGCGAAGTTCCGGGTGGACACCGGGACGAGCGCACCGCACACCGCCACCAGCACGATCAGCCCCTCCGGTCGCGGCAGCAGCGCGGCCAGGACGGCGAACACCAGGGCGCCGAGGACCGTGCCGGCGGCCCGGCACAGCACGCGGGAGGCGAGCGGTCCCAGGTCGGGCTTGACGAGGAAGACGGCGGTCGCGGGCAGCCAGTACCAGTGCTGGTGCTGCCCGTACCAGCGGGAGTGGTGCAGCGCCTGGGCGACGGCGGCGCTCGCACCGAAGCACAGGGCGACGCGCAGCCCGTACTCCCGGCCGCCGGTGCCGAACGCGGCCCGAAGGGCCTGACCTGCGCCGCGCCGCCGGGCGAGCGGCTGGTGTTCGCCGCTCTCGGCCCGGTCGAAGGCATCGGCGGCGCGGAGCAGGGCGTCGTCGAGGGCGCGCAGGGCGGGTGCGGACCTGCTGGGGGCGGGAAGCGGACCGGTACCCGTGTTGCCTCGGACGGCGGCGGCCAGCCGCCGGGGCCCCTCCACGGCGCGCGCTGAGAGGGGTTCGCCCGCCCAGGCGAGGGCGGTGGCGGCCTCGGCGAGCGGCAGCGCGGCGGCGTACCGGGCGTGCAGCCGGCGCTCGGCGGCCGAACTGGCGTACCGGCGCAGCCGGGGTCCGGCGAGGGCGTCCTGGGCGTGGTCGAGGGCGGCGGTGAGCGCGGCCCGCCGGGCGGTGGCGTCCTTGCTTCCCACGGCGTCGAGCAGCGCGGCGACGGCCTCGTACACGTCGGCGACCGCCTCCCGCTCACCGTCGAACCGGAAGTCTCCGGCGAGCGAACCGGGCGTGGGCAGGACCAGCCGCAGCAGGAGCAGCCAGCCGGCGCCGACGAGGAAGGCGAGGGCCCGCTGCCAGCCGCTCTCGGCGGCCGGCATCCCGGCGCCGACCGCGGCCGTGACGAGCAGTTGGGTACCGGCGGCGGAGGCGACGGGCCCGACGGCGCTGATGCCTCCGGCGGCCAGTCCGAGCGCGGTCAGCAGCAGGGTCAGCGGCACGGCGGCCAGGTGCTGTCCTGCGTACGTCCCCACGAGCAGCCCGAGGGCTCCGGCCAGCGCGGGCACCCCGAGCCGCCTGACGGAGGCCCGCCTGCTGCCGGGCCGGTCGTTGATGCCGGCGAGCATCGCGGCGATGGCGGCGAGGACGCCGATCGGTACACGGCCGCTGAGAACACCGGCGAGCAGCAGCGGGCCTGCGGCGAGCGCGCCCCGCGTCACCGCGCTCCAGGGGACGGGCCCGCGCTGGGTGCGCAGGGCGTGGGCGAGCCAGGGGGGAAGGGTCGGTGCGGCGGGGCGCGACACGGGGCTCCTGTTCATACGAGGGCGGGGGTGTGCCTTCGGACGACGGTGGCCATGACTGGTGGGCTGTGGTGTCCACAGTAGATCGCGTTCCCTGAGCAAACGGAGCGATCACGTTTCGGGGAGGTGAAAGGTGACGGGGACGGGGGGTTTCTTTATGAACGCAATGCCTTCGGTCAACGCAATGCCTTCGGCCGCCGTGCGGTCGGCGCCGTGCGGTCCCTCCTCATGTGCGGGCCTCAGGGTCTGGGCGGACCTCGCGGCCGAGGATCTCCTCGGCCTGCCCGATCGCGGCGGTCAGCGCCTCCGGGTCCGCCCGCAACGCCCCGACCACCTCGTCGATCCGTCGGAGCCCGGCCCGCTCCAGCAACCGCTTCTCGTTCGTCACCCATTCCCCGCGCGCCGCCAGCACCGCGTGGCCGCCCTGTACGGCGGCGGTGGCCAGCGCGCCGGCGACCTCGGTGAGGTGGGCGTGCGGGGCGTGGTTGGCCTTGGCGTGGGCCAGGGTGGCGCGGGCGGTGCCGGACCAGCGCTCCGACGCGGTCCGGCACAGCCTGGCCGGGTAGGCCTCCGGGCGGGGCAGCTCGCCCCGCAGCACCTCGTTGACGGCCAGCTCGGCCACGATCAAGTAGCTCGGAATCCCGGCGAGATGGAACAGCAGCGGCTCCACCCGGAACCGCCCCTCCTCCGTCTCCGCCAGCTCGTGCTCGACCACGTCCCGGTAGTGGACATCGACCCGGCGTCCGTCGATGGTCAGCCAGGCCCCGCCGTTGAAGACACCGCCGCCCCAGCCGCCGATCTCCGACACCTCGCCCTCCCAGCCGAGGGCGCGCAGGTCGGCGGGATCGAAGGGGCCCCGGTAGTAGACGGCCAGATCCCAGTCGCTGTCCGGGGTGTGGGTGCCCTGGGCCCGGGAACCGCCCAGGGCCACGGCCCGGACGGTGGGGAGGGCGGCCAGGCGGTCGGCGGTGGTGGAGAGGAAGTCGGCGTCGGGCAGCGCTGGCACGGGCGGGACTCCAGAGGGGGGTGAGGGTCCGGGTGCGGGGAGCGTAGGCCGGGGGCCGGACCTGCGGCGACCCGATTGTCGGTGGGGCGCGTCATCAAGGAAGTCGTCACTCGACGTCACGACGGGGAGGTCATGGTGACAGCTGGGAAGGACGGAGCGAAGAGGCGCCGCGGCCGTGTGTCGATGGCCGGGCTGCGCGCCCGGGGTTGGACCGCGGGGCTGGTGCGCCGCCTGCTGGGCGAGCCCGGTCTGCTGCGTCCCGATCCCTACTCCGCGTCACCCCACCGACCCGGCTCCACGGCGTCGAACGGGTCGAAGCAGCCGAGCGGAGCGCCGAGTTCAGAGGCGCGTGCGGCCGCGGTGCGTCGGTCCTTCACGGCGAGGGCGACCGTACGACGCAGACGGCGGGAGGTGTCGGCGAGGGTCGCGGTGGCTCGGTGGGAGGGGGCATCGGAAGTTGCGGCGGCTCGGAGGGATGGGGCGAAGGCCGCGGTGGCGCAGGGGAAGGCGGGCGACGGCGCGTCCGATCGGCCTGTCGAGCCGTTGCCGAGCCGGAAATTCGGGTGCGGAGGCCTGGACGGGATGCGGATGATCGGGAGGTTGCGCATCCGCCACCCCAGGAGCCGCCATGATCCGCCGAGTGACCGCGCCCGGGCTCTTCCCGCCCCCCACCTACGCCCACGCCTCCGTCGTCGAGGCGGGCATGAAGCTCGCGTTCCTCGCGGGCGCCGTGCCGCTCGACGAGAAGGGGGAGGTGGTCGGTGTCGGGGATCCGGTCCGGCAGGCCGAGCGGGTGATCTCGAACCTTCGCGAGCAACTCCTCTCCGTCGGAAGCGACTTGGAGCATGTGCTGTCGACGGACGTGTACGTCGTCAGCAGCGAGCCCTCGGTGCTGTCCGCGGTGTGGGAGGTCGTCGAGGCCTCGGGGCTGAGCCGGGGGCCGCACTCGTCCACGCTGCTCGGTGTCGCCTGCCTGGGGTACACCGGGCAGCTGGTGGAGATCACGACGACGGCCGTGGTACCGGAACAGGAGGACGTCCGATGACCACCGCGGTCGTTCTTCGCCGGGCGGTGCCGGCGGACGCCAGCGCCGCCGCGGACGTCTGGCTGCGTTCCTTCGCCGCCGCGCTGCCCACCGTCGTCCGTCCCCGCACCGACGAGGACGTGCGGGGCCACTTCCGGGACGTGGTGGTGCCACTGCGGGAGACGTGGGTCGCCGACGCGGCCGGGGAAGAGGACGGGATCGTCGGTGTGATGGTCCTCAACGGCGAGCTGCTCTCCCAGCTGTACCTGGCCCCGCAGTGGCGGGGGCGCGGTGTGGGTGACCGGTTCGTCGCCCTCGCCAAGGAGCGCAGCCCCCAGGGCCTCACCCTGTGGACCTTCCAGGTCAACAGGCCGGCCCACCGCTTCTACGAGCGGCACGGATTCGTCGCCGTCGAGTACACGGACGGCAGCGGCAACGAGGAGCGGGAGCCGGACGTGCGGTACGTCTGGCGGCCTTGAGGGAGGGGTGGGGGGCGGCCGCCCGCGAGAGCACGTGCCGCGGCCTTGGGAGATGCGGGCCGTCAGCCTGCCGGCCGCCCCCGCCCCCACATCCGCAGCTTCGGCAGCGGCTTCCCGTAGCCGCCCGCCCGGCTCGTGGTCAGCCCGAGGGACACCAGCGACTCGGCCAGCTTCACCGCCGCCCCGACCCCGTCGACCACCGGAAGCCCCAGCTTCTCCCCCACCGCCCGCTGGAGTCCCGTCATTCCGGCACAGCCCAGCACCAGGACCTCGGCTCCGGCCTCGCGGGCCCGTTCGGCCGCCGCCAGGAATGCGGCCTCGGTGCGGGCGGGGTCCTCGGCGAGGTCGAGGACGCCCAGGCCCGTGCCGATCACGGCGGCACAGTTGCGGGCCACGCCGGCGGTTTCCAGGCTGTCCTCGATCTGGCCGCGGGAGCGGTCGAGGGTGGTGACGACGCCGTAGCGCCGCCCCAGGAGGCAGGCGAGGTGGGCCGCGGCCTCGGTGATGTCCACGACGGGCACGTCCACCAGCTCCCGTACGCCCTCCCGGCCGTGCTCCCCGAACCCGGCCAGCACGACCGCTTCGTACGGCGGGCCCTCGTAGGTGCGCAGCGCGTCGAGGACGGCCGCGGCCGACAGATAGCTGTCGAGCCAGCCCTCGGCCGACTCGGGGCCCCACGCGGGGGTCAGCCCGGTCACGGTGGTGCCCGGGCCTGCGGCGGCCCGGGCACCTCGGACGATCTCCTCGGTCATCTCCTGCGTGGTGTTGCAGTTGGTGACGACGATCCGCACGTCCGTCAGACCTCCGCCCCGGCCCATGGAACCGGTCGACGGCCGGCTGCGCTGGCTCACCCGGCAGAACGAGGAGTGGCCCCTGCTCCTCGGCGAACATCGGGAGTTGTACGAGGCCATCGCCTCCGGCGACCCGGACCGCGCCCGCGCCCACGCGCTGGACCACGTCCGCGCCAACTACCGCTCGACGGTACGGCACCTGTTCGGCACGGACGCCGACGAGGCGGGCTGAGCGCCGGCTACGGCAGCCCGGCCGCGTCGGCCGCCGTGCGCAGTACCTCGCGCAGCATCTCGGGGGTGAGCCGGCCGGTGAAGGTGTTGCGCTGGCTGACGTGGAAGCAGCCGAAGACGTCCAGGCCACCTAGGGCGACCCGGGTGCCGTGGGCGAAGGCGGGGCGAGGGCGGGGCACGGCCCAGCCTGCCTCGGCGAACGCGGGCAGCGCCGCCTGCCAGCCGAAGGCGCCGAGCACCACGGCGGCCCTGAGCGTCGGGCGCAGCTGCTTCAGCTCCTGCACCAGCCAGGGGCGGCAGGTGTCTCGCTCGGCGGGCGTGGGCTTGTTCGCGGGCGGGGCGCAGTGCACGGGCGCGGTGACACGGACGCCGTACAGCTCCAGGCCGTCGTCGGCGCGCACGGAGGTGGGCTGCGAGGCGAGCCCCACGTCGTACAGGGCCTGGTAGAGCACGTCTCCCGAACGGTCGCCGGTGAACATACGGCCCGTGCGGTTGCCGCCGTGCGCGGCGGGGGCCAAGCCGACGATCACGAGGCGGGCGTCGGCCGGGCCGAACCCGGGCACCGGCCGCCCCCAGTACGTCCAGTCGGCGAACGCGGCCCGCTTGGTCCGGGCCACCTCCTCACGCCACTCGACCAGCCGGGGGCAGGCCCGGCACCCCGCGACACGCCGGTCAAGCCGAGCGAGCCCGCTGCTGTCGTCCATACCGCCACCGTATGCCCGCCTCGGCCGGGCACCCTGGAGTGGCCTGGGGACCTGTAATCGGGATGGGTGGAGGCCCGGTCCGGGCGCGGTCGTGGGCCGACCCGGTCCGGGCGGGGTTGCGGGCCATCCGCGGTCGTGGGCCAAGGGGCGTCGGGGGCCGGGTGCGGTCGTCGGCCAGGGGGGCGGGGCCGGGTGCGATCGTGAGCCGAGTGGGCTCGAATGCCGAGCGGAAGCACGAACCCGTGGGGGCACGAGCAGCGGGGCACGGGCCGAATGAGCTTGCGGGCCGGGTGGGGGCGCCTGCCGGCCGGGGCGCGGGCCGACCCGCGTCACGGATGCTCGGTGTACTGGTGCCCTCTCCGGCCAAGCCCCCCCGGAAAACGTCTCCGGCTGGCCCGGCCCGGCGGGTTAAGGTCGGGACATGGCTTCCGAGGATGCGGACGAGAACGTGCACCGTGACACCGGCGGGCCGGGCGAAGCAACCCCCGCCCAGGATGCCGAGGGGCCCGGAGCCGCCGACGCGCAGCCGCTCGACCCCAAGGTCGCCGCCGCTGTGGCCGCCGCCGAGGCCGCCGGGCCCGGCAAGGGCGAGACGGTGCGGATCGACAGCTGGATCTGGGCCGTGCGCCTGATCAAGACCCGCTCCCTGGGCGCCACCGCGTGCCGTGGCGGCCACGTCCACGTCAACGGCGAGCGGGTGAAGCCCGCCTACTCGGTGCGCGTGGGCGACGAGGTGCGCCTGCGGCAGGAGGGCCGGGAACGGATCGTGATCGTCAAGCGCCTGATCCGCAAGCGTGTCGGCGCCCCGGTGGCCGCCCAGTGCTACATCGACAACTCCCCTCCTCCGCCGCCGCGCGAGGCCGTGGCGCCCGCCGGTCTCCGCGACCGCGGCACCGGCCGCCCCACCAAACGCGACCGCCGCGAACTGGAACGACTCCGCGGCCTTGGCGGACTCGGGGGCCCCGGCGGACTCGGCGCCGCCGGTGGGAGCGACGGCTCCAGCGGCCGCCCGCGGGGGCGCTGAGCCGGTCGCATCCGGGTTCTCGCTCCCCGAGCGGGCTCGGCACGACGGGGGCGTTCCTCGCAATGACACCCTGCGGGCCCGCAGGGCCGAGCGTCGGCGTCGGAGAACCCCTGATCCGGTGACGCCGGCCGGGCCCCCGCCCCCGGTCGGCGTCATCGGTGTCCCTCGCGGGTCACGCTCGACGGCCCGCCTGTCGCAGCAGTCGCAGCAGGTCCGCGTTCTGTTCGCGCCGGGCCCAGGCGATCAGGGCGAGCGGCACGATCAGGATCAGCGGGGTCGCCGCGTACTGGCCGTCGAAGACGGTGAGCTGGACGATGAAGGCGCCCACCATGAGCGCGCTCAACGCCGTCGCCGCCACGGACTGCAGGACCGGCACCAACAGCGCCACCGCGCCTGCCAGTTCGAGCGCGCCGATGGTGTACATGCCCACGCTGCCCCAGCCGATCCTGTCGAAGGACTCGACGGCCGACGGGTGTGCGATCAGCTTCGGCAGTGCGCTCGCGATCCCGTAGAAGAGGGCGAGCAGCACCTGCACCGTGCGCAGGGCGATCCGGGCGAGGCGACCACGGGTGGTCGCGGAAGCGCCGGAGGCGGCGGTGGTCTCGGACATGGGGGTCTCCTGGGTGAAGCGGTCCCGGTTGCTGTCACCGATGTAGACCGGTCCCGATCCGAGAACTCATCGCTCAGCCCCGACCCGAGTTTCCGTCGCCCCTATGCCGCCCGTACCGCTCTCACCCATGTCCCGTCCGGGGTCAGAAGGGCGTCCACCTCCAGTCCCGCCTCCGCCAGCGCCTCCTCGAACTGCTCGTCGGACAGGGGTCGCGCCAGAAACGTCTGAGTCCAGACGGCGTCGGGGAACAGGTACTCGGCGCGTACCGAGTTCACCCCCTCGCCGGCCGGCTCCGCCGACACGATGCGCAGGGTGAAGCCGCCCGGGTCGACCCGCTCCCTCGGTACTTTCGTGTGGTAGTCCGGGCCCTCCCGCTGGATGAGCACGCAGCCGCCCTCGGCCACGTGCCGGGCGCAGGTGCGCAGCAGGCCCCGGCGGACCTCCACGTCACCGGTGTGCACGAGGAACGACGCGAGCATCACCACGTCGAACTTCTCGCTCAGGTCCAGTTTCTCGATCGGGCCGCATACCGTGCGTGCCCCGCGGACATGGGTGAGCATCTCGGCGGACTCGTCCACCGCCGTGACGGTGAAGCCGCGTTCCAGCAGGGGATGGGTCACCCGGCCCACCCCGCTGCCCAGTTCGAGAATGTGCGCGCCCGCCGGCACGGCTCCGGCGACGACGTCCGGCTCGTCACCCACCGGCAGCCGCCTGTACAACTCGACCGCGCAGCCGTCGGGGGTGATCGCTCCAGGTCCTGTTCCCTCGTATCCCTCACGCATTTCGACCGTCATGCCCGAACAACGGACAGCCGCCGTACGTCCGTTCCCGCCGACGTGCGGTTCACTCGTTCGAGTCATTCCTCTCGGAGCGGGAACCATCCATGCCCGACGTACCAGTGCCCGCCCGCTCGCAGGTGGTCACCGACGGCCCGTTCCACGGATGTGCGCCGGGGCAGCTGCGCGACCGGCAGGTCCGGGTCGCCGAAGACGAACTGGACGGGCTCGGTGTCGGCCGGTTCGGTGTCCTCGTGGGCGGTGCGGAAGCGTTCCTGGAAGCGGACGATGTTGGACCGGGCCGGGAGATGGCGCTTCAACTGTGGGTCGAGCAGCCAGGAGTGGCACACCACGGCCTCGGCGGGCTCCTCGGGGAAGCACAGGGCGAAGAACTCCCGGGCGAGCGTCAGGGAGCGGTCGCAGGCGGACGGGGTCAGCGGGCCGTGGAAGTCGGGGATGTGCAGGTTCAGACAGGGTGTTCCGGGTGCCGCGGACAGGCCGGCCGCCGCGATCGCCGACGCGGTGCGCCGCCCGAGCCGCGCCCGCTCGAACTGGAGCCGTCCCAGGTGGTACAGCTCCCCGCGGAAGTGGTGGGCGAGCCAGCGCGGCGACTGCACTCCGGTCCTGCCGTGCCGTCTGCGGTGCACCGCCATGTGCCGGCCCAGGTCGGCCAGGGTGCGCCGGGAGGTCTCGGCCGGTATGCCGCGAGCGCGGTGGTGGGCGAGGGTGTGCGGGACCGCGGCGACGAAGACGTAGACGGCGAGGGTGCCGTGGAGTGTGGGAGGAGCGGCCGCGAGCAGGTCGTCGAGCTCGGGCGTGCGGCCCGTGTCGCCCGGGTCCCGGAGCAGCTCCTCGACGCACTCCTCGAGGAGCCGGCGTGTGCCGGGATCACCGGTCACCGTGCGGCGCAGTGCGACCAGTTCGTTGATGTCCTCGTGCGGCACGGCCAGGTCGAGGAGCAGTTCGGGCAGGTCGTCGGCGTCCGGAAGCACGGTGCGTCCCCCTTCGACGAACGTCGTTGCTGAACGTTCCCGACGAAGAGTACGTTGCAAGGAGGAGTGGTGATCCGATGCGTACGGGCAGTGAGCCGGCGACCGCGCGCAGTGCACTGCGGGCGCGGTTCTGGCTGAGCGTGTGGGGCCTGGTCTGGGCGATCTTCGGTACGGCGGCGTTCGCACTGGTGGGGCGTCCGGGCTGGGCGGCCGCCTGCGGGGTGTTGTGGCTGGTGGTCACCGTGGACATGGCTATGATCCTCAGGCACATGCGCCAGGGCCCGCATTACCAGCCGGGCCGGGACGTGCCGCCGTACCGGCCGCCGGATAGCGGTCCTCCCTACCCCGGGCCGCCCCGGCACCGCCACCCGTGACCGCGGCTCGCGGCCGGTGGGCGGTCAGGAGTCGAAGCGGGCAGCCTTGAGATACCGCGGGTTGGGGTCGAGCGCGGCGGCGAGCCGGAAGTGGCGCTTGGCCTGGTCGGGGCGGCCCTGGCGTTCATAGGTGCGGGCGAGCGCGAAGTGCGCGAACGCGTTGTCCGGTTCGCGCTCGAGCACGATGGTGAACTCCAGTTCGGCGGGCCGCAGTTGTGCGGCCGCGAAGAAGGCACGTGCGCGCAGCAGCCGGGCAGCGGTGTTCTCGGGGTGTGCGGCGATGACTCCGTCGAGCAGCTTCACCGCGCCCCGCGGATCTTGCGCGTTGAGCAGTTGCTCGGCCGCGCGGAAGTCGATGACATGCGTCTCCGGAGTACGTCCGGTGGAACCGCTGGTCTCGGGCACGGCAAAGTCCTTCCCTCACTGGAGCGGTTCAACGCCCGGAGAGGGACCGCTATTCCGCGCCCGCCTCGCCCGGTCGCCCGTCCGCGGACGCCGCCCGGGGCTCGCGGGCGCGGCGCACGAGGTCGTCCCAGATCTCCGCCACGCGCTTGCGCAGGGCGTCCAGGGGCACGTCGTTGTCGATCACGATGTCCGCGATCTCCCGGCGCTGCTCACGGGTCGCCTGGGCGGCCATGCGGGCGCGCGCGTCGTCCTCGGTCATCCCGCGCAGCCGCACCAGCCGGTCGAGCTGGGTCTCGGGGCCGGCGTCGACGACGATCACCAGGTCGTACAGCGGTGCCAGGCCGTTCTCCGTGAGGAGCGGCACGTCGTGGATCACGACGGCGTCGTCGGCCGCGGCGCTCTCCAGTTCGCGGGAGCGGACCCCGACCAGTGGATGCACGATCGAGTTGAGGGCGCTCAGCTTCTCGGGGTCGGCGAAGACGATGGAGCCGAGCCTGGGCCGGTCCAGGCTGCCGTCGGCGGCGAGGACGTCCGGGCCGAAGGCCTCCACCACGGCCGCGAGCCCCGGCGTTCCGGGCGCCACGACCTCGCGTGCGATGCGGTCGGCGTCGATCAGCACGGCTCCGTGCTCCACGAGCAGCCGTGACACCTCGCTCTTGCCGGCGCCGATGCCGCCGGTCAGGCCCACTTTCAGCATGTGCCGAAGCTTAGGCCCTGCCACCGACAGGACCATCACCCGGCGCCGACCCGAAGCATCGGCGTCCTACGACAACGCGGCAGGTGCGCGTGGCAGGCCCCGCGACCCCGGCAAGATCCGAAAGCGAGGCCCTAGTTGTCGCCCTCCCGCTCCGCGAGGAACCGCTCGAACTCCCGGCCGATCTCGTCGGCGGACGGAATGTCGACCGGGTCGGCGAGCATGTTGCCGCGGGTCTCGGCGCCCGCGGCGGCGTCGTACTGGTGCTCGAGGCCCTGGACGAGCGAGGTCAGTTCCTCGTCGCCCTCCTGGATCTGCCGGTCGATCTCGGTCTGCGTGCGGTGCGCGTCCGTTCGCAGGGAGTGCGCGACACCCGGCAGGACCAGTCCGGTGGCCGCCGTGACGGCCTCCAGGACGGTCAGCGCCGCGTCCGGGTACGGGGAGCGGGCGATGTAGTGCGGGACGTGTGCGGCGACACCCAGTACCTCGTGTCCGGCCTCCATGAGGCGGTACTCCAGCAACGACTCGGCGCTGCCCGGCACCTGGGCCTCCTCGAAGGGGCTGCGGTGGCCCGGAACGAGGTCGGTGCGGTTGCCGTGCGGGGTGAGTCCGACGGGGCGGGTGTGCGGGACGCCCATGGGGATGCCGTGGAAGTTCACGGACAGGCGGACGCCGAGCCGCTCCACGATCTGCCGTACGGCCGCCGCGAACCGCTCCCACTCCACGTCCGGTTCGGGCCCGGACAGCAGCAGGAAAGGTGCGCCGGTGGCGTCCTGGACGAGGCGGACCTCGATGGAGGGCACCTCGTATTCGGTCCAGCGGTCCCGCTTGAAGGTCAGCAGCGGGCGGCGGGCCCGGTAGTCCACGAGCCGGTCGTGGTCGAAGCGAGCGACGAGCTGGTGGGGCAGTGAGTCGAGGAGCCGTTCGACGATCTGGTCGCCGGTCTCCCCCGCGTCGATGTATCCGTCGAAGTGGTAGAGCATGACAAGGCCGGCCGACTCCTGGGCGAGCGCCATGTCGACGACTGCCAGGCCCTTCGGCTCCCATGCGTACAAACCCTGCGGATCAAGCACTGTGACCGCTCCTCCTCGTGTTCCTCATCCACAACGCACCCTGGGGCGTGGGCATTCCCGTGCCAGGCCGCTGATCAGGCACCTCGCGCCGCGCACCTTGACGCTCCGTCAACTGGTCCGTACCTTCACGAAGACCGGAGTTCACATTCACGTTCGTCGTTCATGTATGAGATCAGCGACCGCACGACAGGAAGGAACCCCCCATGCGCATGCACACGCTGCTCGCCTCCCTGCTCACCGCGACCACCGCCACCGGCGGTCTGCTCCTCACCGCGGGCCCGTCCGACGCGGCCACGACCATCGAGGTGAGCACCGCCGCACAGCTCAAGACCGCACTGGGCGGCGCGAAGCCGGGCGACACGATCCACCTGGCGGACGGCACGTACACCGGCAACTTCAAGGCGACCGCGCGGGCCACCGCCACGGCCCGCATCACCGTCACGGGCTCGCCGAAAGCCGTCCTCACCGCGAGCGGCGGCTACGGCCTGCACCTGAACGGCGCGTCCTACTGGACGGTCAGCGGGCTGACCGTGACCGGCGGCCAGAAGGGCATCGTGAATCGACGCGGCCAAGGGTGTCGTGGTGGACGGCGTCACGGTGCACGGGCTCGCCATGGAAGGAGTGCACTTCCGCAACTCCAGCGCGGACGGAGTGATCAGGAACTCGAGGATCTACGACACCGGGAACGACGGCAGCGGCATGGGCGAGGGCGTGTACGTGGGGACCGCGAGCACGCTGTCCGACAGGAGCGACCGCATTCAGATCCTGGACAACACGATCGGCCCCGGCGTGGGCGGCGAGAACGTCGACATCAAGGAGGGCACGACGGGGGCGCAGATCGTCGGCAACAGCTTCGACGGCGGTGGGCTGACGGGCGCCAACTACGACGACTCCTGGGTCGACGTGAAGGGCAACGACGTCCTCGTCCAGGACAACACCGGCAGGAACACCAGCAACGACGGCTACCAGACCCACACCCAACAGTCCGGATGGGGCTGCGGCACGGTGTTCAGGGGCAACAAGTCGACATTGACGGGTGCGACCGGCTCCACGCGGCTCGCGGTCGACGTCACCAACTACAGCGCCGCCTGCAGGACGACGGTCTACACCAGCAACACGGTGACGGGCGGCACGGGCCTGACGAACATCCCGGTCACTTCTTGAAAGAGGACCCGACGACCCCCTGGAGGCGGGGGAACCGCGCGGCGGGCCCCCAACCGGCCCGCGCCAGGAGGAGGGTCCAAAGCCCCCGTGCACGCATGAGGGGCCGCACCTCGAAAGGTACGGCCCCTCAGGGCTATCGGCTAAGCCCAGCGGCTAGCGATCAGCTCTGGCCGCCGGCCAGCTTCTCGCGCAGCGCGGCAAGCGCCTCGTCCGAGGCCAGCGCGCCGGAGGTGTCCGCACCCTCGGAGGAGTACGAACCGCCGGTCGCGGCCGGAGCGGCGGCCTCGCCACCCTCGGCGGCAGCGGCAGCGTCGGCCTCGCGGGACTTGATGACCTGCTGCTGGTGCTGCTCGAAGCGCTGCTGCGCCTCGGCGTACTGGCGCTCCCACTCCTCGCGCTGCTTCTCGTAGCCCTCGAGCCAGTCGTTGGTCTCGGGGTCGAAGCCCTCGGGGTAGATGTAGTTGCCCTGGTCGTCGTAGGACGCGGCCATGCCGTACAGGGTCGGGTCGAACTCGACCGAGGCCGGGTCGGCACCGAAGGACTCGTTGGCCTGCTTCAGCGAGAGGCTGATGCGGCGACGCTCGAGGTCGATGTCGATGACCTTGACGAAGATCTCGTCGTTGACCTGGACGACCTGCTCCGGGATCTCCACGTGGCGCTCGGCCAGCTCGGAGATGTGGACCAGACCCTCGATGCCCTCGTCCACGCGGACGAACGCACCGAACGGAACCAGCTTCGTGACCTTACCGGGCACGACCTGGCCGATCTGGTGGGTGCGGGCGAACTGCTGCCACGGGTCTTCCTGGGTCGCCTTCAGCGACAGGGAGACGCGCTCGCGGTCCATGTCGACGTCGAGAACCTCGACGGTGACCTCCTGGCCGACCTCGACAACCTCGGAGGGGTGGTCGATGTGCTTCCAGGACAGCTCGGAGACGTGGACCAGACCGTCGACGCCACCCAGGTCCACGAAGGCACCGAAGTTGACGATCGAGGAGACGACGCCGGAGCGGACCTGACCCTTCTGGAGGGTCGTGAGGAACGTCTGGCGGACCTCGGACTGGGTCTGCTCGAGCCAGGCGCGGCGGGACAGGACCACGTTGTTGCGGTTCTTGTCCAGCTCGATGATCTTGGCCTCGAGCTCCTTGCCGACGTACGGCTGGAGGTCGCGGACGCGGCGCATCTCGACCAGGGAGGCCGGGAGGAAGCCACGGAGGCCGATGTCGAGGATGAGACCACCCTTGACGACCTCGATGACGGTACCGGTGACGATGCCGTCCTCTTCCTTGATCTTCTCGATGGTGCCCCAGGCACGCTCGTACTGGGCGCGCTTCTTCGAGAGGATCAGGCGGCCTTCCTTGTCCTCCTTCTGGAGGACCAGGGCCTCGATCTCGTCGCCGACGGCAA
The DNA here is from genome assembly GCF_056434305.1 of Streptomyces sp. NPDC044061. Lineage (NCBI taxonomy): Bacteria > Bacillati > Actinomycetota > Actinomycetes > Kitasatosporales > Streptomycetaceae > Streptomyces > Streptomyces sp. NPDC044061. The sequence goes on along the minus strand of NZ_JBWKFL010000012.1, from coordinate 38,343 downwards.
CGACCTCGTTCGGGTCGACGTCGTGCTTGATCGAGAGCTCGCGGCTCGGGATGACACCTTCGGTCTTGTAACCGATGTCGAGTAGGACCTCGTCCCGGTCGACCTTCACGATGACGCCGTCGACGATGTCGCCGTCGTTGAAGTACTTGATCGTCTCGTCGATCGCTGCGAGGAATGCTTCCTCGTTACCGATGTCGTTGACCGCTACCTGCGGGGTGGTGGCGGTGGTCTCGGTGCTGCTCGTCATGTGGGAAAGGGCTCCGGTACGGACATTGAAGTCGTAGGCACTGCTTACGCCGGGAGCCCGTTTCGCTCTGCAGAAGCCGGACAGCCAAGGAAGCGCCACTTTGAGCACCGGGTGCCCGGTGGCGCCTCGACAACCGAGGGGACATACAACAGATGCGAGCGCAGCCTGCTACGTCTGAGGTGCGCAGGCCCGCAGCGCAACTTGTAGCATACGGGGGCAGCCGGACAGGGTCAATGCGCGAAGGCGCACACCCGGGGCGGATCGCCGCATTTCCGGCACAAGAAACGTCCCACGAGGCCGGACACGCCGAACGGGAGCCCTTCCGCGACACGCCATCGCCCGGCGGGTTGGACGGAAGAGTACGACGAGGGAGCCGATCATCCAAGAGCCGGAACCGCTCGACCCCGAGGGGTTCGAGCCGGAAGCCACCCGACGTGACGCAGGGGTCGCGGAGAGCGCCCGCGCCAACCGGGGCTGGTGGGACCGCAACGCCGACGAGTACCAGGTCGACCACGGCACGTTCCTCGGCGACGACCGCTTCGTGTGGGGCCCGGAGGGGCTGGACGAGGTGGAGGCCGAGCTGCTCGGAGCGCCCGAGGACCTGAAGGGCAAGGACGTCCTGGAGATCGGCGCGGGCGCGGCGCAGTGCGCGCGCTGGCTGGCCGCCCAGGGGGCCCGCCCGGTGGCGCTGGACCTCTCACACCGCCAGCTCCAGCACGCCCTGCGCATCGGCGGATCGTTTCCCCTGATCTGTGCCGACGCCGGCGCGCTGCCCTTCGCGGACGGCTCCTTCGACCTGGCGTGCTCCGCGTACGGGGCGCTGCCGTTCGTGGCCGATCCGCGGCTGGTGCTGCGCGAGGTGCGCCGGGTGCTGCGGCCGGGCGGCCGGTTCGTCTTCTCGGTGACGCACCCGATCCGCTGGGCGTTCCCGGACGAGCCCGGCCCCGAGGGCCTGTCGGTGTCGTCGTCCTACTTCGACCGCACGCCCTACGTGGAGCAGGACGAGCACGGCCGCGCGGTGTACGTCGAGCACCACAGGACGCTCGGTGACCGGGTCCGCGACGTCGCAACCTCGGGTTTCCGTCTCCTGGACCTGGTGGAGCCGGAGTGGCCGGCCTGGAACACCTCGGAGTGGGGCGGCTGGTCGCCCCTGCGCGGGAACCTGATCCCCGGGACGGCCATCTTCGTCTGCGAGCGGGACTGAACGCCCTCTGTTCGTCTCCGCGCGCGCGTGCGCGGAGATCCGCAGGCGCACGCGCGCGTGAGGGGCGCTTTTCCCGTCGTACGACACTGGGGGCGTGATCCGTTACGACGCCCTGGACGCGCTGCCCGTCCGTGCCGCCCTGCCCGCCCTGAGCGACGCCCTGGCCGGGGACGGCACCGCCGTGCTCGTGGCGCCGCCCGGTACCGGCAAGACGACGCTGGTGCCGCTGGTGCTGGCGGGCCTGGTCGGCGATGGTCCCGCGCGGCGGGTCGTGGTGGCCGAGCCGCGGCGGATCGCGGCGCGGGCGGCGGCCCGGCGGATGGCGTGGCTGCTGGGCGAGAAGACCGGCGAGAGCGTCGGCTACACGGTGCGCGGCGAGCGCGTGGTGGGGCGGCACACGCGCGTGGAGGTCGTGACGACCGGGGTGCTGCTGCAGCGGCTGCAACGCGATCAGGAGTTGGCGGGCGTCGACGTGGCGGTGCTCGACGAGTGCCACGAGCGGCATCTGGACGCCGACACGGTGGCCGCGTTCCTGTGGGACGTACGGCAGACGCTGCGGCCGGAGCTGCGGCTGGTGGCCGCCTCGGCGACCACGGACGCGGAGGGCTGGGCGCGGCTGCTCGGCGGCGCTCCGGTGGTCGAGGCCGAGGGGGTCTCGCATCCCGTGGACGTGGTCTGGGCGCCGCCCGCTCGTCCGGTACGGCCGCCGCACGGCATGCGGGTCGATCGGGCGCTGCCGGCACACGTGGCGTCGGTGGTGCGGCGGGCGCTGGCCGAGCGTGCGGGGGACGTCTTGTGCTTCCTGCCGGGTGTAGGCGAGATCGGGCGCGTGGCCGGACAGCTGGGGGACCTGGGCGCCGTGGACGTGCTCCAGGTGCACGGGCGGGCGCCGGCCGCCGTGCAGGACGCCGTACTGGCTCCCGGGGAGCGGCGCCGGGTGGTACTGGCGACGTCGTTGGCGGAGTCGTCGCTGACGGTGCCCGGGGTACGGGTGGTGGTCGACTCGGGGCTGGCGCGGGAGCCGCGGGTGGACCACGCGCGCGGGTTGAGCGGGCTGACGACGGTACGGGCGTCGCGGGCGGCGGGGCGGCAGCGGGCGGGGCGCGCCGGGCGTGAGGCGCCGGGCACGGTGTACCGGTGCTGGACGGAGGCCGAGGACGTCCGGCTGCCGGCTTTTCCGGCGCCGGAGATCAAGGTGGCCGACCTGACCGCGTTCGCCCTTCAGACGGCCTGCTGGGGCGATCCGGACGCCTCCGGGCTGGCGTTGCTCGATCCACCGCCGGGCGGGGCGATGGCGGCCGCGCGCTCGGCGCTGACAGCGGTGGGAGCGGTGGACTGTGTCGGGCGGGCCACGGAGCTCGGTGTGCGGCTCGGGCGGCTGGGGGTGCACCCTCGGCTGGGCCGGGCCCTGCTGGACACCTTCGGCGAGGGTGCCTCGGTCGTCGCTCTGCTGTCCGAGGAGGTGCCGCGGGAGTACGGGGACGATCTGGCCGGTGCTCTGCGACAGGCACGGCGCGGGGGCGACGCCTATGGACAGCGATGGCGGAGCGAGGTCCGGCGGCTGCGGGCCGTCTCGGAGAAGTTCTCCCATCCGCCCACGCATGACCCTCGGTTGCCGGCGGACGTCGAGGCCGGGCGGCGTACCGATGACGACCGGCTCGCCGGTCTCGTCACTGCTCTCGCCTTCCCGGAGCGGGTGGCCAGGCTCGACGGTGGGTCGTATCTCATGGCCTCGGGGACACGGGCCGAGCTGCACGACGGGTCGGCGCTGCGCGGCGCTCCCTGGATCGTCGTCGCCGTCGCCGATCGGCCCGGCGGGAAGGGGCACGCGCGCGTGCGGCTCGGGGCCGCCGTGCAGGAGGACGTGGCGCGGGCCGCGGCCGGGGTGCTCCTGGAGGAGCGGGACGAGGTGCACTGGGCCGACGGGGACGTCGTGGCACGGCGCGTGGAGCGGCTCGGGGCGATCGAGCTGACCGTGCGGTCGCTCCGGGACGCCGACCCCGCGCTCGTACGCGGCGCCCTGCTCGAAGGGCTACGGCAGGAGGGGCTCGGGCTGCTGCGCTGGTCGCCGGAGGCGGAGGTGCTGCGGCAGCGGCTGGCGTTTCTGCGTGCGCACCTCGGGGAGCCGTGGCCGGACGTGTCGGACGAGGCGCTGCACGCGCGCGTGGACGAGTGGCTGGAGCCGGAGCTGGGCCGGGCCCGGCGGCGGGCCGACCTCGGCCGGATCGGCGCCGGGCAGGCGCTGGAGCGGCTGCTGCCCTGGGCGAGCGGGGACGCCGTCCGGCTGGACGAGCTGGCGCCCGAACGGATCGCCGTACCCAGTGGGTCCAGGATCCGGATCGACTACGGGGACCCGGAGCGGCCCGTCCTCGCGGTCAAGCTGCAGGAGATGTTCGGGCTGCGGGAGACACCGGCCGTGGCGGGGGTCCCGCTGCTCGTGCACCTGCTCTCCCCCGCCGGGCGGCCCGCCGCCGTCACGGCCGATCTCGCCTCCTTCTGGAGGGACGGCTACAAGGGTGTGCGCGCGGAGCTGCGGGGGCGCTATCCGAAGCATCCGTGGCCCGAGGACCCGGCGACGGCCGAGCCCACCCGGCACACCAACGCCCGGCTCAGGCGCTGACCGGTTCGGGTTCGGTGCTCTCCGCGGGCGCCGGGTCCTCCGGGCGGCGGGCGCGTGCCTCCAGGTAGAGGGAGAGAGCGAGGAGCAGCAGGCCGAGGCTGAGGAATCCCCGAGGCAGGTACGAGGTGAGCAGCAGGACGAGGGTGCGGTTGTGCTTGACCAGGGCGACCGTGTACTCGATGTAGTCCTCGCGCATCTTCACGTGCCCGGCGAACGCCGTGACCTTGGCGCGATCGCCGAGCAGGGTGCCGCCGCGCAGTTCCTCCTTGTGGATCTCCTCGCCGTAGACGGGGGCTCCGGTGACGGGTTCGACCCAGAACTTCCGGACGGTCGTGTACCAGCGGGTGGTGCCCGTCTTGGCGACCGACTCGGGGGTGATGCCCTGGACGGGCATCGTCTTCGGCATGGGGACCTTGGTCCAGGGGACGGTCTGCTCGAAGTAGTAGACCGTCAGGCCTCGGAAGGTCCGGGTGCCCCTGTAGTGGATGGGACTGGTGGTGCGGGTCTGCGCGTCGAAGTACTCGTAGTCGCGCTGCTGCGTGAGGAAGGGCCACTTGAACTCGATGCCGTCCCGCTTGACCGGGTCGCCGTCGACCATCTCGCCGGTGGCGTGGACGGGGTCCTGGCTGTGGGCGTCGAAGATGTAGCGCTCGGGGATCCGGGAGACCATCTTGCCGTCGGGGCCCTGGACGTAGGACAGGCCGTCCCAGACGACGACGCGCCTGCCCCCGGTCCTCTCGATCTTCTCGGCGGCCTCCACGTCGCCCTTCAGGGTCTGGACGATGGTGACCTTCGGGACCTTCTTCGCACGCATGGTGCCGTAGTCGAGGAGGGTGGCGTCCCTGGCCTCCAGGACCATGTCCTGGTACTGGTTCGCGGGGATCCTGGCCAGGCGCGGGAAGGCGTACCAGCGCAGCATCGGGGACAGCGCCGCGCAGAACACGGCGCAGGCGAGCAGGACCAGGCTTGCCGTGCGGCGCATTCCGGCCTCCCTCCCGGACGGGCGCTGCTACGGGTGCGCGGGCACCGTCGTCAGCAGCGGCTTGGGGGACGTCCGGCCCGTCGGCGTGCCCATGGCGGTCATCGCCAGGACGAGGGCGAGCGCGAGGGCGAGGCCGGTCGCGGCGGCGATCAGAGCGCGCATGCGGGGCCTCCCGGCGGACGGCGACGGGTTCCTGATGGGCCGTCAGATGCCGCACCGTAGCAATGCGCGAGCGAGATGAGAACACGTAGCACACGGACAAGGGCGCCCTCCCCGCCGAAGCGGAGGGAGCGCCCTGCTGCCGTCCGTGTCGTGTGTGCCGTCAGGAGGTCGCGGACGGGCTCGGCGACGGGCCGGCCGAGGTGTCGGCCGCGGCGACCTTGAGTTCGACGGTGAGGGTCGCGCCGCCGGCGGTGGTGATGCGGAGCAGGAAGGTGCCCGTGGTGTCGTCCGCGTACAGCTTCGGCAACGTGAGCAGGCCCTTGCCGTCCGTCTGCAGGCCGGTGAGGGTGCGTACGGTCTTGCCGTCGGCGTCCTTGAAGTAGGGGCCCTTGTCGTTCTCGGTGGTGTCGTCGGCCGCCTTGATCAGCGTGGCGGTGGCCGCGACCTTGTCCGCGACGGCACCCTTGTACGTCGCCTTCACCTGCACCTGGTCGGCGAACTCGCCACCCGGGGTGCAGGTCAGCGGGGTGTCGCTGGTGCGGGCGAGGGTGTCGGCGGCGCGCTCGGTGACGGTGGCCGTGTAGTCGACGCCCTTGACCTTGTGGCCGACGACGGCGGTGGTGATCTTGAAGTCACCGGTCTTCTCGCCCGCCTGGAGCGCCGGCGCGAGTGCCACGCCCTTGGCGTCGGTGGCGACCGCGGCCACGGTCTCGCCGCCGGCGAACGTGGCGTCGGTGTCACCGGTGATGGTGAAGCGGATCCTGACCTTGCCGACCGACATCCCGGCCTTGGTCTCGGCGCGGGTGCCGATCCGCTTGCCGAACGCGTCACCGGCCATGGCGGTGAGCTTTCCGGTGCCCACGTCCTCCAGGTGGTCCACGGTGTCGGAGGGGGTGGGAGCCGTCGGCGGGACCGGCGGCTTCGGCGGCTTGGGATCAGGGGTCTCGTTGCCGCCGCCGGGCTTGTCCGGCTTGGTCTTCGGCGGGTCGGAGGGCTTGTGGGTGCCGGTGTGCCGGGTGTCGTTGTCGCTGCGGTGCGAGGGCACGGTGCCGGTGCCGTCCGGGACGGAGTGGGTGCCCTTGCGGTAGTACTGCAGCCAGTTCAGGACCAGGTTCAGGTAGTCCTGCGAGTTGTTGTAGCTGAGGATCGCGCTGTGCAGGCCGGTGTCGGTGGACATGTCCCAGTCGTTGCGGCACAGGTAGTGGCCCGCGGCGAGCGCGGCGTCGTAGACGTTGTTGGGGTCCGCCTTGCCGTCGTCGTTGCCGTCCCGGCCGGCCCAGGCCCAGGTGGACGGGATGAACTGCATCGGGCCGACGGCCTGGTCGTAGGAGCTGTTGCCGTCGTACTCGCCGTGGTCGGTGTCCTTGATGAGCGCGAAGCCGTTGCCGTCGAGCTGCGGGCCGAGGATCCGGCCCAGCGTGGTGCCGCCTGCGTCGACCCGGCCGCCGCGGGCCTGGCCCGACTCCACCTTGCCGATGGCGGCCAGGAGTTGCCACGGCATGTTGCAGCCGGGCTTGGAGGAGCGCAGCTCGGCCTCGGCCTTCTTGTAGGCGTCGAGGACCGTCGCGGGGATACCCGCCTCAGCTTCACCCCGGGAGACGGGCGTGCCGACGGTGGGCGACGGGCTGGGGTTGGGGCTGTTGAGGGGCGGCAGGTCCGTGTAGTACGGCGAGTTGCCGGTGGCGTTGCCGTCGGCGGCCACGTCCGGTGCGGGGGTGGTGGCGCCGGCCGCGGCCTGTCTGCCGTGGTCCTCGCCGGTCGCTCCCGGAGCCTGGGACGCGGACAGAGCCGCGACCGCTGCCGCGGCCACGGCGGTGGTCGCCGCTCCCTTGCGCAGCCGCCTGCCGATGTGCGCCGCCATAGAGTGAACCCTCCCGTGGACGCTTGTGCGTCCGTCTCCGTCCGACTGCCTCGCTCTGGTGTGACGGTTGACCCGGTGCTGTGGTTGCCCCTGTTCCGCCTTTCCATCCGTGCGACGTGTGTTCGACCTTGTGTTCCGCACGGCGACCCAGGTGACCCTACGACAACTTGCTTGACGCGGGCACCCGTTCGTGCCCGATTTTCACCGGTTGGCCAACTCCCGTTGGCGTGGACGGCCCCGGACGGCACTCACGCATACTGGACCGACGTGATCACCGGTTCCGGTGCCACCTCCGTCGACCGTCCAGGGGGCCCAGTTGCCGTTCACGCTCAGCCACGCGGCGGCGGTGCTGCCCGCCGTGCGTCGCGACGGCGGCGGCCGGGGCCGGCTGGTGACCTCGGTGCTCGTCGCGGGCTCCTTCGCCCCGGACATGCCCTACTACGCCGCGAGCATCCTGCCGGGCGGCATGGAGTTCGGGGCGGTCACGCACTCCTTCGCCGGTGTGGCCGGCGTGGACGTGCTCATCTGCTGGACGCTGGTCGCGCTGTGGCTGCTCGTCCGGGAGCCGCTGGTGGCACTGCTGCCCCGGCGCCTGCAGGGCCGACCGGCCGCCCTGCTGCGCTGCGGTGCGCCCCGCGCGCGCGTGCGGGCCGTTTCGCTGCTGTGGTGGTACGTCTCCGCGGTGCTCGGCGCGCTGACACATGTCGTGTGGGACGCGTTCACGCATCACGACCGGTGGGGGTCACGGCTGATTCCGGCCATCGGGCGGGACCTGGCCGGCAGGCCTGTCTACACCTGGCTGCAGTACGGCACGTCCGCGCCGGCGGCCGTGATGATCGCCGTGTTCCTGCTACGTGCGCTACGGCGGGCGCCGGGCGGTGAGCCCCAGGGGGTGCCCGCGCTGTCCGGACGGGACCGCTGGTGGGCCGGTGCCGTGATCGGTGGCTGGACCCTGGCGGGGGCGGGACAGCGGACGACGCGGTACTGGGAGGACGGGGGTACGGCCGCGGATCTCTGGTCCCTGGTGCCCACGCTGTGCTTCGGCGCGGGCGCCGGGCTGGTCCTCGGGGTGCTGGTGTACGCGGCCGGGGTCAGGGCATGGCGCCCGGCCCGCGCTGCGAGGGGTGCCGACGGGACGGTCGGTGCGGACCGGGACCGCTCGGCGGCTCGCTGACCGGGGTCACGAAGACGGTGAGGGTGCGCCGGGGGCGGGCCCTCGGCATCAGCGCGAGCAGGAGCGCGAGGTAGCCGCGGGCCAGGTCGTACCGGGCTCGCCATTCGGAGGTGCGGCGTGTGCCGGTGGCCGGACGGCGCCACAGGTCCGCCACGGCGTTGCGCACGGTCGCGGACAGGTCGGCGGGGATGCGGGCGGTGCTTGCGTCGACCGCGAAAGCCGGGACCGGCGAGGCGGGCGCGGCCTGGGCCGAGGCGGTGTCCGCCCGGGGCGGGGTGCCTTCGGCCGGCCGGCGGTGAAGCGTGCGTATACCCATGCCCGCAGTGTTGCGGCTGGGAGGCTCGGGGGGCGTTTTGACGGGGGCCACGTGAGTGAAAGGCCCTCCCGGGGTCGGCCGGGGATGCGGGTGGGGTTGCCGGGGCAGCCGTGTGCCTTGCGGGGTGGGGTGAGCCGTGGGGTTGCGCGGTGTTCGGCACCGCCGGGGGCTCGTGGGGAGTCAGCGCCGATGGGTGGAGAAGTTCTTGTCGCCGGGATGCGATGTGGAGCCGTGCGCGGCGGGCGTCGGGGGTGCGGTTGGTCTGGCACCGCCGGGATGCGGCGGGGGGTGGTTCACCGTTGTGGCGGACAAGATTCTGCTGCCGCTGTTCGAGAAGAACCCGTACTGATCGTCGTCGCGGCGGAGACGTTTCTTCGCCGGAAAACGGCAGGGGCGTTGACCAGTGGCTGCTGGCCAACGCCCCCTGTGAGGCGGAGGTGGGGGCTAGTGGGCCGCCGACTCCCAGTCAGGGCCCACGCCCACCGAGACGTCGAGCGGGGCCCTCAGGTCGACCGCGTGCGCCATTTCCCGGCGGACGATCTCCTCGGTGGCCCTGCGCTCGCCGGGGGCGATCTCCAGGACGATTTCGTCGTGGACCTGCAGGAGCATGCGGGACGTGAGGCCCGCCTCGCGCAGGGCCCGGTCGACCTTGAGCATGGCGATCTTGACGATGTCGGCCGCCGTGCCCTGGATCGGCGCGTTCAGGGCCATCCGCTCGGCCGCTTCTCGGCGCTGGCGGTTGTCGCTGTTGAGGTCCGGCAGGTACCGGCGGCGCCCGAAGAGCGTCGCCGTGTAGCCCGTCGCCCGCGCCTCGTCGACCGCGCGGCGCAGATAGTCCCGTACGCCGCCGAAGCGCTCGAAGTAGGTGTCCATCAGGGCACGGGCCTCGGCCGCCTCGATGTTCAGCTGCTGGGACAGACCGAAGGCGGACAGACCGTAGGCCAGGCCGTACGACATCGCCTTGATCTTGCGGCGCATCTCCGCGTCCACCGCGTCCCGCTCAACCGAGAAGACCTGGGAGGCGACCGTGGTGTGCAGGTCCTCCCCGGAGGTGAACGCCTCGATCAGGCCCTCGTCCTCGGAGAGGTGGGCCATCACGCGCAGCTCGATCTGGCTGTAGTCGGCGGTCATCAGGGACTCGAAGCCCTCGCCGACCACGAAGCCGCGGCGGATCGCCCGGCCCTCGTCGGTGCGGACCGGGATGTTCTGCAGGTTCGGGTCTGTCGAGGAGAGCCGGCCGGTCGCGGCCACCGTCTGGTTGAAGGTCGTGTGGATACGGCCGTCGCCGGCAACGGTCTTGATCAGGCCCTCGACCGTGACGCGCAGCTTCGCCTGCTCGCGGTGGCGGAGCATGATCACCGGCAGCTCGTTGTCGGTCTGGGTGGCGAGCCAGGCCAGGGCGTCGGCGTCGGTGGTGTAGCCGGTCTTTGTCTTCTTGGTCCTGGGCAGGGCCAGCTCGCCGAAGAGGACCTCCTGGAGCTGCTTGGGCGAGCCCAGGTTGAACTCGTGGCCGGCGGCCGCGTGGGCCTCCTTCACGGCCTGCTGCACGGCGCCCGCGAACGTCTGCTCCATCGCCTCGAGGTGCGCGCGGTCGGCCGCAATGCCGTTGCGCTCCATGCGGGCGAGCAGGGCCGAGGTGGGCAGCTCCATGTCCCGCAGGAGGTCGGCGGCGCCGACCTCCTGAAGGCGGGCCTCGAAGGCCTCGCCGAGGTCCAGGACGGCACGGGCCTGGACCATCAGGGCGTCGGCCTCGGCGCCGTCGTCCGCGCCGAAGGCCAGCTGGCCGTCGGCCGCGGCGGCGGGGGCCAGCTCGCGGTGCAGGTACTCCAGGGACAGCGCGTCCAGGTCGAAGGAGCGGCGGCCCGGCTTGACCAGGTAGGCGGCGAGGGCGGTGTCCATGCGCACGCCCTCCACGCTCCAGCCGTGCTCGGCGAAGACACGCATGGCGCCCTTGACGTTGTGGAACACCTTGGGACGGCCGGCCTCGGCCAGCCAGGCGGCGAACGCGTTCTCGTCGGCCTCGTCCAGCTCGGAGGGATCGAACCAGGCGGCCGCTCCCCCGCCGGCGGCGAGCGCGACCTCGGCGACGGAGCCGGCGCCCAGTGCCCAGGTGCCGACCGTCGCGACGCCCAGGGTCTCGGTGCCGTGCTCGGTCAGCCAGGGGGCCAGCTCCCCGGTGCCGAGGATCTTGCCGTCCAGTTCCACACCGTCCGCCGCGACCGGGGTGACCTCGGCCTCCTCGGCGCCCGGGTCGACGGCGAACAGGCGCTCGCGCAGGGACGGGTTGCGGATCTCCAGGGTGTCCAGGATCATCGCGACGGCCTTGCGGTCGTACGGGGCCCGCTCCAGGTCGGTGACCGTCCTCGGCAGCTCGACCTCGCGCTCGAGCTCGGTCAGAACGCGGTTGAGCTTGACGGCCTCCAGGTGGTCGCGGAGGTTCTGCCCGGCCTTGCCCTTGACCTCCTCGACGCGCTCGACCAGCTCCGCGAACGAGCCGAACTGGTTGATCCACTTCGCCGCGGTCTTCTCGCCGACGCCGGGGATGCCGGGAAGGTTGTCGGAGGGGTCGCCACGCAGGGCCGCGAAGTCCGGGTACTGGGTGGGCGTCAACCCGTACTTCTCGAAAACCTTCTCCGGGGTGAAGCGGGTCAGCTCCGAGACGCCCTTCGTCGGGTACAGCACCGTCGTGTGCTCGGTGACCAGCTGGAAGGAGTCGCGGTCGCCGGTGACGATCAGCACCTCGAAGCCCTCGGCCTCGGCCTGGGTGGCGAGGGTGGCGATGACGTCGTCCGCCTCGAAGCCCTCGACGGCGAAGCGCTGGGCCTGCATCGCGTCGAGCAGCTCGCCGATCAGCTCGACCTGGCCCTTGAACTCGTCCGGGGTCTTGGAGCGGTTCGCCTTGTACTCGGTGAACTGCTCGGAGCGCCAGGTCTTGCGGGAGACGTCGAAGGCCACCGCGAAGTGCGTGGGCGCCTCGTCACGCAGGGTGTTGGCCAGCATCGACGCGAAGCCGTAGATCGCGTTCGTCGGCTGGCCCGTCGCGGTCGTGAAGTTCTCCGCGGGCAGCGCGAAGAACGCGCGGTAGGCCAGCGAGTGCCCGTCCATGAGCATCAGCCGCGGACGGGTGCCGCCGGGGGTCTTGTCGGTCTTCTTCGATGCTGTCTCTGCCACGCCCCCGATCCTGCCACGCCGCACTGACAGTCGGTCCCGGCACGGGCTCGGCCGGCAGCTCCCGGGTCACGGGCAACGGGCGGATGTGACGGCCTTCACTGCCCGGGCCCCGACTCCGCGGATCGACCGCCGAGCCCGCGCAAGCACTGATCCCGCGCTGATCCCGGTCTCGGGCAAGCCCGGCACCCATGCCCGTCGGTGGCACGTGGGAGGATCGGGACCGTACTTGTCACACGCAGTCGAAGGGGAGCGTGCGATGGCGACGAAGCCGCCCAAGGGTGATCCGGTTCAGGACGCGCCGCAGGTCGCGGAGCCGAAGCACGCGGCGGCGGGGCTGCCCGCCATCGGGCACACCCTGCGCATCGCACAGCAGCAGATGGGCGTGAGGCGCACGGCGCTGACCCTGCTGCGCGTGAACCAGAAGGACGGCTTCGACTGCCCGGGCTGCGCCTGGCCGGAGCCGGACCACCGGCACAAGGCGGAGTTCTGCGAGAACGGCGCCAAGGCGGTGGCCGAGGAGGCCACCCTGCGCCGGGTCACCCCCGAGTTCTTCGCCGCGCACTCCGTCGCCGACCTGGCCACCAGGAGCGGCTACTGGCTGGGGCAGCAGGGCCGGCTCACGCACCCCATGCATCTCCCCGAGGGCGCGGAGCACTACGAGCCGGTCAGCTGGGAGCGTGCCTTCGACATCGTCGCCGAGGAGATCGCCGCCCTCGGCTCCCCCGACGAGGCCGTCTTCTACACCTCGGGGCGGACCAGCAACGAGGCCGCGTTCCTCTACCAGCTCTTCGCGCGGGAGCTGGGCACCAACAACCTGCCCGACTGCTCGAACATGTGCCACGAGTCGTCCGGTTCGGCGCTCTCCGAGTCCATCGGCATCGGCAAGGGCAGTGTCCTGCTGGAGGACCTCCACAAGGCCGACCTGATCATCGTCGCGGGGCAGAACCCCGGGACGAACCATCCGCGCATGCTCTCCGCGCTGGAGAAGGCCAAGGCGAACGGCGCGAAGATCATCAGCGTGAACCCGCTGCCCGAGGCCGGTCTGGAGCGGTTCAAGAACCCGCAGACCCCCAAGGGCATGCTCAAGGGCGCCGCCCTCACCGATCTGTTCCTGCAGATCCGCATCGGCGGCGACCAGGCCCTGTTCCGTCTCCTCAACAAGCTGATCCTGGAGACGGAGGGCGCGGTCGACGACACGTTCGTGCGCGAACACACCCACGGTTACGAGGAGTTCGCCGAGGCCGCCCGCGCCGCCGACTGGGACCAGACGCTCGCGGCCACCGGCCTCACGCGCGCGGAGATCGAGCAGGCCCTCGGCATGGTCCTCGCCTCGCAACGGACCATCGTCTGCTGGGCCATGGGCCTCACCCAGCACAAGCACGCCGTCCCGACCATCCGCGAAGTGGTCAACTTCCTCCTCCTGCGCGGCAACATCGGCCGCCCGGGCGCGGGCGTGTGCCCGGTGCGCGGCCACTCCAACGTGCAGGGCGACCGCACGATGGGCATCTTCGAGCGGCCCGCCCCGGCCTTCCTGGACGCGTTGGAGAAGGAGTTCGGGTTCGCGCCGCCGCGCGAGCACGGCTTCGACGTCGTACGGGCGATCCGTGCGCTGCGGGACGGCGAGGCGAAGGTGTTCTTCGCCATGGGCGGCAACTTCGTCTCCGCCTCCCCCGACACGGAGGTGACCGAGGCGGCCATGCGGCGCGCGCGGCTGACCGTGCACGTGTCGACGAAGCTCAATCGCTCCCACGTGGTGACGGGCGCGCGTGCCCTGATCCTGCCGACGCTCGGCCGGACCGAGCGCGATCTGCAGGGCGGCGGCGAGCAGTTCGTGACCGTCGAGGACTCCATGGGCATGGTGCACGCCTCGCGCGGGCGGCTCGCGCCGGCGAGCCCGCGGCTGCTGTCCGAGCCGGCGATCGTGTGCCGGCTGGCGCGCCGGGTGCTCGGCGCGGACAGCAGGGTGTCGTGGGAGGAGTTCGAGAAGGACTACGCGACGATCCGTGACCGCATCGCGCGCGTGATCCCCGGTTTCGAGGACTTCAACGCGCGCGTCGCCCGCCCCGGCGGCTTCGCGCTCCCGCACGCGCCGCGCGACGAGCGCCGCTTCCCGACGGCGACAGGCAAGGCGAACTTCACGGCGGCGCCGGTGGAGTACCCGGAGCTGCCCGAGGGCCGGCTGCTGCTGCAGACGCTGCGCTCGCACGACCAGTACAACACCACGATCTACGGCCTGGACGACCGCTACCGGGGCATCACCAACGGCCGCCGGGTGGTGCTGGTGCACCCCGAGGACGCGCGGGCTCTGGGAGTCGCGGAGGGGTCGTACGTCGACCTGGTGAGCGAGTGGAAGGACGGCGTGGAGCGGCGGGCGCCCGGCTTCCGGGTCGTGCACTACCCGACGGCCCGTGGCTGTGCGGCGGCGTACTACCCGGAGACGAACGTGCTGGTGCCGCTGGACGCCACCGCCGACACCAGCAACACCCCGGCGAGCAAGTCCGTCGTGGTCCGCCTGGAGAACGCGCTGGGCGACCGTCCGGAAGGCCGCCCCGAGGACCGCCCGGAAACCCGTCTGGAACAATCGGCAACCGACTGAGCGTTTGCTCAGCCAGAGACAGGTGTACGACGAACGGAGCCGGGCCCATGGGTGAGCAGCAGCAGGTGAGATTCCCGCAGGAGATCATCGACGAGTACGCCGCGCTCGGCGTCGACCTGCCCGCGCTGTTCTCGGCGGGCCACCTCGGCACGCGGATGGGCGTGCAGATCCTGGAGGCATCGGCGGAGCGGGTCGTCGGCACCATGCCGGTGGAGGGCAACACCCAGCCGTACGGGCTGCTGCACGGAGGCGCGTCCGCGGTGCTGGCGGAGACCCTGGGCTCGGTCGGCTCCATGCTGCACGGCGGCAGCTCGAAGATCGCGGTCGGCGTGGACCTGAACTGCACGCACCACCGGGGTGCCCGCTCGGGCCTGGTGACCGGCGTGGCCACGCCCGTGCACCGGGGCCGGTCGACGGCGACGTACGAGATCGTGATCAGCGACGAGGAGGGCCGCCGGGTGTGCAGCGCCCGGCTCACCTGCCTGCTGCGGGACGTGCGGTCCGGCGACGAGGCGCACGTCCGGCCCGCCGGCGACTGAGCGGGTCCCCGCCGGGCCGTTGCTCCCCGCCGTCCCGACCCTTAGCGTCGGCGCATGGCACGGCATGGGGACCCCCGCCGGGGATCGAGGTTCCTGGCGCTCGGACTGGCACTGCCCGTACTGCTGTCGGCGACCGGCTGCGGCCGGACGGACGGTGCCGGGCCGGGCGCGGGCGCGTCCGGGCCCCCGGCCCACGGCCCGGCCACCGCCTACGCACCGTCGGCGTCCGACGCGGAGCTGTGCGCGAGGATCGTCGCCCACTGGTCGCGCGCGGTGCTCGACAGCGGCACCTACGGCGACTACCAGTCGATGGGCCTGTCCAACGGGCAGTACGAGATCCTGCGGAACGTCGTGGACGCCGCCCGGGCAGCCGAGCGGCGTCAAGGACGCACTGCCGCAGATGAGTTGATCGACCGTCAGTCCCGCCGGGCCTGCGCCGACCGGTACCGGCACGGCACCCCGAGCGGAGGTCCGTGGCGATGAGCGGCATCGGCCCGCTGGAGCCCGGCGAGGGCACGCACGCGTGGGAAACCGTGCCGCACAAGCCCGTTGGCCCACGACGGGCACGTCTCACGGCCCTGTACGCCCGCCACCGCCGCGCCTTCCTCGCCGTCGCCGCGGCTGTGGCCGTCCTCGTCGGCGGCGGCTGTCTCTACGCGACCCGCCCGAAGCAACCGCCACCGCCCGAAGTGCCGTACCCCGCCCAGGTGGTGGCGATGTCGTACCTCCACGGCCGGGCCGCCCCGGCCGGTGCGCCGGCCCGCAGCTTCGGTTTCGACGTGCGGCTGAGCGTCGGCGCGGGTCCGCCGGTGACCGTGACCCGGGTGACACAGCCCTACGCCGGACTCTCGCTGGTCACGGCACCGCGCGTCCCCTTCCGGACAAAGGCAGGATCTCACCGCAAGATCACCATAACGATGCATGTGACGGAATGCGGGAAAGCGCCGAAGGACGCCGGGATGCCTTTCCTGGAAGTAACTCTACGTAATACGCGCGCAATACAGAATCAGAGTTTCATCCTCGGTCCGCGCTACGCCCAGGACCTCTCCAGGGCTCTGAAAGTCGCCTGCAGCAACAGTGTTGCGTAATCACCAAAACCCCTGAGACACCTGATCGGATCAACGTGGGTCCTGCGGGTTCTCACCATGCGGACAGGGCGAATCGGCTTGAATTCCGGCGTTCCCCCCACCGCGTACCGCTCTGCATTACCTCGTGTCATAACAAGAGCGTCACAGCATCGGCCAGACCCTCCTCCACGTTCCCCACACACGCCTAGAGTCACGGCCAGTCACCGCGCCGTCGGATTCTCACTTCGGCCTGGCGCGCGGGCTCGACCGCTTCCACGGGGAAGCGGTCGTTCTGGGGAAAGGACTGATCGTGCGTCAACGTTCGCTCATCGCCATCACCGCCGCGCTGGCGGCGGGAGCACTCACCCTCACCGCCTGCGGCTCGCGCGACAGCGGCGACAAGGGATCCGACTCCGGCAACGGCGGCGGCACCACCGTCGTCATCGGTGTCGACGCCCCGCTGACCGGCGACCTGTCCGCGCTCGGCCTGGGCATCCGGAACTCGGTGGACCTCGCCACCAAGCAGGCCAACAAGAAGAACTACGTCAAGGGCGTCACCTTCAAGATCGAGGCGCTCGACGACCAGGCCCAGCCCTCCTCCGGCCAGACGAACGCCACCAAGTTCGTCGGCGAGAAGGACGTTCTCGGTGTCGTCGGCCCGCTGAACTCCTCCGTCGCCCAGTCGATGCAGAAGGTCTTCGACGACGCCAAGCTGGTCGAGGTCTCCCCGGCCAACACCAGCCCGGACCTGACCCAGGGTCCCGACTGGCGCAAGTCGAAGACGCGCCAGTACAAGTCGTACTTCCGCACCGCGACCACGGACGCCATCCAGGGCCCGTTCGCCGCCCAGTACGTCTACAACAAGGCCAAGAAGACCAAGGCCTTCGTCATCGACGACAAGAAGACCTATGGCGCCGGCCTCGCCGGGACGTTCACCGACGAGTTCAAGAAGCTCGGCGGCAAGATCGTCGGCACCGAGCACATCAACCCCGACACCAAGGACTTCTCCGCGGTCGCCACCAAGGTGAAGAACTCCGGTGCCCAGGTGGTCTACTACGGCGGCGAGTACCCGCAGGCCGGCCCGCTCAGCAAGCAGATCAAGGCCGCCGGCGCCAAGATCCCGCTGGTCGGCGGCGACGGCATCTACGCCGACGACTTCATCAAGCTGGCCGGTGCCTCCGGCAGCGGTGACCTCGCCACCTCGGTCGGTGCTCCGGTCGAGACGCTCGACTCCGCCAAGGAGTTCGTCGGCAACTACAAGGCGGCGGGCTACAAGGAGGCGTACGCGGCGTACGGCGGCTACTCCTACGACTCCGCCTGGTCGATCATCGAGGCCGTCAAGAAGGTCGTCGACGACAACGGCGGCAAGCTGCCGTCCGACGCCCGCGCCAAGATCACCGCGGCCATGCAGAACGTCTCCTTCGACGGTGTGACCGGCAAGGTCTCCTTCGACGAGTACGGTGACGCGACCAACAAGCAGCTCACCGTCTACTCGGTCACCAGCGGGGCCTGGAAGGCCGTGGAGTCCGGCACCTACAACGGCAGCTGACGCACCCACACCCGCATCATCCGAGCCGCGCGGGGCGCTGTTCCACTGGCGCCCCGCGCGGACTCGCATCCGGCTCCATCCGTCGAACTTTCCGAACGTCTCGGAGGACATGCGGTGAACGAACTGCCGCAGCAGCTGGTCAACGGCCTGCTACTAGGATCCATGTACGGGCTGGTCGCCATCGGCTACACAATGGTCTATGGCATTGTCCAGCTCATCAACTTCGCCCACGGCGAGATTTTCATGACCGGCGCGTTCGGCGCGCTCACGGTCTACGCGTACATCCTTCCCGACGGCACCTCCATGTGGGTGGCCCTGCCGCTGATGCTCATCGGCGCCGTCCTCGTGGCCGTCACGGTCGCCGTCGGGGCGGAACGGTTCGCCTACCGTCCCCTGCGCACCGCCCCCCGCCTCGCGCCCCTCATCACCGCCATCGGCCTCTCCCTCGCCCTGCAGCAGGCGGTGTGGGCCTGGTACCCGGGCGCCAAGTCCGCCCGTACCTTCCCGAGCATCCCGGGCGGCCCGTTCGAGATCGGCAGTGTCACCATCCAGACCGGTGACGTCTTCCTGGTCGCCGCGGCGCCGCTCAGCATGGCGATCCTCGCCTACTTCGTGATGCGCACCCGCACCGGACGCGGCATGCAGGCGACCGCGCAGGACCCGGACACCGCCAAGCTGATGGGCGTCAACACCGACCGCATCATCGTGATCGCGTTCGCCCTCGGCGCCGCCTTCGCCGCCGTCGGATCCGTGGCCTACGGCCTGAAGTACGGTCAGATCGACTTCCGCATGGGCTTCATCCTCGGTCTGAAGGCCTTCACCGCGGCCGTCCTCGGCGGTATCGGCAACATCTACGGCGCCATGCTCGGCGGCCTCGTCCTCGGTGTCGCCGAGGCACTGTCCACCGCCTACATCGCCGACATCCCCGGCATGGACAAGTTCGGCAGCCAGTCCTGGGCAGACGTCTGGGCGTTCGTACTCCTCATCCTCGTGCTGCTGTTCAGGCCACAGGGTCTGCTCGGCGAGCGCGTCGCGGACAGGGCGTGACACCGATGACCACACAGACCACCGCATCCGAGACCCCGGAGACCCCGGAGACCGCGAGCGCTCCCGTGGCCGCCCAGTCCGGCCTCATCGGCCTTCCCGCAGCGCTCGGCCGGGCCCTCGCCACCGGCGGCGGCGCCCTGACGATCATCTCCACGTTCCTCGCCTGGACCTGGACCGCCGAGTTCCCCGGCGACCTCACGGTCTACGGCTACCCGGGCGGCCTGCAGGTCCTCGTCCTGATCGGCGGCGTCCTCACCACGCTCCTCGGCCTCGCCTCCTACGGCGTCAAGGGCCTCGGGTGGCTGACCCCGGGCAGCGCCGACAGCGCCCTGAAGACGGCCGCGCTCGGCACCTTCGCCACCGCCTGGTACACCGTCATCGCCATCAGCGTCACGCTGGGCGGCGTGGTGAACCTGGAGCCCGGCGGTTTCGTCGTCGCGATCGCCACGCTGGCCGCCCTGGTCGGTGCGCTGGCCCTGCCGTTCGAGCGGCCGGCCCCGGACCTCGTCGACCCGGACGACAGCGCCTGGGAGCTGTTCCGGCACAACGCCCGCCAGAACTGGAACTCCTTCAAGGCGGCCTTCGCCTCCGAGGCCCCGGCCCCGGGCCGGAAGCTGCCCGCCTACGCCGAGATTCTCGTCATCGTCGCGGCCATGGCGCTCGGCCTGCTGGTCTTCACCTACGGCATCGGCACCGAGTACGACGAGCTGTTCATCGGCTTCCTCCTCACCGCCGGCTTCGGCTTCGGCGCACTCGCCAAGGCCGGGCTCGTGGCCCGGGTCTCGGCGATCACCGCGCGGCACCGCAACATCACCATGACCGGTGCCTTCCTCGCCGCGGCCGCCTTCCCGTTCACCCAGTCCGACGACCAGTACGCGACGATCGGCGTCTACATCCTGATCTTCGCCACCGTCGCCCTCGGCCTGAACATCGTCGTCGGCCTCGCCGGTCTGCTCGACCTCGGTTACGTCGCCTTCCTCGGCGTCGGCGCCTACACCGCGGCCCTGGTCTCCGGTTCGCAGTCCTCGCCGCTGCACGTCAACATGCCGTTCTGGGCCTCGGCGCTGTGCGGTGCGGCCGTCGCCATGGTCTTCGGCGTCCTCATCGGCGCCCCGACCCTGCGACTGCGCGGCGACTACCTCGCCATCGTGACGCTCGGCTTCGGTGAGATCTTCCGCATCACCGTGCTCAACATGGACGGCACCTCGGGCCCGGACGTCACCAACGGCTCCAACGGCATCTCCTCGATCCCGAACCTGAACATCCTCGGCTTCGACTTCGGTCAGGAGCACCAGTTCCTCGGCACCACCGTCGGCCGGTTCGCGAACTACTTCCTGCTGATGCTGCTCATCACGCTCATCGTCGTGGTGGTGTTCCGGCGCAGCAGCGACTCCCGCATCGGCCGCGCCTGGATCGCCATCCGCGAGGACGAGACGGCAGCGCTCGCCATGGGCATCAACGGCTTCCGGGTCAAGCTCATCGCCTTCGCCCTGGGTGCCTGCATGGCCGGACTCGCCGGCTCCGTCCAGGCCCACGTCACCTACACGGTGACCCCGGAGCAGTACCAGTTCGCCCACGTGGTGCCGCCCAACTCGGCCTTCCTGCTGGCCGCGGTGGTGCTCGGCGGCATGGGCACCATCTCCGGTCCGCTGGTCGGCGCCTCGCTGCTGTACCTGATCCCGGCCAAGCTCCAGTTCCTGGGCGACTACCAGCTGTTCGCCTTCGGTGTCGCGCTCGTCCTGCTGATGCGCTTCCGCCCCGAGGGCCTCATCCCCAACCGGCGCCGCCAGCTCGAATTCCACGAAGAGACCGAAGCGCCCGCCGTCCTCAGCAAGGCAGGGGCCTGAACACGATGACCACCGACACCACCACCAAGGACGCCGTACCCGGCGCTTCCGCCCCCGGCGAGGTCGTGCTCGACGCCCGCGGCGTCACGATGCGCTTCGGCGGTCTGACGGCCGTGCGCAACGTCGACCTCACCGTCAACAGCGGCGAGATCGTCGGTCTGATCGGCCCCAACGGCGCCGGCAAGACCACCTTCTTCAACTGCCTGACGGGCCTGTACGTGCCCACCGAGGGCGAGGTCCGCTACAAGGGCAGCGTCCTGCCGCCCAAGTCCTTCAAGGTCACCGCCGCCGGCATCGCCCGCACCTTCCAGAACATCCGTCTGTTCGCCAACATGACGGTCCTGGAGAACGTGCTCGTCGGCCGCCACACCCGCACCAAGGAGGGCCTCTGGTCCGCGCTGCTGCGCGGCCCCGGCTTCCACCGTGCCGAGGCGGCCTCCCGCGCCCGCGCCATGGAACTCCTGGAGTTCGTGGGCCTGGAGGCGAAGGCCGAGCACCTCGCCCGCAACCTCCCCTACGGCGAACAGCGCAAGCTGGAGATCGCCAGGGCGCTGGCCAGCGAGCCCGGCCTGCTGCTCCTGGACGAGCCGACCGCCGGCATGAACCCGCAGGAGACCCGGGCCACCGAGGAACTGGTCTTCGCCATCCGGGACAAGGGCATCGCCGTCCTCGTCATCGAGCACGACATGCGCTTCATCTTCAACCTCTGCGACCGCGTCGCCGTCCTGGTGCAGGGCCAGAAGCTCGTCGAGGGCGACAGCGCGACCGTGCAGGGCGACGAGCGGGTCGTCGCCGCCTACCTCGGCGAGCCCTTCGAGGACGCTCCCGGCGACGATGAGGTCGCCGAGGTCGAGGCGGCCGAGGCGCACGCGGGGACCACGACGGACGCCGGCACCACGACGGACGCCGAGACCACGACGGACGCCGACACCACGTCGGACGCCGCGCCCGGCAAGGAGAACGACCGATGACCGCACTGCTCGAAGTAGAGGACCTGCGGGTCGCCTACGGCAAGATCGAGGCCGTCAAGGGCATCTCCTTCAAGGTCGAGGCCGGCCAGGTGGTCACCCTCATCGGCACCAACGGCGCCGGCAAGACCACCACCCTGCGCACGCTCTCCGGCCTGCTCAAGCCGGTCGGCGGGCAGATCAGGTTCAACGGCAAGTCGCTGAAGAAGGTCCCCGCACACCAGGTGGTCTCGCTGGGACTCGCCCACTCCCCCGAGGGGCGGCACATCTTCCCGCGCATGACCATCGAGGACAACCTGCGCCTCGGTGCGTTCCTGCGCAGCGACAAGCCGGGCATCGAGAAGGACATACAGCGCGCCTACGAGCTCTTCCCCATCCTCGGGGAGCGCAGGAAGCAGGCCGCCGGCACCCTCTCGGGCGGTGAGCAGCAGATGCTGGCGATGGGCAGGGCGCTGATGTCCCAGCCGAAGCTGCTGATGCTGGACGAGCCGTCCATGGGTCTGTCGCCGATCATGATGCAGAAGATCATGGCGACGATCGCCGAGCTGAAGTCCCAGGGCACGACGATCCTGCTGGTCGAGCAGAACGCCCAGGCGGCGCTCTCGCTCGCCGACCAGGGCCATGTCATGGAGGTCGGCAGCATCGTCCTGTCCGGCACCGGTCAGGACCTGCTGCACGACGAGTCCGTGCGCAAGGCCTACCTCGGCGAGGACTGAGGACCGGCCACGACCACGACGAGGCCCGCGCCCTCTTCTCCGGGGCGCGGGCCTCGTCGTACGTCTGCCGGGCGGGTCAGTCCTTCTTCGCGGCCTTCTTCTCCTCGCTGTCCGCGATGACCGCCTCGGCGACCTGCTGCATCGACATCCGGCGGTCCATGGAGGTCTTCTGGATCCAGCGGAAGGCGGCGGGCTCGGTCAGCCCGTACTCGGTCTGCAGGATGGACTTCGCGCGGTCGACCAGCTTGCGGGTCTCCAGCCGCTGGGTCAGGTCGGCGACCTCCTGCTCCAGCTGCTTCAGCTCGGTGAAGCGGGAGACGGCCATCTCGATGGCCGGTACGACGTCGCTCTTGCTGAACGGCTTCACCAGATAGGCCATGGCACCGGCGTCCCGGGCGCGCTCGACGAGGTCGCGCTGCGAGAAGGCGGTGAGCATGAGGACCGGGGCGATGGACTCCTCCGCGATCTTCTCGGCCGCGGAGATGCCGTCGAGCTTGGGCATCTTCACATCGAGGATCACCAGGTCCGGCCTGTGCTCGCGGGCCAGTTCCACGGCCTGCTCGCCGTCCCCGGCCTCGCCGACGACGGTGTACCCCTCCTCCTCGAGCATCTCTTTGAGGTCGAGCCGGATCAGGGCCTCGTCCTCGGCGATGACGACACGGGTCGTCAGCGGAGGCACGTGCGACTTGTCGTCGTCGGGCGCGTCTACGGGCTGGGGCGACTCGGCGGTCACGGGGGCTCCTCGTTCAGGGCAGGGGTACTGCTGACAAGAGCCTACCTAGCTACGGTAAGGTGGACGCGCGGAGGGTCGGGGGAAACCTTGGATTCTGCGAGCCCCGGTAGCCCAATTGGCAGCAGGCAACGGATTCAAAACCCGTACAGTGTCGGTTCGAGTCCGACCCGGGGCACCTTCCTTGGATTTCAAGGTCAGCGTATTTGCGGGGCCCCTCTCGGTTAGGGGCCCTCTGTCGTTCACTTGGGACTGTCGTCCTCGCCGATGTGGTGCACCCGGACCATGTTGGTCGAGCCGGAGACACCGGGCGGTGAACCTGCCGTGATGACCACGACGTCGCCCTTTCGGCAGCGGCCGTACTTCAGCAACAGCTCGTCCACCTGTTCGACCATGGCGTCCGTGGAGCCGACGTGCGGGCCGAGGAAGGTCTCCGCGCCCCAGGTCAGGCTGAGCTGGGAGCGGGTGGCCGGCTCCGGGGTGAAGGCCAGCAGCGGGATCGGCGAGCGGTAGCGGGAGAGCCGGCGGGCGGTATCCCCCGACTGGGTGAACGCCACCAGGAACTTCGCCCCGAGGAAGTCGCCCATCTCGGCGGCGGCCCGGGCGACCGCGCCGCCCTGGGTGCGGGGCTTGTTCCGCTCGGTCAGCGGCGGCAGTCCCTTGGCGAGGATGTCCTCCTCGGCCGCCTCGACGATCTTCGCCATGGTCCGCACGGTCTCGATCGGGTACTTGCCGACGCTGGTCTCGCCGGACAGCATCACCGCGTCGGTGCCGTCGATGACCGCGTTGGCCACGTCCGAGGCCTCGGCGCGGGTCGGGCGGGAGTTGTCGATCATCGAATCGAGCATCTGGGTGGCCACGATGACCGGCTTGGCGTTGCGCCGGGCGAGCTTGATGGCGCGTTTCTGCACGATCGGGACCTGCTCCAGGGGCATCTCCACGCCGAGGTCGCCGCGCGCGACCATGATGCCGTCGAAGGCGGCCACGATGTCGTCGATGTTCTCGACGGCCTGCGGCTTCTCGACCTTGGCGATGACCGGGAGGCGGCGGCCCTCCTCGTCCATGATGCGGTGGACGTCCGCGACGTCCCTGCCGGTGCGGACGAAGGAGAGGGCGACGACGTCGAAGCCGGTGCGCAGCGCCCAGCGCAGGTCGTCCTCGTCCTTCTTGGAGAGGGCGGGCACCGAGACGGCGACGCCGGGGAGGTTCAGACCCTTGTGGTCGGAGACCACACCGCCCTCGACCACCCGGGTGCGGACGCGGGGGCCGTCGACGGCGGTGACCTCCAGGCAGACCTTGCCGTCGTCCACGAGGACGCGCTCGCCGGGGGTGACGTCGGCGGCGAGGCCGGCGTAGGTGGTGCCGCACTGGTGGCGGTCGCCCTCGACGCCCTCCTCGACGGTGATGGTGAAGGAGTCACCGCGTTCAAGGAGTACGGGTCCTTCGGCGAAGCGGCCGAGCCGGATCTTCGGACCTTGAAGGTCGGCCAGGATTCCGACGCTGCGACCGGTTTCGTCGGCCGCCTTTCGCACGCGCTGGTATCGCTCCTCGTGCTCGGCATGAGTGCCGTGGCTGAGGTTGAAACGGGCGACGTCCATTCCCGTCTCGACCAGTGCCTTGATCTGGTCGTACGAGTCCGTGGCGGGCCCCAGAGTACAAACGATCTTTGCTCGGCGCATGATTCGAGCCTAGGCCTTACCCGTCGGTAGAGAATCCGGGCTACGTGACCACTCAACAACCTTTGGGTAAAGGGCTATTGACAAGTGTTGAATTGTGCGGTGACCCGCTCCTATGAGCGAATTTACGGCTGCGCTGTTCGGCCCATTCGGAGCGGCGCCGTCCTGACCGTTCAGAACCGTTCAGATCCGCGGGGGCCGCATAGTGAATTGCGCGCCGACCTGAGCGCTCACGCGCAGTCGCGGGGGTTCGAGATCGAGCGGTTCGGCGGGCTCGTCGACCGCCGCCACGGCCATCCGGCGGGCGCCGCGCTCGAAGGGCGCGCGGCCCGGGTGGGGGCGCTCGGCGCCGGTGTCGGCCAGTTCGATCAGCGCGGCGATCGAGGTGCCCAGAGCCTCGGCGTACTCCCGGGCCCGCTGGAGCGCCTCTTCGACCGCCCGCCGCCGGGCCCGCGCGTGCACCGGCGAGTCCGGCCGCAGGGACCACCAGGGGCCGTCGACCCGGGTCAGCTCCAAGTCGGCCAGACGGGTGGTGAGTTCGCCGAGAACGGTGAAGTCGCTCAGCTCGGCGCCGATATGCACCCGGCCGTGGTAGCTGCGCACGCGCTCGCCCCGGCCGTGCTCGGAGAGTTCCGGAGTCAGGGAGACGGCACCGGTGGACACGTGTTCCACCGCTTCTCCGTAGGACTTGACCAGGTCGAGGGCGGCCGCGTTGCGCCGGGTGAGGTCGTCGAGCGTGGAGCGGCGGTCACGGCCTCGCGCGCTGACCGTGACGCTGATCCGCGCGACCTCGGGCTCGACGTCGAACTCGGCCTCGCCCCGCACCGCGAGGAGGGGGGCGTCGGGGGTGCCGTACGGACCGGCCGGCGGAGAGGTCATACGTCCCACTCTGTCACGTGCATCCCGCTCGGGCGGCCGGAGTTCACGCAATAGGTCACCGGATCGAAACCTCCTGGACCTGTTGCCGTCCGTCATGCACGGGTCAGAATCTACGCGCGTTGTTGACCATTCCCCGAGGAGACCGAGAGATGCCGTTGAACCGCCGGAAGTTCCTGAAGAAGTCCGCCGCCACGGGGGCGGGAGTGGCGATCGCCGGTGCGGCGGCGGCTCCGGCGGCCGAGGCCGCTGAGCCGAAGGGGGCCGGGAAGCACGTGAAGCGCCACTCCCTCACCGTCATGGGCACCACCGACCTGCACGGCCACGTCTTCAACTGGGACTACTTCAAGGACGCGGAGTACTCCGACAAGGCCGGCAACGCGATGGGCCTGGCCCGTATCTCCACCCTGGTCGACCAGGTGCGCGCGGAGAAGGGCCACTGCAACACGCTGCTGCTGGACGCCGGCGACACGATCCAGGGCACCCCTCTGACGTACTACTACGCCAAGGTCGACCCGATCACCGCCAAGGGCGGCCCGGTGCACCCGATGGCGCAGGCGATGAACGCGATCGGGTACGACGCGGCGGCGCTCGGCAACCACGAGTTCAACTACGGCATCGAGACCCTGCGAAAGTTCGAGGACCAGCTCGACTTCCCGCTGCTCGGCGCCAACGCGGTCGACGCCAAGACGCTCAGGCCCGCCTTCCCGCCGTACTTCATCAAGACGTTCCACGTGCCGGGCGCCAAGCCGGTCAAGGTCGCCGTCCTCGGTCTGACCAACCCGGGCATCGCCATCTGGGACAAGGCCTACGTGCAGGGCAGGCTGAAGTTCGAGGGCCTGGAGGAGCAGGCCGCGAAGTGGGTGCCGAGGCTCAAGTCGCTCGGCGCTGACGTGGTCGTGGTCTCGGCCCACTCGGGTACGTCGGGCACGTCGTCGTACGGCGACCAGGTGCCGTACGTGGAGAACGCGGCCGCCAACGTGGCCCGGCAGGTGCCCGGCATCGACGCGGTCCTGGTCGGCCACGCGCACCTGGAGATCCCGGAGCTGAAGGTCACCAACGAGCAGACCGGCAGGACGGTCGTGCTCTCGGAGCCGCTGTGCTACGCCGAACGGCTGACCCTCTTCGACATCGAGCTGGTGTTCAGCAAGGGGAAGTGGGAGGTGGAGTCGGTCTCCGCCTCGCTGCGCAACTCCAACGCCGTCGCCGACGACCCGAAGATCACCAAGCTGCTGAAGGACGAGCACGCGAAGGTCGTCGCGTACGTCAACCAGGTGGTGGGCCGGGCGACCGACACCCTGACCACGGTCGAGGCCCGCTACAAGGACGCCCCGATCATCGACCTGATCACCAAGGTCCAGGAGGACGTGGTCAAGGCCGCGCTGGCGGGCACCGCGTACGCCTCGCTGCCGGTGATCGCGCAGGCCTCGCCGTTCTCCCGCACCTCCGAGATCCCGTCCGGCGACGTGACCATCCGCGACCTCTCGAGCCTGTACGTGTACGACAACACGCTGGTCGCCAAGCTGCTCACGGGCGCGCAGGTGCGGGCGTACCTGGAGTACTCGGCGGAGTACTACGTCCGGACGGCCGCCGACGTGAGCGTCGACGTGGAGAAGCTGACGAACGCGGGCGGCCGTCCGGACTACAACTACGACTACGTCTCGGGCATGTCGTACGACATCGACGTCGCCCAGCCGGCCGGGTCGCGGATCAAGAACCTGACCTACAACGGGGCCGCGCTGGACGACGCCCAGCAGTTCGTGCTCGCGGTGAACAACTACCGCGCCAACGGCGGCGGCGCCTTCCCGCACGTCGCCTCGGCCCAGGAGCTGTGGTCGGAGTCGACGGAGATCCGCACCCGGATCGCGGAGTGGGTCACCGCCAAGGGAGTACTGGACCCGAAGGACTTCGCGTCCGTGGACTGGAAGCTGACCCGCGACGGCACGCCGGTGTTCTAGAGGGCGAGAGGTGACAGGTCGACGGCGCCGGCGATCACCTTCGCGCCGTCGCCGTCGGCGTGACGGCCGTCGCCGCTGCCGCGGTCACCTCTCCTCGACCAGCGGAGTCAGCCGCTGCCCCTGCCGGGCCTGCGGCAGCCGGGCGCCGGGGTCCTCGAGTCCGAAGGTGGTGAAGGCCGTTCGCGTGGGCAGCGGGTACGGCTCCTTCCCGGTAAGGGAGTTGAGGATGGTGGCGCTGCGCCAGGCGGCGAGGCCGAGGTCGGGGGCGCCGACGCCGTGGGTGTGCAGTTCGGCGTTCTGGACGTACACCGACCCGATGACCGACGGGTCGAGGACGAACCGGAACTCCTCGTCGATGCGCGGGCGTTCGCTGCTGTCCCGGCGCAGGTAGGGGTCCAGTCCGGTGAGGATCCGGTCGAGCGGGCGCTCGCGGTAGCCGGTGGCGAGGACGACGGCGTCGGTGGTGAGCCGTGAGCGGCTGCCCTGCTGGAGGTGCTCGAGGTGGAGTTCGACCTTGCTGGTGGCGATGCGGCCGGCGGTGCGGACGCGGACGCCGGGAGTGAGGACGGCGTCGGGCCAGCCGCCGTCCAGGGTGCGCCGGTACAGCTCGTCGTGGATGGCGGCGAGGGTGCCGGCGTCGATGCCCTTGTGCAGCTGCCACTGGGCGGCGATCAGCCGGTCGCGCACGGGCTCGGAGAGACCGTGGAAGTAGCGGGTGTAGTCGGGTGTGAAGTGCTCCAGGCCGAGCTTGGAGTACTCCATCGGCGCGAACGCCTCGGTGCGGCCGATCCAGTGCAGCTTCTCTCGGCCCGTGGGACGGTGGCGCAGCAGGTCGAGGAAGACCTCGGCGCCGGACTGTCCGGAGCCGACGACGGTGACGTGTTCGGCGGCGAGGACGGCGGCGCGGTGGTCGAGGTAGTCCGCGGCGTGGACGACCGGGACGCCGGGTGCCTCGACGAGGGGCTTGAGGGGGTCGGGCACATAGGGGACGGTGCCCACGCCGAGGACGATGTTGCGGGTGTAGGTGCGGCCGAGCGCCTCGGTCCCGCCCTCGGCGTCGAGCCGGCTGAAGTCGACCTCGAAGACGTCGCGTTCCGGGTTCCAGCGGACGGCGTCGACCTGGTGCCGGAAGCGCAGGCCGGGGAGGTTCTGCGAGACCCAGCGGCAGTAGGCGTCGTACTCGGCGCGCTGGATGTGGAAGCGCTCGGCGAAGTAGAAGGGGAACAGCCGCTGATGGGCCCTGAGGTAGGTGAGGAAGCTCCAGGGGCTGGTGGGGTCGGCGAGGGTCACCAGGTCGGCGAGGAAGGGCACCTGGATGGTGGCGCCCTCGATGAGCAGACCGGGGTGCCAGTCGAAGGCGGGGCGCTGTTCGTAGAAGACGGCGTCGAGTTCGGCGAGCGGGTGGGCGAGCGCGGCGAGGGAGAGGTTGCACGGTCCGATGCCGATGCCGACCAGGTCGCGGGGGGACTCCGGCTCGTGGCGTGGGGGGAGGGTCATCTGGGGGTCGTTCCTTCTACGAGTTTGAGGAGCTGGGCCAGTTCGTCCGGCCGGGTGTGGGGGTTGAGGAGGGTGGCCTTGAGCCACAGGCGGCCGTCGAGGCGGGCCCGGCCGAGGACGGCCCGGCCCTCGTGCAGCAGCCCGCGGCGTACGGCGGCCACGGCTTCGTCGTCCGCGTCGGCGGGCCGGAACAGGACCGTGCTGATGACGGGCCGGTCGTACAGCTCGAAGCCGGGGTGGCCCTGGACCAGTGCGGCGAACTCGCGCGCGCGGGCGCAGACCTGATCGACCAGGTCGCCCAGTCCGCCGCGGCCCAGGGTCCTCAGGGTGACGGCGATCTTGAGGATGTCCGGGCGGCGCGTGGTGCGCAGGGAGCGGCCGAGCAGGTCGGGGAGTCCGGCCTCGGTGTCGTCGTCGGCGTTCAGGTAGTCGACGCGCTGGTGCAGGACGGCCACCTCGCGGGGCCGGGCCACGGCGAGCAGGCCGGCGGCGGCCGGCTGCCAGCCGAGCTTGTGCAGGTCGAGGGTGACGGTGTGCGCGGCTTCGATCCCGGCGAGTTTCTCCCGGTGCCGGTCGCTGAAGGCGAGGCCCGAGCCGTAGGCGGCGTCGATGTGCAGGCGGGCGCCGTGGGCGGTGCACAGGCCGGCGATCTCGGGCAGCGGGTCGATGAGCCCGGCGTCGGTGGTGCCGGCGGTGGCGGCGACCAGCAGCGGGCCGGAGAGAGCGGTGAGGGCGGCGTCCAGGGCTGCCGGGTCCAGGGTGCCGCCGGGGGCGGGGACGACGACCGGGTCGGGCAGGCCGAGCAGCCAGGCGGCGCGGGGCAGGGAGTGGTGGGCGTTGGCCCCGCAGACCAGCCGGACGCTGCCGCCGTGGGCCTCGCGGGCGAGCAGCAGGGCGAGCTGGTTGGACTCGGTTCCGCCGGTGGTGACCAGGGCGTCGGCGAGGCCGATCCGGTGGGCGAGGGCGCGGGTGACCTCGGCCTCCAGGGCGGCGGCGGCCGGGGCCTGGTCCCAGGAGTCCAGGGACGGGTTGAGGGCGCTCACGGCGAGGTCGGCGGCGGTGGCGACGGCGAGCGGCGGGCAGTGCAGATGGGCCGCGCACAGCGGGTCGGCCGGGTCGGCGGCGCCCTCGGCCAGGGCGTGCACCAGGGCACGCAGGGCGTCGGGGTCGCCCTCGTCCGGCAGGACGTCCCCGAGGGCGTCGGCGACCCGCGCGGCGACGGCCTCGGGCCCTCCGGCCGGCAGCGGCCCGCCACGGGCCCGGCCGCCGCTTTCGAGAGCGTCCAGGACGGTGTCCAGGAGCGGCCGCAGGGCTCCGGGTCCGTCGGGTCCTGAGGCTAGGGGCGGCATGCTCATGGGCTCTCCTCCGGGGCGCGGGGGCAGGGGGCGACCGTGGGGGGCTTCCGGCTGGTTCGAGGGTTTCTGTACGAGGGCTACGAGGGCTACGAGGGCTACGAGGGGCTACGTGGGTAACGGGGGTTACGGGGGTTACGAGGGATACATGGGTTTCCGTACGTGGTTCGCGAGGGCTGCGGTACCGCGGCTTCTGTACGGGGGCTTCCAGCTTGTACCGGTAGATGGCCGCGCGTCCCGAAAGACCGACGAACGGAACCCGAAAGTGGGTACTGCCGTACGGGGAAAACACGTTGGAACGTTGGAACGGGCAGTGGCCCGCGGCTAACGTCGGTCGGATGGTTGACGCGTGGATGATCGACGTGCCCGGTGAGCGGGTGGTGGTGCGCGAGCCCGGTCCCGCCGACGAGGTGCCGCTGCTGACGCTGTTCGACGAGTGCGAGGACTGGTTCGTGGCGGCGACGGGGCTGCCGTCGGGGCCGGGCGACGTGCAGAGCCTGTTCTACTCGCTGCCGGAGGGCGCGAGCCCCGAGGACAAGGTTCTCCTGGTGCTGGAACGGGACGGCGTGGTCGCGGGACTGGTGGATGCCGTACGGGACCATCCGGAGCCGGGCGCGGTGGCGGTGGGCGTGTTCCTGCTGGCGCCCTGGGTGCGGGGCCGGGGCCTCGGCCGTGCGCTGGCCGAGGCCCTGCTGACCCGCGGTGAGGCGGTGTCCCTGGTCACGGCGACGGTCCCGGCCGGCTGGCGCTGCGGCGAGCGCTTCCTGGAGCGGCTCGGCTTCACCCTGCACGCCCCTGCGCCCACCGCGGCCGAGGTGGGCAACCGGCGTGCGGGACCGCGCGGGGCGGAGGTACGGCGGGCCGAGCTGCGCCTGCGGCGCCGTTAGGGACCTGCCGGAGGTCCTCGGCGCGCGGCGGCCGCTCGGCCCGCCGTGGGCTGTGCGGGGTTCCCGGTCCTACTCCCCCCGTACCCGCAGCGCCCGGGCCAGGTCGTCCAGTTCGTCGACCAGCCTGCGGCGCAGGGCGACGTTCGGGTCGGCCTCGCGCAGGCAGGCCTCGCCCAGGGCGAGGTTCTCGGCGTCGACGGCGTGGTACGGGAACGCCCAGCGGCCGGCGGCGGTCGCGATGGCCGGGCCGCGGCGGGCGGCCACCGCGACCGCGTCCTGGTAGTAGCGCGGCACGTACTCCCGTACCAGGTCGGCCTGTTCGGGCTGCCAGAAGCCCCGCGCGGTGGCCGTGAACAGGTAGTTGGAGAGGTCGTCCGTGGCGAACATCGCCTCCCAGGCGGCGCGCTTGGCCTCGGGGTCGGGCAGGGCGGCACGGCAGGCCGCGGCGCCCTCCTGGCCGGTGGCGGACGGGTCGCGCTCCAGCTCGGCGGCGATGGCGGCCTCGTCGGTGGCGCCGAGCACGGCGAGCCGGCCGAGGATGCGCCAGCGCAGCTCGGGGTCGAGTTCCGGCCCGCCGGGCACCGTGCCGTCGGCGAACCAGGCGGCGATGGTGTCGGGGTGTGCGGCGACGTCGATGAAGTGCCGTACGGCGATCAGGCGCAGGCCGGGGTTGTCGCCGTCCTCGGTGCGGCGCAGCAGGTCGCGGCAGAGGGAGCCGAGGGTGGCGAGGGCGGCCGGGCGGTCCTCGGGCTTCAGGTAGCGGTCGGCCACGTGGCCGGAGGCGAACGCCAGGACACCCTGCACCAGGGCCAGGTCGGTCTCCAGCGGGAGGTGGGCGCGGGCCGTCTCCAGGTAGGCGGCGGCCGGGAGTTCGCCGTCGCGGACGGCGTCCCGGAGGGCGTTCCACACCACCGCGCGGGTGAGCGGGTCGGGCAGTCCGGCCAGGCCCGTGCGGAGCGCGTCGAACGACTCGGTGTCGAAGCGGATCTTGGCGTAGGTCAGGTCGCCGTCGTTGAGCAGCACCAGCGCGGGACGCTTGCCGATCGGCTGCGGGGCGGCCTGCGGGACGTCGAGGCCGATGTGCTCGCGCAGGGTCAGGCGGCCCTCGTCGGTGAGGTCACGGTCGTACAGGCCGACGGTGACGCGGTGCGGGCGGCTGCCCGCGCGGTCGACGGTCAGGGCGCAGGTGCCCTCGGCGGACTCGATCGCAGGGGTGAGGGTGTCGACGCCGGTGGTGCGCAGCCAGGCGTCCGCCCAGGCGTGCACGTCGCGCTCGGTGGCCGCCGCGAGGGAGTCGATGAAGTCGGCGAGGGTGGCGTTGGCGAACCGGTGCCGCTTGATGTGGATGTTGATACCGGCGAGGAAGTCCTTCTCGCCGAGCCAGGCCACCAGCTGGCGCAGCGCGGAGGCGCCCTTGGCGTAGGAGATGCCGTCGAAGTTGAGCAGGGCGGCGGCGGTGTCGTCGACCGCCTCGGGTGCGACCGGGTGGGTGGAGGGGCGCTGGTCGGCGTCGTAGCCCCAGGCCTTGCGGGCGACTCCGAAGTCGATCCAGGTGTCGGTGAAGCGGGTGGCCTCCGCGGTGGTCTGGTAGCCCATGTACTCGGCGAAGGACTCGTTCAGCCAGATGTCGTCCCACCACTTGAGGGTGACGAGGTCGCCGAACCACATGTGGGCCATCTCGTGCGCGATGACCATGGCGCGGGTCTGCCGCTCGGTGTCGGTGACGGCGGAGCGGTAGACGAACTCGTCACGGAAGGTGACCAGGCCCGGGTTCTCCATGGCGCCGGCGTTGAACTCGGGGACGAACGCCTGGTCGTAGGAGTCGAAAGGGTAGGGCTCCTCGAACTTCTCGTGGTAGCGGTCGAAGCACGCGCGCGTGACCTCGAGGATCTCGTCGGCGTCGGCGTCGAGGTGCGGCGCGAGGGAGCGGCGGCAGTGGATGCCGAAGGGCAGGCCGCGGTGCTCGGTGCGCACCGAGTGCCAGGGGCCCGCGGCGACGGCCACGAGATACGTGGAGATCAGCGGGGTCGGGGCGGCCCGCCAGCGGCCCCCGCCGACGTGCTCGGTGACGCCGTTGGCGAGGACGGTCCAGCCCTCGGGCGCGGTGACGGTGAGCTCGAAGACCGCCTTGAGGTCGGGCTGGTCGAAGGCGGGGAAGACACGCTGGACGTCGTCCAGGAACAGCTGCGTGTAGACGTACGTCTCGCCGTCGGTGGGGTCGGTGAAGCGGTGCATGCCCTCGCCGGTGCGGGAGTAGGGCATGGCCGCGTCGAGGCGCAGTTCGTGCTCGCCCGCGGTGAGGTTCCGCAGCGGCAGCCGGTCCTCGTGCAGGGACTCGGGGTCGAGGGGCTGTCCGTCGAGCGTGACGGCGCGCAGCTCGGCCGGCTTCAGCTCGACAAACGTGTCCCCGGCGGTCCGCGCGGTGAACCTGATCACGGTGCGGGAGTCGAAGGTCTCGTCCCCCGTGGTCAGGTCGAGCTCGACCGTGTAGCGGTGGACGTCGAGGAACTGTGCTCGGAGCTGCGCTTCGTCGCGCGTGATGACGGACATGCAGCCATGCTGCCTGATCGGACCGACAGCGCACAGGGGTGGATCAGTACACGTATTTTGTCCGGGTCCGGTGTCCCGGCCCGGTCAGTCGGCCGAGGCGGGCTGCCCGTTGGCGGTGTCCTCGGCGATGGACTCGTGGTGCCGGATCACCTCGGCGATGATGAAGTTCAGGAACTTCTCGGCGAACGCCGGATCGAGCTTGGCGTTCTCGGCGAGGCGGCGCAGCCGCTCGATCTGCCGCGCCTCGCGGGCCGGGTCGGCGGGCGGCAGCTGGTGCACCGCCTTGAGCCGGCCGACCTGCTGGGTGCACTTGAAGCGCTCGGCGAGCATGTGGACGACTGCCGCGTCGATGTTGTCGATGCTCTCGCGCAACCGCTCCAGCTCCTGGCGGACCGCGGGGTCGACGTCACCGGTACCGGTGTTGCTGATGGTCATGGGCGTCAACCCTAAGGGGCGCGGTACCGCACGATCACCGGTTGATCAGCATGCGGTCAGTCGCCGATCGTCGGAGGATCGTCCGGGTCCGGGATCCGGTCGCTCCAACCGCCGGGGACACTGCGGCCCTGCTGGGCGCGGAAGCGGACGGGCGCGAGTCCGACCCGGCGGGTGAAGAGGCGGGAGAAGTAGGCGGGGTCGTCGTAGCCGACGCGGCGGGCGACTGCGGCGACGGGCAGTTCGGTGGCGGCGAGCAGCTCCTTGGCGCGGCCCAGGCGGATGCCGAGGAGGTAGTCCTTGGGGCTGCATCCCGCGGCCCGGCGGACGGCGCTGCGCAGCTCGGCCGGGCTCATGCCGTGCCGGGCGGCGTGGTCGGCGACGCTCATCGGTCTGCAGGCGTCCCGGGCCAGAGCCTCGAGCACCTCGTCGCCGTCGGGAGCGAGGTCGGCGCGGGCCCGGCGCAGGGCGACGAGCAGCTCGTGGACGGCGGCGGCGGTCTCGACCTCCAGCAGGGGGTTGCCGCGGCGAGCGGCGCGGGCGACGCGTGCGACGACCGCCCGGGGCCCGGACGCGTCCGAGAGCGGGACGACGGGCCGCTCCGGCTCGATGTAGCCGAGCTCCGTGTAGGTCGCGGTGGCGGGCCCGGCGAAGTCCACGAAGCCCTCGTCCCAGCCGGTGTCCGGATCGGGCGCGTAGTGGTGCGGCACTCCGGGGGTGAGCCACAGCAGCGCGGGCGCGGTGACGCTCGTACGGCGGCCGTCGGCGCCCCGGTACCAGCCGCCGCCGGTGCTGATCACCACGGCCACGTGGTGGTCGAGGGTGCGGGGGCCGACCGTGGGCAGCGCGCCGTGCTGGAGGCCGACGCCGAGGCAGACCAGGCCGAGGCGGTGGTGGGCGGGACCGGGGCTGAAGAACCGCATCCAGGTGTGGTAAATCGGCGCTCCTCCCGGCGTCGGCGACGGCGGACTTTTGTCCAAACAGCGCCGATCTTCGTCCATGGCGCGGCGCGCCGCCAGAGGCGAGGCTGGGGCGCATGAGCGAGTTCACAGTGGGGGAATCCGACTTCCTGCTGGACGGGCGGCCGGTGCGGCTGCTGTCCGGTGCGCTGCACTACTTCCGGGTGCACGAGGGGCACTGGCGGCACCGGCTGGAGACGCTGCGGGCGATGGGTCTCAACTGCGTGGAGACGTACGTCCCGTGGAACCTGCACCAGCCCGGTGCCGGCACCTTCCGGGACGTGCGGGCGGTCGGCCGGTTCCTGGACGCCGTCCGCGAGGCGGGCCTGTGGGCGATCGTGCGGCCTGGGCCCTACATCTGCGCCGAGTGGGAGAACGGCGGGCTGCCGCACTGGGTGACGGGCGAGCCGGGCACGCGCGCGCGTACCCGTGACGAGCGCTTCCTGTTCCACGTACGGAACTGGTTCCACCATCTGATGCACGAGATCGTGCCCCGGCAGATCGACCGCGGCGGCCCCGTGATCATGGTGCAGGTCGAGAACGAGTACGGCAGCTACGGCTCGGACGCGGACTATCTCGGACAGCTCGCCGAGCTGCTGCGGATCAAGGGGGTCACGGTCCCGCTGTTCACCTCGGACGGCCCCGAGGACCACATGCTCACCGGCGGCTCGCTGCCCGGGGTGCTCGCCACGGTGAACTTCGGCTCCGACGCGCGCGCGGCCTTCGAGACACTGCGCCGGCACCGTCCCGGGGGGCCGCTGATGTGCATGGAGTTCTGGTGCGGCTGGTTCGACCACTGGGGCGGCGAACACGTCGTACGGGATCCCGGGGAGGCGGCGGGAGCACTGCGGGAGATCCTGGAGTGCGGTGCCTCCGTGAACCTGTACATGGCGCACGGCGGCACGAGTTTCGCGGGCTGGGCGGGCGCCAACCGGGGCGGCGGCGAGCTGCACGAGGGCCCGCTGGAGCCGGACGTGACCTCGTACGACTACGACGCGCCGGTCGACGAGTACGGGCGCCCCACGGAGAAGTACTGGCGCTTCCGCGAGGTGCTGGCCGAGTACGGACCCGATCCCCTGCCCGAAGTGCCGCCGTCACCAGCGGCGTTGGGTTCTCCAACGGAGGTGTCGCTCACCGGATGGGCCGGTTCGGACGATGTGCTCGACGCGCTCGGCGGCGCGGAGAGCGTGACGCCCGTGCCGCCGACGTTCGAGGAACTCGGCGTCGGCCGGGGCCTCGTGCGCTACCAGGTGGAGGTGCCCGGGCCGCGGCAGCCGTACCCGCTCACCGCGCGCGGGCTCCGGGATCTCGCGGTGGTGTACGTCGACGGCGAGCGGGCCGGAGTGCTCACCGAGGACGAGCCCCGGCTGAAGGAGCCCGTCGCGGGCCCCGCGCGCGTGGAGCTGTGGGTGGAGTCCCTGGGGAGGGTCAACTACGGGCCGCGCTCCGGGGAGCCGAAGGGCGTCACCGGGGGCGTCCTGCACGAGCGGCAGTATCTGCACGGTGTACGCGCGCGTGGGCTCGATCTGGACGCCTTCGCCGACGGCGTGGAGGCGGTGCCCTTCGCCGCGCCGTCCGCGGAGGGGGCGGCGGGGCTGTACCGGGGCACCGTCACGGTCCGCGGGGGCGGGGACGCCCGGCTGGAACTGCCGGGCTGGACCCGGGGCTTCGTCTGGGTCAACGGCTTCAACCTGGGCCGCTACTGGTCCGTGGGGCCGCAGCGGTCCCTGTACGTCCCCGGTCCGGTGCTGCGGGAGGGCGCGAACGAGGTGTGGGTGCTGGAGCTGCAGGAGGCGGGCCCGGGGCCGCGCGCTCCCCGGCTGCTGCCGGTCTGAGCCGGAGGGGAACCACGACCGGCGAAAATCCGGTCACGCCCGCATAGAGTGGAAAGGAGTTCCGGGCGTCTTTGGGGGTCGGACGTGGCGAACGGCGGACCGGTCGAGCACGGCTACCCGCACCTGGAGACGGTGCGGGCCGCCGTCACCGCGCTGTACAAGCGGCTGTCCTACGACACCGTCCAGACCTTCTCGGCCAGCGTGGCCCCCGCCGACGTGGCCTTCTGCGACACGGACGACCTGCATCTGGGCGCGCAGCGCGTGGCCCGCGAGATCGTACGGCACTTCCGGCTGCCGGACGCCCGGCTGATCGTCGGCTTCCGGGAGATGACCCACGCGGCCAACGTGGAACTGGCGGCGGGCCCCGAGTACTTCGTCGAGCTGAACGACCGCTTCCGCACCCACCGCAGGGACATCGGTGCGGCGCTCGCCCACGAGGTCACCCACGTCTACCTGCACCGCCTCGACCTCGCTTTCCCCACCACGGCGGAGAACGAGATCCTGACGGACACGGTGGCGACCTACCTCGGCGCGGGCTGGCTGCTGCTGGACGCCTTCCGCGAGGACGGTGTCTCCTCCCAGAAGCTCGGCTATCTCACCCCGGAGGAGTTCGGTTACGTCCTCGCCAAACGCTCCCTGCTCTTCCACGAGGATCCCTCCGTGTGGTTCACCAGCCCGCAGGCCTACACGGCCTACGCCAAGGGCATGGACCGGGCCCGCCGGGACGAGCAGCAGCCGCCGCTGACCGCGGCCGGCTGGGCGGGCCGCCGCCGCTACGCCCACGACCGACGCCATGCCGCCGGCGTCCAGCCGACGGCCCCCTACGCCTTCACCCCCGACCCCGCCGGCCACCTGCGCGTCTCCTTCCCCTGCCCGACCTGCCACCAGCGGATCAGGGTGCCGGTACGGGGGCGGGTCCGGGCGCGGTGCGGGTTGTGCAGGACGGTGCTGGAGTGTGACACCTAGGGTCAAGGCCTGGCCAGGGGCTCCGCCCCCAGACCCCCGCTGTCGTCATGAGCGGGCGCCGGCGTGCGGTCGTCGCCCGCCCGGCCGGCTGTACCCCGCTGGGGCCTTTCTTTCGGATCAGGCCGGCTCGAAGCGGCGTCGCCTTCTGTCCGACCTGAACTGGGTCGGGTGCGTGCAGCTGCAAGGCGGAGGAGTGCGTCGACGCGATGGGGGTGCCCCCGCGCGAGCGAAGCCGAGCGTGGGGGAGTCGGCAACCGACGACAACGCGGCGGATGCGCGTGCCAGACCCCGCGACCCCGGCAGGATCCGCAAGAGAGGCCCTAGTGTGATGCGCCAGAATTTCTGAGGGTTAGTTGGTACCTTTATTTTCATGGCGCATCGGGGTCCTGCTGCTGTTGAGATCGTTCTTTCCGAGGACGAGCGGGTCGAGCTTGTGCGCCGGGCGGGGCTGCCGGACCGGCGTACGGCTGAGCGAGCTCGGATCATCCTGGCGTGTGCTGACGGGATGTCGAATGCTGGTGCTGCTCAGGCGGTCGGGGCCGGCGTGAAGACGGTCCGC
>NZ_JBWKFL010000011.1:260919-307961 GCF_056434305.1 Streptomyces sp. NPDC044061 | reverse complement strand
AGCCAGTAGGCGAACATGTTCAGCCGCGGGAACGCCACGTCGGGCGCGCCGATCTGCAGCGGCATGATCCAGTTCGTGAAACCGGCGAACAGCGGGGTGGCGAACATCAGCAGCATGATCGTGCCGTGCATCGTGAACGCCTGGTTGAACTGCTCGTTCGACATGATCTGCAGGCCCGGCCGGGCCAGCTCGGCGCGCATCAGCAGCGCCATGACGCCACCGATCAGGAAGAACGCGAACGCCGTGACCAAGTAGAGCGTGCCGATCGTCTTGTGGTCGGTGGTCGTCAGCCACCGTACGGCCCTGATGTCTCTGATCCTCTTCACGCCCCGCCTGTGTCCGCGCCCCGCCCGTCGGTCACACTCGGACGGCGCGACGAGCGTCACGGAAGAAGGGTGTGACGATCCGGCCGGTGCCGGACACGAACCGAACATGAGCAACGACGAGATCTTCGCCGCTGCCTATCGCGAGCACTACTGGGCGGTCAGCCGCTATGTCGCCAGGCGACTTCAGGGGCCGGCCGGCGAGGTGGAGGAAGTGGTGGCGGAGGTGTTCACGGTCGCCTGGCGCCGCCGGGCCGACCTGCCCGGGGCACCGCTGCCCTGGCTGTACGGGGTGGCACGCAACTGCCTGGCGAACGCGGTACGCGGCTACGGGCGCCGACGCCGGCTGGTGGACCGCATCGGCAACGACGAGGCCGCGCACGGCCGGCACATCGTGGACAGCCCCGACGCGGAGGCCCCCGGCGCCTGGGTGCACGAGGCGCTGGACCGGCTCTCCCCGGCCGACCGGGAGGTGCTGCGCCTGGCCGCCTGGGAGGAACTCGGCGCCGACGAGATCGCGGTGGCCCTGGGCTGCGGCAGGCGGGCGGCGGCCATGCGCCTGCACCGGGCACGGGGTCGCCTGCGGGCCGAGATCGACCGGCTGCGTGCCCTGGTCCCGCATCCCGCGCCCACCACCGACGCGACCGTCCGTGAGGAGCACCGACATGGCTGACGAACTCGAACTCCTGCGCAGCGCCAACCCCGTGCCGGCCGGCGGACCCCACTTCGGCGACGGGCCGCTGGACCACCGTGCCGAGCGACAGCTGGAACGGCTGCTGCACGAGGCCCGCCCTCGGCGCCGTTTCCGGCCGCTCCCGCCGCTGCCCGGGCGTACCCCGCGCGCCCGGCTGCTCTGGGGCCTCGCCGCCACCGCCGTCGTCCTGGCGATCGCCGTCGACGCGGTGCTCGGCGGTCCGAGCACATCGCCGGCCGTCGCCGCGCCGCGCCCGCTGACCGTCCACGTCCACTCCACGCCCGTACCCCTGAAGGAGATGGTCGCCCTCGCCGACGCGTCGGCGGCGGGCGGCTCACCGGCCCTGCGCAAGGGCACACACGTGCAGTCGTGGAGCTTGGGAATGAGCGACGACAAACCGCCCGTCACCCTCCCCGAGGAACGCGTCGTGCGCTGGCGGGCGGACGACAGCCACACCGAGCTGGTCGTGGCGACCGACCCGCGCAGGCCGGGCCGCCCGGTCCTCACCGACGAGGGCGACACCCCTCACCTGGTGGCGGACGGCCATGTGATCAGCCGGACCACGTACCCGCCGATGTGGAGCGACGCCCCGCCCGAGGGAACGCCGCCGCACACGGCGGCGGCGCTGCGGGCCTACCTCACCGAGGTCGCGCGCCCCCAGGTCGACCGCGGCACCGCTGCACTGAGCACCGCCGAACTCCTCGACGCCGTCGCGGAACTGCTCGACCACTGGACCCCCGGTGCCCGTGAGTCGGCGGCCCTCGTCCGGCTGTTCGCGCAGGCCGAGGGGCTGCGGCCGGCCGGCGAGTTGACCGACCGCCTCGGCCGGCCCGGACAGGCCTACGTGTACGACACCGGCGGCATCCGGCACATGCTGATCCTGGAGCCGCGCACCGGTGCCGTCCTAGGCATGGAGAACACCTTCACCGAGGACGACCCGGAATACGGCGTGCGGGCCGGGGACGTCATGGGCTACAGCGCCTGGATGCGCTGATCACACCCCGAGCTGCCGGGCGGCGGCGGTCACGGTCTGCTCCAGCAGCGTGGCGATCGTCATCGGGCCGACACCGCCCGGCACCGGCGTGATCAGCGAGGCCCGCTCCACGGCCGAGTCGAAGTCGACGTCACCGACGTTGCCGGGGTTGTAGCCCGCGTCGATCACCACCGCGCCCGGCTTGATGTCCTGCCCCCGGATCAGGCGAGGCCGGCCGACGGCGGCCACGACGATGTCCGCCTCGCGGACCGCCGCCGACAGGTCCCGGGTGCGCGAGTGGCAGTACGTCACGGTCGCGTCGCGGGCGAGCAGGAGCATGCCCACCGGCTTGCCGAGGATGGCGCTGCGGCCCACGACCACGGCGCGCTTCCCGGCCGGGTCGACGCCGTACTCGTCGAGCAGCCGCAGGATGCCGCCGGGCGTGCACGACACGAAGCCCGGCAGCCCGAAGCTCATCGTGGCGAACGAGGCGAAGGTGACGCCGTCGACGTCCTTCTCCGGCGCGATCGCCTCGAACGCGGCCCGCTCGTCGACGTGGTCGCCCACCGGGTGTTGCAGCAGGATGCCGTGCACGCCCGGATCGGCCGACAACTCCCGCAGGGTTCCGACGAGTTCGTCGGTGGTCGTGGTGGCGGGCAGTGCCACGTGGCGGGACTCGACACCGGCCTTCCGGCACCGGTTCTGCTTCATCCGGACGTACGTCACGGACGCCGGGTCCGCACCGACCAGCACCGTGGCCAGACAGGGCGCGCCGCCCGTACGCGCGGTGAGGTCGGCGGCCTTCTTCGCGGTCTCCTCGACGATGCGGCGGGCCGGAGCGGTGCCGTCCATGAGCCGGGCCTGTGTCATCTGCACTCCTGGGCTGGTTGGCCTTCATCGCCCAGGCGCGCGGCATCCACCATGGACCGCTCCCCGGTGGTACTCCACCTCAGCGCCAGTCACGACCCGCCCACAGCGTAACCGAGCCCTCGAGCGGGGCTCTGGCCGCGTCCGGGGAACAGTTGATGTGAGCTGAGGGGAGCCGGTGCCGCGGAGTCCGTGGTGGGGCGCGGTTCGGGCCTCGAATCGGTGGAGTGGGTGCCGTTGCCGCCAAGTGGAGGGCGCGGGCGGCGCGCAGGCCGGGACCGGGGATGCGGGTGCCGGTCCCTGCCTGGGCCGCGGGCGATGGCTCAGGTCGTGCCCTGGGCGGTGGGGGCCGTGGTGTCTATGTCGAGGGCGTGGCTGGTGCTCGGGGCCGGAGCCTCGGCAGGTGGCGCCGTGGGGTCCTCACCGGCGAGGAAGGCGGTGGCCGTGGCCTCCAGGCGGGCGGCGCCGATGGCGTTGGCCCAGCGGGCGATCTCCGTCGTGATGGCGCGGGCCCCCGCCTCGTCGCCCGCGTCGCGTGCCAGCACCGCCAGCAGCAGCTGCTGGGAGAGGGTGCCGGGCACCGTGCCGGCCCCGGCGCCCAGCGCGGTGGCCCGGCGCCAGCGCTCGCCGGCCCGCTCGTGGTCGCCGGCGTCGTGGTCGTGGTCGCCGAGGTGCCGCAGGGCCTCACGGGCCAGCAGGTCGTCCGCGCCGTCCTCCGCGGCCCGCAGCGCGGCCGCGTAGTGCGTGGCGGCGGCCGGCCGGTCGGCGAAGTGGTTGTCCGCGATCAGCCCGCGGTACATCGCCGCCCAGCCCCGGCGCACCTCGTCCGGGGCCCGGTCGTGCAGGTCCCGAGCCCGGTCGCGGAGGGCGGCGAGCGCTTCGGGGTCCTTGCCGAAGGGGCCGATCCGCAGGCTGCCATGGACGAGGAGCAGCCGGCCGTAGGTGTGCCTGAGACCGAGGAAGTCCGTGTCCCAGTCACCGTCCGGGAACTCCTTCCCGGCCGCCTCGATCCACTCGGCCGCGGTGTCCGTCCCGGCGAACCAGTCGCGGTCCAGCGCGACTTCGGCCGCGGTCCGGGCGATCCGGGCGCGGTCGGCGGGCTCCTGGGCGGTGGCCGAGGCCAGCAGCCCCGCGGCCCGCTCCCAGCGGCCCGCGACGCTCAGTTCTCGTACAGCGGCGAGGAGTTCATCGACATCTATGAAGAGGTGCGCGGCAAGGGTCATGGCGGGCAAGGTAGTTATGCGAAAAACGATCCACAAGAAAACCACTGCGGGAGGCAGACAGTGCAGGACTCGGTGGACCGGCACGTGGCCGTCTGGGCGCGCGAACTGGACTGGCTGGACCCGGTCAGGGAGGCGATCGTCGCCCGGCTGGCGATCCTCGCCCGGCACACCGCCCAGGCCCGCCGGGACGTGCTGGACACCGACGGCCTGAAGTACTGGCAGTACAAGGTGCTGTTGATGCTGCGCAGGTCCGGGCCGCCCTACGAGTCCAGCCCCTCGCGGCTCGCCGACCGGCTCGGGCTGACCCGGGGCGCGCTGTCGGCGCGGTTGGGGCCCATCGAGGAGGCCGGGCTCATCACCCGTACCCACGAGACCGGCGATCGCCGGCGCGTGCGAGTACGGCTCACCGGGGCCGGGCACGCCGCGTTCGAGACGCACGCGGCAGCTGAGGACGCGGGTGAGGGCGCGCTGCTCTCAGCACTGAGCGAAGAAGAACGGCGGACACTCGCAGACCTGCTGCGGAAACTGGTCCTGGCCGCCGAGGGCGTGGCGGACGCGCCCGCCCCAGCCCCGCCCGAGCCGAGAAGGTCCAGGTCAACCGGGAGGTGACCTGGACCCTCGCGACCTTCCTCCCTACTCGTCCCATGCCTGGATCAGGATCTGTTCGGCGATCTTCCCGTCACGCAGCGTGATCATCGACTCGGCGAGGACGCGGGTGCCGTCGCCGTACTCGCAGGACTCGGTGAACGCGGCGTGGTCGCCCTGCACGACGCACTGGTCCAGCTTGTGCGTCATGTCGCGCTTGTAGACGTCGTCCAGCAGCTCGGCTATCTGTCCCCGGCCGTGCAGGACCTTGGGGTGGCTCGGCTGGGTGTTGCGGTCGATGATGCGGATCTCCGCGTCGTCCGCGTAGAGGGACAGCAGGGTGTTCCCCGTGTTCCCCTCTATCGCCCGGCGCAGCGTCTCGGTGTCGAAGGTGGAGCCTGTCGCGGTGCCCATGGTGACCTCCTTCAGGCGCCCGCGGCCCGGCGGGGAGCGGGCCGCCCGGACCCCACATTCGAGACTCCTCCGCCCCGGCGGCCTCGGCAAGCGCAGGGGCCGTGCTCCGCCTGACGAGTGAGCGCCGCCCGGCGGCCGTGTCCGACCGGGGGGAACCGCCGTTGCTGAGGGCATGATCTCAACACGACGCATCGTCGCCGCCGTCGGTCTGGCCGTCGGGGTCACGGGTCTCGCCGCACCGCTGGCCAACGCGGCCGGCGCGAGCGCACCGCACACCGGGCGGATCAACCCGATGACCACGCTGGACTCGCTCGCCGTCAGCGACATCCCGGAGCAGTACCAGGCCCGGATGCCGCGGGTCTCGGACCAGCTGCGCCCGATGAACCGGGTCGGCGAACTGAACCGGCTGAACGAACTGCACCAGGTCACCGACCTCGCCGCCCCCGCCACCGGCCTGCTGCCGGCCGTCCACGCCTGACCCGCCCGCGGATCCGAGGGGCCGCCCGGCCGGGGCGGCCCTCACCTACGCGTCCGTGCCACCTCGGCGACCAGGCGCGATCAGCGGGATCCGCAGACCACGCCCGCGAACGGCGCGGCCCGTCGGCGTGCCCCGCCCGGCGGGTAGTTGGCCCGCGCATTGATCGACGCGGCCGTCCGGCACGACAACCACTTCCTCGACATGATGGAGGAGCGGACGGACGAGCCGAGCGCCGATCGCGCGTAGGGTCGGTTCGGCAGACACATCGAGGAAAGGGCCAGGCCATGGCGCAGGAAGTACGCGGCGTGATCGCACCGGGGAAGGACGAGCCCGTACGGGTCGAGACGATCGTGGTCCCCGACCCGGGACCCGGCGAAGCCGTCGTACGCGTCCAGGCCTGCGGCGTCTGTCACACCGACCTGCACTACAAACAGGGCGGTATCTCGGACGACTTCCCCTTC
Organism: Streptomyces sp. NPDC044061; assembly: GCF_056434305.1. Taxonomy (NCBI): domain Bacteria; kingdom Bacillati; phylum Actinomycetota; class Actinomycetes; order Kitasatosporales; family Streptomycetaceae; genus Streptomyces; species Streptomyces sp. NPDC044061. Next base: position 301,943 of record NZ_JBWKFL010000011.1, on the reverse strand, counting down.
CTGCTCGGCCACGAGGCCGCCGGTGTCGTGGAGTCGGTCGGCGAGGGCGTCACCGACGTCGCCCCCGGTGACTTCGTCGTCCTCAACTGGCGTGCCGTCTGCGGCCAGTGCCGTGCCTGCCTGCGCGGCCGGCCCTGGTACTGCTTCAACACCCACAACGCCACGCAGAAGATGACCCTCGCCGCCACCGGGCAGGAGCTCTCCCCGGCGCTCGGCATCGGCGCCTTCGCCGAGAAGACGCTCGTCGCGGCCGGACAGTGCACCAAGGTCGACCCGGCCGTCTCCCCGGCCGTGGCCGGGCTGCTCGGCTGCGGTGTGATGGCCGGCATCGGCGCCGCCCTCAACACCGGGAACGTCGGCCGCGGCGACTCCGTGGCCGTGATCGGCTGCGGCGGCGTCGGTGACGCGGCCATCGCCGGATCGAACCTCGCCGGCGCGGGGCGGATCATCGCCGTGGACATCGACGAGCGCAAGCTGGACAAGGCCCGCGCCCTGGGCGCCACGCACACCGTCAACTCCAAGGAGACCGACCCGGTCGAGGCCGTCCGCGAGCTGACCGGCGGCTTCGGCGCCGACGTCGTCATCGAGGCGGTCGGCCGCCCCGAGACCTACAAGCAGGCCTTCTACGCCCGCGACCTCGCCGGCACCGTCGTCCTGGTCGGCGTGCCCACCCCCGAGATGAAGCTCGAACTGCCCCTGCTGGACGTCTTCGGGCGCGGCGGCGCGCTCAAGTCCAGCTGGTACGGCGACTGCCTGCCCTCCCGGGACTTCCCGATGCTCATCGACCTCCACCTGCAGGGCAGGCTGCCGCTCGACGCGTTCGTCACCGAGACCATCCGACTGGACGAGGTGGAGCAGGCGTTCGAGCGGATGCACCAGGGCGACGTGCTGCGCTCGGTGGTGGAGCTCTGATGACCGTACGCATCGAACGTCTCGTCACCTCAGGGCGGTTCACCCTCGACGGCGGCACCTGGGACGTCGAGAACAACGTGTGGATCGTCGGCGACGAGCGGGAGGTGATCGTCATCGACGCCGCGCACGACGCCGAGGCGATCGCCCGCGCCGTGGACGACCGGCGGCTGATCGCGATCGTGTGCACCCACGCCCACAACGACCACATCGACGCGGCCCCCGCCCTCGCCGACCTCACCGGCGCCACCATCTGGCTCCACCCCGACGACCTGCCGCTGTGGAAGCTCACCCACCCCGACCGCGACCCCGACCGGCACCTCCAGGACGGCCAGGTCATCGAGGCCGCCGGCGCCGACCTGACCGTCCTGCACACGCCCGGTCACGCGCCCGGCGCCGTCTGCCTGTACGACCCCGGGCTCGGGACCGTCTTCACCGGCGACACCCTCTTCCAGGGCGGCCCGGGCGCCACCGGACGGTCGTACTCCCACTTCCCGACGATCATCGACTCCATCCGCGACCGGCTGCTCACCCTCCCGCCGGAGACCAAGGTGCTCACCGGACACGGCGACTCCACGACCATCGGGGCCGAGGCACCGCACCTGGAGGAGTGGATCGAACGCGGGCACTGATCCGGGTCCCGGCCGTACGATCACGGCCATGACCACCAACACGCTCGAAACACTCCACGACGTGCCCGTTCTGCGCTGCGCCCCCGAAGGCCCCGTCCTCGACAGCGAGGGCGCGGCCCTCGATCTGATCGGTGACGCGCTGGGGCAGGGTGCGGAACTGGTCGTGGTGCCCGTGCAGCGGGTCGCGGACGAGTTCTTCCGGCTGCGGTCGGGCGTCGCCGGCGCGGTCGTGCAGAAGTTCGTGACCTACCGGCTGCGGCTCGCCGTCGTCGGCGACATCTCCCGGCACGTCGACGCGAGCGACGCACTGCGGGACTTCGTGTACGAGTCGAACCAGGGCCGCCAGCTCTGGTTCGTCACCGACCACCAGGACCTGGACGGCCGGCTGCGCCGCTGAGAAAAGGCGACAGTGGATGTCCGGCTTTCCCGTGAGAGTGGACGACGATGAGAGTCGTACCGCACGGGAGGTCGGACATGTCGGGTCCGTTGCAGGGCAGGGTGGCGCTGGTCGCAGGGGCGACCCGGGGCGCCGGGCGGGGCATCGCCGTGGAACTCGGCGCGGCCGGCGCCACCGTGTACGTCACCGGACGCAGCACCCGCGCCCACCGCTCCGAGTACGACCGCCCCGAGACCATCGAGGACACCGCCGACCTCGTCTCGGCGGCCGGCGGACAAGGCATCGCCGTCCGCGTCGACCACCTGGAGAAGTCCGCGGTGCGGGCCCTGGTGGAGCGCATCGCGGACGAGCAGGGCCGCCTGGACGTCCTCGTCAACGACATCTGGGGCGGCGAGAAACTCTTCGAGTGGGACGCGCCGGTGTGGGAGCACGACCTCGACAACGGGCTCAGGCTCCTCCGGCTCGCCGTCGAAACGCACGCCGTCACCAGCCACTTCGCGCTGCCGCTGCTGCTGCGCCGGCCCGGCGGCCTGGTCGTGGAGGTCACCGACGGCACCGCCGCCTACAACCGCGACACCTACCGCGTGAACCTCTTCTACGACCTCGCCAAGACCTCCGTGCTGCGCATGGCCTTCGCGCTCGGTCACGAACTCGGCCCGCGCGGCGCCACCGCGCTCGCCCTGACCCCCGGCTGGCTGCGCTCGGAGATCATGCTCGACGCCTTCGGCGTACGCGAGGACAACTGGCGCGACGCCCTCGACCGCGAACCGCACTTCGCCATCTCCGAGACCCCGCGCTACGTCGGCCGCGCCGTCGCCGCGCTCGCCGGCGACCCCGACGTGTCCCGCTTCAACGGGCAGTCCCTCTCCAGCGGGGGCCTCGCCCGGGTGTACGGCTTCACCGACCTCGACGGCAGCCGGCCCGACGCCTGGCGGTACCTCGTCGAGGTGCAGGACGCGGGGAAGCCGGCGGACGTGACCGGATACCGGTGAAACCGGGACCGCGCGGCCCTACGGTCACCCCATGACCGATCTCAAGCGCTTCGCAGGACACGGAGTTCTCGTCACGGGCGCGGCCCGCGGCATCGGCGCCGCCACCGCACGGCGGCTCGCCGAGGAGGGCGGGCAGGTGCTCGTGACCGACCGGGACGCGGCCGAGGCGGAGTGGACCGCGGCCGGACTGCGCCGGCTCGGCCTGACCGCCGAGGCGTTCGCCTGCGACGTCGCCGACCGGGACTCCGTCGAGGCGGCGGTGGCCCGCGCCGTAGACGCCTTCGGCTCGCTCGACGTGCTGGTCAACTGCGCGGCCAGCTGCAGCCCCGACGTGCCGCTCTTCGAGGACGACCCGGACGAGACCTGGGCCCGCGACCTCGACATCACCCTCACCGGCGCCTACCGCTGCTGCCGGGCCGCGCTGCCCCATCTCGCGGCCTCCGGACGCGGCGCCGTCGTCGGCGTCGGATCCGTCAACGGCCTGCAGGACTTCGGCAACCACGCCTACAGCGCGGCCAAGGCCGGCCTCGCCTCCCTGACCCGGACCCTGGCCGGGCACGCCGCCGTCCGCGGGGTCCGGGTGAACCTCGTGGCACCGGGCACGGTCCGTACCTCGGCCTGGGACGGGCGCGACGACGAACTCGCCGCCGTCCGTGCCCTCTACCCGCTCGGCCGGGTCGGCGAACCCGGGGACATCGCCGCCGCGGTGGCCTTCCTCGCCTCGCGCGACGCCGCCTGGATCACCGGCACCACCCTCGTGGTCGACGGCGGACTCACCGCCGTGCACACCGGGTTCAGGGCCGCACTGCGGCAACGGTGAGCCATCAGGGGGCGGTTGCGGCGAGCACGTCCAGGACCCGGCGCGTGTCGGCCTCGGTGGTGCGCCAGTTGCTGAACGCGGCCCGCAGCGCGGGCACCCCGGCATACACCGTCGGCGTCAGATACGCCTCCCCGGACTCGGCGACCGCCCGGGCCAGCGCGTCCACCCGCTCCTGCCCGGGCCGGTCGGCGGCGAGCGTGAAGCACACGACGTTGAGCCGCACCGGGGCCAGCAGGCGCAGGCCCGGCAGGGCGTCGACCCCCTCGCCCAGCAGTCGGGCGAGGGCCACGTTCCGCTCGACGATCTCGCGGTGCCCGGACCGCCCGTAGGCCACCAGGGAGAACCAGGCCGGCAGGGCCCGCAGCCGCCGGGAGTTCTCCGGGGTGAGGTGCAGGAAGTCGGGCTCGCCGGTGGGCGGGCCCAGGTACGGCGAGGCGTTGTGGAACACCGCCACCTGCAGGTCGCGGCGCCTGGTGAACTGGACGGCCGCGTCATAGGGCACGTTGAGCCACTTGTGCAGGTCCACACAGACCGAGTCGGCCGCGTCGAGTCCGTCGAGCAGGGCGGCGTACGCGGGGGAGAGGGCGGCGAAGCCGCCGAACGCGGCGTCCACGTGCAGCCAGAAGTCGTGGCGCTCCTTCAGGGCGGCGATCGCCCGCAGATCGTCGAAGTCGACGGTGTTCACCGTGCCGGCGTTCGCGACGACGACCGCCGGCCGCCCACCCAGCTCCGCGAGCGCCGTGTCCAGCGCGGCCACGTCCACGGCCTCCCGGTTGCCCGGCAGCAGCGGCACCCGCCGCAGCCGGTCCCGGCCCACGCCCAGCACCGACAGGGCCTTGGCGACACTGGAGTGCGGGCTGCCGGAGAGCACGTCCACCGGGCCGAGCGCGGCCGCGCCCGCGCGGGAGACGTCCACTCCGAGCCGTTCGCCGAGCCACTCGCGGGCGATCGCAAGACCGACCGTGTTGGACGCGGTAGCCCCGGTCACGAACGCCCCGCTGTGCGCCTCGCCCAGCCCGAACAGCTCCCGCAGCCAAGCCACGGTCTCCCGCTCCAGCTCCGCGGCCCACGAGCCGCCCGCCCCGGCGACGTTCTGGTCGAACGCGGACGTCAGCCAGTCCCCGGCCACCGACGCGGGCGTGGCGCCGCCGGTGACGAAGCCCAGATACCGGGGCCCGGCCGAGCCGGAGAAGCCCGGCGACCACCGCTCGGCGAACCGCGCGAGGGCGCCCGCGCCGCCCACTCCCTCGTCGGGCAGGGGCGCGCGCCTGGGCGCCCGCCCGGCTGCTGCGACCGGCCGCTCGGCCAGGCCGGCGACCTCGCGCGCGGCGAAGTCGCGGGTGGACTGCAGGAGTTCGGGAAGCCGGGAGAGATCCTCGGCGAGTGTGCGGTGCATGAGCCGCAGCGTAGGGCCACGGGGGAGTCGTACGCCTGGTCCACTTGGGGGAAACTGGACCGGTGGAGACAGGTTTCGTCGCCGCGCTCGGCGACTGGCGCGCCCGCTCGGGCCCCCTCGCCCGCTCCCTCGCGACGGCGGTGCGCGAGGCCGTCGTCGACGGCCGGCTCCCGGCCGGCGCCCGCCTGCCCTCGGAACGGGAACTCGCCCGCACCCTGCGCCTCAGCCGCGGCACGGTCGTCACCGCGCTGACCCTGCTGCGCGACGACGGCTGGCTCGCCACCCGGCACGGCAGCGGCAGCGTCGTCCGCCTGCCCGCCCGGCTCACCGAGCGCACCACCCCCTGGTCCCAGGACCGGGGCGGCGCCCCCGACGCCGACCTCGACCTCACCCTCGCGGTCACCGCCGCACCCCACGAGGCCTACCTGGCCGCGCTCGCCCGCGCCGCCGGGCGCAGCGCGGCCCTGCTCGTCGACTCCGGTGTCACGGGTGCGGGCCTGCCCCGCCTGCGCGAACTGCTCGCCGACCGCTACACCCGCGGCGGCCTCGCCACCCGCCCCGAGCAGATCCTCGTCACCGCGGGCGCCCAGGCGGCCCTCAGCCTGCTCTGGACCACCTGCACACCGACCGCCGGTCCCCCGTCGTCGTGGAGAACCCCACCTACCCCGGCGCCCTCGCCGTCCTGCGCGCGCGCCGCACCCGCCTGCTGCCCGTCCCCGTCACGGCACTCGGCGGCTGGGACACCGCCCGCCTCACCGACGCGGTACGCCACGACCGGCCCCGACTCGCCTATCTGATGCCCGACTTCCACAACCCGACCGGCGCCCACATGGACCCGCCGACCCGCCGCACGATCGCCTCCCTCGCCGACCGGTACGGCCTGACCGTCCTCGCCGACGAGACGATGCGCGACCTGGACCTGAGAATCCCGCCCGGCACCGAACCCCACCTCGCCGGGGCCCGGGTGGTCCAGATCGGCTCGGCGAGCAAGGTCCTGTGGAGCGGCCTGCGGATCGGCTGGATCAGGGCGGACGCCGACCTCGTACGACAGTTGCGGCGCGGCCCGCTCCAGGCGCAGCTGTCCCCGCCCCCGCTGGAACAGCTCATCGCCGCCGAACTCCTCGGCGCACCGCTCCCGGACCTGCTCGCAGACCGCAGGGACCGGCTGCGCGCCCAGCGCGACCACCTCGCGACGCTGCTCGCCGCGACCGGATGGACGTACACCGTCCCCGACGGCGGCCTGACCCTGTGGCTGCGCCTCGGGGACGGCGCGAGCGCCACCGACCTCGCGGCCCGGGCCGCCGCACGCGGACTCGCGGTGACCCCCGGACCGCACTTCGCCGCCGACCGCGCCACCCTCACCCGGTACCTGCGCCTGCCGTTCACGGCGACCGAGGAGACGCTGACACGGGCGGTGGACGTGCTGACGGAGTGCGCGCGAGCGGCGCGCTGACGTACCGTGCCGCGGTGGACCTCTTCTCACGCTCGTGGACGGCGTTGCGCTCGGCGGTCGCCGAACTCGCGGACGAGGACTTCGACCGGCCGTCGGGATGCACCGGCTGGCTCGTGCGGGACCTGGTCTGCCATCTGGTCATCGACGCCCAGGACGTCCTCATCACCCTGGTCACGCCCGCCGAGACCGAACCGACCGTGGACGCGGTCACCTACTGGCAGCTCGTCGAACCACCCACCGGCGAGGACCCCCTCGACGCGCTGATTCCCCGGCTGGCCGCCGCGTACGGCGAGCCCCGGCTGCTCAAGTTCCACCTGGACGACGTCGGTTCCGCCGCTGGCCGCGCCGCCGCGCTCGCCGATCCCGCCGCCCGGGTCGCCACCCGTGACGAGGTGCTGACCGCCGCCGACTACCTGTCGGCGTACGTGCTCGAATGGACCCTGCACCACCTCGACCTGATCGCGCATCTGCCGTCGGCCGCGGAGCCGCCCGCCGAGACCCTCGCGGCGGCACGCGCGTCGCTGGAGAAGATCGCCGGGACCCCGTTCCCCGCCTCGTTCCCCGACCGGGACGTGCTGCTGATCGGCACCGGCCGCCGCACACCGACCGACCCGCAGCAGGCCGCCCTGGGCGACGCCGCCGACAGGCTCCCCCTCATCCTCGGCTGAGCGGCCCGTACCCCGCCGGCCGGCCGCGCGGCGACGAAGTTCACCGTTTCGTCACAGCCTGGCCGGAACCACAACCGTCGGGCACCCGCGCAGGTCTAGTAGGCCGAAGTCGCGGGAATCGCGAAGAGAACCACCCGGGGGAGGCCCTGGGGAAAAAGGGGAGAAGGGGAAGAAGCCGACATGGGGGACATACGCAGACGAGGTGCCGTCGCGCTCGGTGTCACCGGGCTGGTGGCGCCGCTCACGCTCGCCTTCACCGCGGCACCGGCCCAGGCCGCGAGCTGCACCACGCAGGCGGGGCCGTATCAGAAGCAGGTGGAGAAGTTCCTCGGCCGCCCGGTCGACGGCAAGCAGTCCGCCACCGACTGCAAGGCCATCCAGGCCTTCCAGAACAAGCACGGCATCACGCCCGCCGTGGGTTACGCGGGTCCCGTCACCTGGGGCGTGATGGACCTGATGAACAAGCAGAAGGCCGTGGGGAGCAATCCCAACAAGGACGGCAAGTGCCCGGTGAACAAGGGCCGGATCGCCTGCGTGAACCTCACGCTCCAGCTGAGCTGGATCCAGGACGGCAGCAGGCTCGTCTACGGGCCCGTGCCGGTGCGCACCGGCCGTGACGGCTACGAGACCCGCACCGGTCTGAAAAAGATCTACTGGCGGGACATCGACCACGTCTCGAACATCTACAACGTGCCGATGCCCTACAGCCAGTTCTTCGACGGCGGCCAGGCCTTCCACTCGGTGAACCTCAGCATGTGGAACCCGCCGGGTTCGCACGGCTGCGTCAACATGACCACCACCACGGCAAAGAAGTACTGGTCGCTGCTGAAGACGGGTGACGACGTCTTCGTGTACGGCCGCAAGCCGGGCACCTGAGCCGCCACGGGCACCCGGCCCCCGAGCGCCCGGGGGCTCAGCTCCCGGGCGCGTCCCCGAAGTCCGGGATCTCCAGCCGGACCCCGCCCTGCCGCGCGGAGTCGTGCGCGACGATGCCCGGCAGGGTGTAGCGGGCTGCCACCCACGCGTTCACCGACGGCAGTGCGCGCGAGTTGACGGCGGTCACGAAGTCGTCCACCAGGAAGTGGTGGCTGCCCTCGTGTCCGTTGTGGAGGTGGTCGAACTCCCGCGGCAGCCGCGCCCGGTCGTGCACCGGCGCCGAACCCGAGGTGAAGGCGGCCCGCAGCTCCGGCGCGATGTGCCGCAGCGACGGATCGTCGGGCGCCAGGGTCGGCTTGGGCTCCAGCAGCTCGCTGATGTCCTTCACGCCGTTCTTGTCCTGCCACAGCGCCACCGTCGCCAGCTGCTCCATGCTGGCCTCCGTGCCGAAGAACCGGAAGCGGGACTCGCGTATGTGCGAGGGATAGCCGACCCGCCGGAACTCGTTCGTGCGGAACGAGCCGCCGCCCGCCACCTCGAACAGCGCGGTCGCGTTGGACATGTCGTTGCCGAACTGACTGACCGAACGGTCGAAGACGCCGTCGTCGCGGTCGTCGCGCACGCCGATCGCCGACACGCTCACCGCGTGCGTCCGCCAGGCCCCGAGCACCCCGCCCACCGAGTGCGTCGGGTACAGCAGCGGCGGATAGCTGGCGGTCGCCTTCCAGTTCTCGCCGCCGCTGTAGCGGTAGGCGTCGTAGAAGCCGAGGTCCATGTCGTGGACGTAGTCGCCCTCGGCGTAGAACAGCCGGCCGAAGGCGCCCTCGGCGATCTGGTTGCGGGCGTGGACTGTGGCCGGGTTGTACTGACTGGTCTCGCCCATCATGTACGTCAGCCCGGTCGCCCGGACCGCGTCGATGATCGCGGCCGTCTCCTCGACGGTGATCGCCATCGGCACCGCCGAGTACACGTGCTTGCCCGCGCCCAGGCCCGCCAGGACCAGCGGGCCGTGGGTCCAGCGCTGCGTGAAGATCGCGACCGCGTCCACGGCCGGCGACTCCAGCATGGCCTCGTAGGACGGGAAGGTGCCCGTGAGCCGCTGCGCGGCCGCGAGCCGCTCGGCCCGCTCGGGCAGCAGGTCGGTGACGTAGACGTCGCCCACGCCCGGGTGGGCCTGGAACAGCGTCGCGAACTGGCCGGAGAACTGGCCGGCGCCGACGATACCGAGGGAGAAGGTCATGCGCGTTACTTTCACGTCGGAAGAATCAGTCCGTCAAGAGGGTGGTCACCGTTGCGCTTGGCGCGACCGTGTCCCAGTAGAGTGTGCATGTTACTTTCGACTCAAAAGAAACGCAGAGGTCGGACCTCATGACCAGTTGGCTGCCGCTGAGCCCGGGTGAGCGCTCCGTCGCGATCGAGGTCCTCGTGCACGGGCCGCTGTCGCGCACCGAGCTGGCCCGCCGCCTGGACCTCTCGCAGGGCAGCCTGACCCGGCTGACCAAACCGCTCATCGAGTCCGGCCTCCTGGTCGAGGTGGCCGAGGCGGGTGCCTCGGCGGAGGTCCGCCAGGGCCGGCCGTCGCAGCCGCTCGACATCGTCGCCGAGTCCCGTTCCTTTCTCGGCTTCAAGATCGCCGAGGACATGGTCTACGGCGTCGTCACCACCCTGCGCAGCGACGTCGTCACCCGCCTCGACCGGCCGCTCCCCGGCCGCGACCCCGCGGGCGTCGCCGACCTGCTCGCGGAGATGACCGCCGAACTGGCCGCCCGCCATCCGGCGCTCGCCGGCATCGGCATCGGAGTAGGCGGCCTCGTGCGCGGACGCGCGGTGGTGGGCGAGTCGCCCTTCCTGCACTGGCGGGACGTTCCGCTCGCCGAGCTGGTCCGGGAGCGCACCGGGCTGCCGGTGGTCGTGGAGAACGACCTGGCCGCCCTGGTCGAGGCCGAGACCTGGTTCGGGGCGGGCCGGGGACTCGACCGCTTCGTGGTCCTGACCATCGGCGCCGGCATCGGCTACGGGCTGGTGCTGGGCGGGAAGCGGGTGCCCTGTCCCGAGGACGGCCGCGGCTTCGGCCGGCACTGGATCATCGACCCGCACGGCCCGCTCACACCGAGCGGCGAACGCGGCAGCGCCGTGTCCCTGCTCACCATCCCGAGCATCCGCTACCAGATCCAGGCGGCCACCGGCCGCGACGCCGGCTACGAGGAGATCCTCGCCGGCGCCGCCGCGCGCGAGCCGATGGCCTCCCGGGTGATCGACGAGGCCGCCCGGGCCCTGGGCACACTGGTCGCGCAGATCGCCAACTTCGTGATGCCGCAGAAGATCCTGCTCGCCGGCGAGGGCGTCGGCCTCATGGATGTGGCGGGGGACACGGTGCGGGCGACCCTCCGCGGCCACCGGCATCCGTCGGCCGCGCCGGTCGACCTGGAGACCAAGGTCTCCGACTTCCACGACTGGGCGCGCGGTGCGGCGGTACTGGCCATCCAGGTGCTCGTACTCGGAGCGGCGCGGGACTGAACTTCCGCCCCCGCTCGGCTCATTGACGTGATGAGTAACACGGTCCGATATGTCCATATCGGGGGTACTTACTCACAACGCCTTCACGTCCAGCGGCATATGCTTCACAGCATGTCCACCACTGTTGAAGCCGCCTCCGAGCGATCGGCCGCGGAGGTCAACGAGGAGATCAGGGCCCTGTGGCGCCGGTCGGGCGGGACACTGACCAGCGAGCAGCGCGCGGAGTACCAGCGCCTCGTGCTGGAGTGGGCCGCAGCGGCCCCGCAGCCGCACCGGGCGGCCTGAAACCGGCCGGCGGACCACCGCCGAAGCGTCCGGGCACCCGTGAGCCCACGGGTGCCCTTCTCATAGGACCTCCCAGCAGCCGAACGGCTGCCGGCCTTTCTCGTCAGCTCTCGTCAGCCCCACGTGGCCGAGTAGTACCGCTGGTACGCCTTGCGGTCCTGCTCGGCGCGGAAGTAGCGGGTGGCGACGAGCGCGATCAGACTGCCCGCGATCACCAGCAGCCCGGGACCGACGTTCCGGGTGTCCGTCAGCCGTGCCAGCAGCGTCTGCCCCTCGGCGGCGCCCGTGACCGGTGCCGAGGAGCCCGGGGAGGCCGCGCTCGGCGCCACCGAACCCTGCCCGGCCGGTGCGGACGGTGCGGGGGAGGACGGGGCGTTCTGCGCACCGCCGGCGTTCTGCGCCGACACGATCAGCCGGACGTTCAGCGCCGCCATCGCCTTCGTCACCGGCTGGAAGAACGTCGTACCGCCCGTGGTGCAGTCGCCGCTGCCGCCCGAGGTGACGCCCAGCGCCACGCCCTCGGAGAACAGCGGGCCGCCGCTGTCGCCGGGTTCGGCGCACACGTTGGTCTCGATCAGTCCGGTGACGGTGCCCTCGGGATAGTTCACGGTCGCGTTCAGCGCGCTCACCTGGCCGTCGTGCAGACCGCTGGTGCTGCCGCTGCGGAACACCCGCTGCCCCACCGCCGGATCGGCCACCCCGGTGATCCGCACACCCTTGCCGCCGCCGATCGCGACCACGTCGGCGCCGTCACCGGCCTTGCCGGAGTTGTACTGGACGAGCGAGAAGTCGTTGCCTGGGAAGGTGCTGCTGACCGTCCTGCCCAGCTGCTGGTTTCCCTGGTTGTCGGCGAACCAGGTCGATCCGGACGGCCCGCAGTGGCCGGCGGTGAGAATGAAGTCGGTCTGCCCGTTGGTGACGTTGAACCCCGCCGAGCAGCGGCCGCCCGTGGACAGGATCGGCTGCGCCCCGTTCAGCCGCGTCGTGAAGGTGCCCTGCGTGCGCTCCATGTGCACGAAGCTGCCGATGCCGGAGGCGACTTGGGTCATCCGGGACCAGTCGGACGCCGACACCGTGCGGTCCGCCTGTACCACGACCCGGTTGGTCCGGTAGTCCACCGACCACGCGGTGCCCGCCACCCGGGGCGCCGAACGCAGCGTGGCGGTGGCCGACTTCAGCTCGTTCATGCTGTGCGACACGAGCTTCGCCTCGGCCCCCGCCCGCCGCACGGTCCGTGCCGTCTCGGAGTCGGTCACCGCAACGACCGGACGCCCGTCGCCGCCGATCCAGTTGCCCGCCGTCCGCGCCGAGCCGAGCCGCGCCACCAGCGCGGCTCCGGTGTCACCGGTCGTCCCGGCCGCACGCAACGCTCTGGCGGACGCCGGGGGAGTCTCGCTCGCCATGGCCGCCTGAGCGACCATCCCGCCTCCCAGGAGGAGTCCGCCGACCGCCGCCAGCCGTGTCACTCGCCGGACGACCCGTCGTCGTGCGTGCCTCATGCATGGCTCCCGAACCCCGAACGCGCGATGCCCGGCCGGCACCGCGGGGCCCTCCGGTCGTCGAGCGCCCGACCGTGAGTACGTGCCCCGGCCCGGTGGCGTTCACGACGGCGGTGATCCTCTCGGCCCGGGCGCGGGGTCAGTTCTTGCGGGCCACCCCGCCGAACATGGCGACCTCCTCGGGCTCGGCCCCGTGGCCGTTGTCCGGCCGCCAGCGCGAGCAGGACACCACGCCCGGCTCCAGCAGCTCCAGGCCGTCGAAGAACCGCGTGACGTCCTGCGGGGTCCGCTGGGTCAGCTTCGGAGTGCCGTGCTCGTTCCAGAACTTGACCGCCTCGTCCACGTCCGGCATCGACGGACTGGTGATCGTGTGCGACAGCACCAGATGACTGCCGGACGGCAGCCGGTCCGTCAACTGCCGTACCAGTCCGTAGGGGTCTTCGTCGTCACCGATGAAGATGACCACGCCGAGCAGCATCAGCGCGACCGGCTGACTGAAGTCGATCGTCTTCGCCGCGTGTTCGAGGATCGCGTCGACGTTGCGCAGATCCTCGTCCAGATAGTCGGTACGGCCCTCGGGCGTGCTGGTGAGCAGGGCACGGGCGTGCGCGAGGACGAGCGGGTCGTTGTCGACGTACACGATCCGTGTCTCCGGCGCGATGCGCTGCGCGACCTCGTGCGTGTTGTCGGCTGTGGGCAGCCCCGTGCCGATGTCGAGGAACTGCCGGATGCCGAGATCGCCGACCAGGTGACGCACGGCCCGGCCCAGGAACAGCCGGTCGGCCCGCGCGTACTCCCCGATGCCCGGGTGCAAGTGGCGGATCTGGTCGCCGGCCGCGCGGTCGACCTCGTAGTTGTCCTTGCCGCCGAGCCAGTAGTTCCATATCCGGGCCGTGTGCGGCTGGCTGGTGTTGATGCGGGCGCGCAGCGACACGGCCACGTCGTTCGTGGCTGCCGGGTTGTCGGTCACGTGGGTCAGCTCCTGGATGACTGATGAGAGGTGCGCCGGTTCAAGACGCAATCTAGACGCCCGAGTTGATCTGTGCCGCAGGTCCGGGCTTTTCCGCGGCCGGGCCGGGCCGCGACCGGCTGTGCCGCCACCCGGGCCCACCTGCCCGGCTCGCCCCGCTTCCGCACGCGCCACAGCCCCCTATCGTGAGCCCCATGAGCGGCATCCCGCACGACACACCCGGCGAACCCGACCCGCTGCGCGCCCTCTCCCTGGACCGGCTGCGACGTCGCACGAGCATGAAGTGGCGCACCTACCCCGAGGACGTGCTGCCGCTGTGGGTGGCCGAGATGGACGTCCCCCTCGCCGAGGTGGTCGTCCGCGCCGTCACCGACGCCCTCGCCCTCGGGGACACCGGCTACCCGGCGGGCACCGCCTACGCCGAAGCACTGGCCGGCTTCGCCGCCAAGCGCTGGAATTGGCACGGACTCGCCGTGGAGCGCACCGCGATCGTCCCGGACGTGATGCTCGGCGTGGTCGAAATGCTCAAGCTGGTCACCGGGCCCGGCGATCCGGTGATCGTGAACTCTCCGGTGTACCCGCCGTTCTACCAGTTCGTCACCCACATGGACCGCCGCGTGGTGGAGGCCCCGCTCGGCGCCGGCCTGCGCATCGACCTCGATCTGCTGGCGGACACGTTCCGGCGCGCGACCGCCGGCGGCGGCCGCGCCGCCTTCCTGCTGTGCAGCCCGCACAACCCCACCGGCACCGTGCACACCGCCGCCGAACTGGCCGCCGTCGCGGACCTGGCCGAACACCACGGCGTCCGGGTCGTCGCGGACGAGATCCACGCCCCGCTGGTCGCCCCCGGCGTCACCTTCGCGCCGTACCTGAGCGTGCCCGGGGCCGGACGCGGCCTGTCGCTGATGTCCGCGTCCAAGGGCTGGAACCTGGCCGGACTCAAGGCCGCGCTCGCCCTGGCCGGACCGGGAGCGGCCGCCGACCTCGCCCGGCTGCCCGAGGAGGTGGGCCACGGCCCCAGCCACATCGGCGTCATCGCCCACACGGCCGCCCTGAATGACGGCATCGGTTGGCTGGACGCCCTGCTGGCCGGTCTCGACACCAACCGGCGCCTGCTCACCGCCCTGCTCGCCGAGCACCTGCCCGCGATCCGCCCCTGTCCCGCCGAGGCCACCTTCCTGGCCTGGCTCGACTGCCGTGCCCTCGGCCTCGGCGACGACCCCGCCGAGGTGTTCCTGGAGCGCGGCCGGATAGCTCTCAGCTCGGGCCTCCCCTTCGGCAGCGGCGGTGCCGGGCACGCACGCCTGAACCTGGCGACCTCCCCGGAGATCCTGACGGAGGCGGTACGGCGCATGGCGGCGGCGCTCGCCTGAGCGGTGGCCGCACGGCAGGGGTGTCCCGCGAGGGAACGCGGCCTCCTAGACTGCCGGACATGGACGACACACGGCGGGACCCGCTCGGCTCCGGCAAGTACCTGCTGGTCACCAGCTACCGCAAGGACGGCAGCTCCGTCGCCACCCCGGTGTGGGTGGTCCCGGACGGCGACGCCCTCGGGGTGTGGACGGCCGCCGACAGCTGGAAGGTCAAGCGGATCCGCCGGCGCGCGGACGTCCTCGTCGGCCCCTGCGACGTGCGCGGCCGTCCCACCGGGGACCAGCACCCGGCCACCGCCGAGATCGCCGACGCGGCCACCACCGCCCGCTACCGCACCCTCATCGCCCGCAAGTACGGCGTCCTCGGCCGGCTCACGCTGCTGGGCAGCCGGCTGCGGCGCGGCCTGGACGGCACGGTCGGGATCCGGGTGACCCTGGAGCCGTGATCCGGACGGTCGGGATCCGGGGGACCCCGAAGCCGTGATCAGGTCGCGCGTCGTGGTGTCCCGGGGCCCCGGGGAAGCCGCCGTGTCCCCGGGGCCCCGGGCGGCTACGACGCGTCCAGCAACGTGCCGGTGAACTCCAGCCCACCGGGCTGCGGTTCGCCGGTCTGCTGGTCGATCTGCCGGAACCGCACCGACTCGGCCGGCTCCGTCACCCGGTCCTTGCCCGTGGGAATGGTGACGTCCGCGCTGGTGCTGCCCGCCGGGACGCCCACCCACAGATAGAGACCGCCGTCCAGCTTGGACAGGGGCCGTTCCGGGTCGGGCGACGCGCCGGTGGTGTCCCGCAGCCAGCGTGCGGTCACGTCCTTGGTGGACAGCTCGGGGCCGGTGGCCGGGGCGACGGCCGTGAAGACCGCGCCCATGTCCACGTCGACGGGTTCGGACAGCGACAGCCGCCACTTCAGGGCCTGCCCCTCGGTCACCTTGTCGGCGACCGGGGTGACGGTCATCCTGGGCGCCGGGTCGTCGTCGTGCACGGTGATCCCGCCCCGGTACGAGCCGACGACCGCGCCCCGGACCGCCTTGACGGCGATGTCGTACGACACGTCGGAGCCGTAGCGCGTGTTGCCCTTCACCTCGACCGGAACATCGATGTCGTGGCCGCCCGGACGCACGGTGACCAGCCGGTCCTTGCCCCGGCCGGTGGCCGGGTCCAGAACGTACACCCGGACCTGGCCGCTGCCGTGTCCCGAGACGTCCACGGGCACGTGGTAGGTGCGCACGCCGGAGTCGCCCTCGTCGACGGTCGTCCGGCCGACGTCCACCCGGGGCAGAGCCGCGGCCCGCACCGCCGGCAGACCGGGCCGCCAGCCCCAGGCGTCCATCAGCCACGCCCGGCCGGAGCCCGAACGCGGGGTCAGCTCCAGGGACTTGACCGTGTGCAGGTCGAGCCCGGCACGGCCGGCCGCCGCCAGCGGGACCCGGATCTCGCGCGCCCAGTAGGAGGCGGTGCGCTCGCTGCCGGGCAGCCCGTCGATCCGGACCTTGCCCAGGACCGCCCTGCGGCCGGAGGCGTCGGTGACGGACACGTCCAGGCGCGTGTTCCGGGAGTTCGGGGGCACGAACAGCCGCAGCGCCAGCGCCTTGTCACCGGCCAGCGAGACCGGGTTCTTCACCCGCACCCGAGCAGGGGTGCCGGCGCGGGTCCAGCGCAGGGCGATCGCGCTGCGGCCGGTCTCCCGGTCCGTCTGCCACTGCGCGAAGTGCGGCGAGATGCCCTTGGCGCCCTGGCCCAGGCAGGCCTTGGCCGGTGCGGGATCCACCACCGCGCAGAGCCGGCCGCCGGTAACGGACACCCCGCCGTCCGGCAGGAACCCGGCATCGCGGCGCCCGCCCACGGCGTGGGTGAGGACACGGGCCGGGTCCGCCGACGGCGCCCGCTTCCCGGAACCGTCCAGCAGCGGCCGCACCCGGTCGTCACCGGCGAGGAACAGCCGCGCGGCGGCAGCGATGTAGGTCGAGCCGGCCCGGTGCTGCTGGTCGGCGGTCAGCCGGGTGGCGGCGTGTTTGGAGCAGACCGGGTCGTGCCGCTGCGGGTCGTCCGAGAAGTCGTCCTCGGCGGGGGCGGCCGCCTGCCCCGGCGTCCACTCGGAGTTGAAGAAGTTGTGGTTGGCGCCGAGGACGTACACCGCGCTGTGCAGGGCGCTGCCGCGGCTGACCGCGCGCGTCCCGTCGACGTACACCTCGCCCTGGAGGTCGGAGACGTCGCCGTCGCAGCCGGGCAGGATGGTCGCCGACGGCACGTCGGGCACCGGGTTCTGGCCGAAGACGGTGGGGCCGATGAGGACCAGACCGCGGATGGTCCAGCGCACCGGTCCGTGGTAGCCGTCCTGCGCGGCGGGCGGCGGGTAGAGGCTGTCCAGCGCCGCCCGGTTCACGCCCTCGCCACCGCGCGAGTGCCCGACCAGCAGAACGCGGGACAGATCGGCCCGGGGTGCGTCCCGGACGACCGCCGGTGCCGTGTCGGGGTGTTCGGCCCAGTCGGCCCACCGCGCCAGGTGCAGACGCACGAGGGAGGAACGCGCCTGCGCGCCGCCGTCCTCGGCCGCCCAGTCCTGGCCGTTGATGCCGTTCGCGGAGATCGACACGGTCACATAGCCCTGGGACGCCAGCAGTTTCTGGTCCCGCAGATAACCGCGATGGCTCGGCACCGGCTTGGTCCCGGCCGCGCAGGGCCAGTCACCGGTGATGTCGTGGCCCTTGTAGCACGTGTAGTGGCGGCCGTGCAGGAACAGCGCCAGCGGGCGGGGCCCTCGGGCGCCGGTCGGGGCGACGACCACCGCTCGCATCTCCACCGGCGCCGAGAGGCCCGGCAGCCGGACCGACTCGAGTCGGTACTCACCCGACCTGGTGTGGTAGGAACCCGGCTTGCCCGGGTCCACGGAGTTGGCCGGCAGCGGCGCCGGCGGCCGGCCGGCCGACGTGGCCGGGGCGGGGCTCGCGCCGTCCAGCCGGCGTCCGCCGGACCACACTTGAAGCCCGCGCAGCGCCTCGGGGCGCCGGCCGTCGAGCCGCAGCCGGAAGGTGCGACCGTCCGCGGCGGGCCGCGGAACACCCAGCAGCCGTCCGCCGGAACGGAATTCGACACGCGCGTCGCCCATGGGCACAGGCCGGCCGGACCGCCACACCAGCTGCGGCGTCGCACGGCCGCCGGTGATGCCCCACCCGGGCGGCAGCGTCCCGTCTGCCCCGGCGGTCAACGCCGCGGGCGATGACGGTGGTTGACCTTGTGCGACTGCCGATCCCGGGGACGCTCCCGCCACCGCGAGTAACGCGGCGGCGGTGACCCATATGCGCCGGGCACGGACCACAGTTCCTCCTCTGACCACGACCTCGGGCGTCCCGGCGGTCCCGGGCGCCCCTCGCCCCCGGAGGACGGGCAGGAGACTCTGTGGGTTGCCTGTGCAGGGCAGTTGTTCGATCACATCGGGCGGTCAGCGGCCCGACGGACGGCACCCGCGCGGTTCCCGAGCCGGACGCCCGGTGGCGATCTCGTCCGCGACGAGCCGCCCGGCCACGGGAGCCCGGGTGGCGGCGGAGTGCGCGACGGCCGGTCACCCCGGCGGCCGGGCGTGGCGCCCGATCGACAGGGTGACCGGCACACCCCGGCGGGCCGGGTGACGGGCGATGGAGGAACCGAGGATCCCGGCACCCACGACCACGACGGACATGGCATTGCACCCTCGGCCCGGGCTCGACGGCGGTCCGGCTATGCGTCCCCGGACGGCACCGGAGTGGCCTGGTGGTAGTACATCCGCCAGCCCGAGTGCTCGTCCCTGCGGCGCCACAGCGAACTGCGGCGCGCACGGCGGCCGTCGAGCACCGTCTCGTACGTCAGATGCACCAGACCCGGGGCGAGCCGAACCCCCTTGAACTCCGAGGGCTCGTAACGCGGGCCCTGCTCCGTGCCGCCCGCCATGTCCGGCAGCTCGGCCAGGAGGTCCTCCAGGGTCCATCGCCTGCCCGAGGCGCCGACCTCGACGAAGTCCGGGTCGAGCCACTGCCGCGCCAGGTCCCGCGAGGCGCGCACCGTGGGGTCCATGAGCCGAAGCTCACCCTCTACGGCCGCGCGCACCTGCTCCGATGCCGATTCCGATGCTGATTGCGTGCTCATGCAGGCATCTTGACCCGGATCGCGGGTCCGCCGTCGGCATGCCCTCAGGTCCAGGCGCGGTACGGCTCGTCGAGCAGTTGGAAGACCGGCTCGCCGCGCACCGGGTCCTTGGCCGTGGACAGCCGGACCCGGTCCCCGCTGTGGATGCCGACGGGCGGGCCCATGACCCGGCCCCGCACCACGAACCCCTCGGCCATCTCGATCAGCGACACATTGCGCGCCGCGGGCGTGTTGCGGTGCACCACGGTGGAGTGGCGCACGGTACCCGTGCCCTCGCTGCGCTCCGTGCGCAACTCGCTGCCCTGGCAAACCGGACACAGCAGCCGGTGGTACATCGCGGTGCCGCACCAGGTGCAGCGCTGGAAGACGATGGCGTCCCTGGAGTCCGCGGCAGCGGGGTCGAGAACACCCGCCGCGGAGCCGGCCGCCGGATACGAGGTGCTTGCTGAGTGGTGGTACACGCTGGTCAACTCCCTGCGCTCGGCCGGAATCCCGCGCGCCCGGCGCGAACCGCGCACGCATGTGCGCGGCTCCGGTGCCACCGTGCACGCCGACAGAGTATGGCACTCAGTGTCACTCGTAAAGGCACTCCGTACCCCGAATCTGCGGAGGCTTTGTGCAGGGACGCCAGCCGGGCCGGCGCCCGCCGGCTCAGGCCCGGCCGAGTGCCGACTCGAACCGCTGCACCACCCGCCACAGCGGCGCGTTCCGGCGGGCGACCAGCACGATCACGTCGTCGGGGCGCTCGATGCCGGGGTCCTCGACGTCGGGCTGCCCGGCCCGCCCCGTGTCGTACCCGAGGACCGCGGGACTGGAGTGGGCCGGGGTGGGACGCGGGTGTGCCGCGTGACCGAAGGCCGCCTGGACGTACCCCAGGGCGTGGTCCACCGCCGCGCCCGCGTCGTCCTTGCCGTCCGAACGCAGCCAGGAGCGCAGGGCGTTGTTGTGCGCGGCGACGACCGAGGCCGCGATCACGTCGGCGCGCAGCGTCCCGTCGGGCCGGCCCGCGAACCGCTCGCGCAGGTACTCGGCGAGCGCGCGCTCGTAGCGCCACACCACCGACAGCTCGTAGGCGCGCAGCCCGGGCACCTCCTTGGTGAGCCGGTAGCGCTGCACGGAGAAGGTCGGGTTCTCCGCATACATCCGCAGCACCAGCCGGGCCGCGTCGCACACGCGCCGCACCGGCTCGTCCGCCTCGTCGCTCGCTGCGAGGAACGCGGTCATGTCCGCGAGACAGCGCTCGTGGTCGGGGAAGACCACGTCCTCCTTCGAGGGGAAGTAGCGGAAGAACGAGCGCCGGCCGACCCCGGCCAGCGTCACGATGTCGTCCACGGTGGTCTGCTCGTACCCGCGTTCCAGGAAGAGCCGGAAGGCCGCCTCGACCAGGGCGTCCCGCATCGGCGGCTTGGCGGCCGACGCCGCGCTGCTGGAGCTCATGGACGGGAACGTAGCACCCGGCCCGGATTCATGACACTCAGTGCAGCAGGAACTCCCAAGCAGGGGAACTGAGTGCACTGCAGCCGCGATTCCGAACACCGGAGCGATCGAATTGATTGGAAACGATCGATACGATTGTGGGCGTAGAGTAAGTCACTCGGGATCACTGTTCCAGGGGGAGCCCCATGCGACTGCACGTCGACCAGCGCCACGAGCGGGTGCTCGAACTCGTCCGGGAGCGGGGCAGTCTCCGCGTCGCCGAACTGGCGGCCGAACTCGGCGTCTCCGCGGTCACACTGAGGCGCGACGTGGAGGCGCTGGCGGCCCAGGGCCGGGTGCACCGGCTGCACGGGGCGGTCGTCTGGCCCGGTGACACCGCGGCGGCCCCCGAGCGCCGGCGGGAGCCCGCCGAAGGCGCCGTGATCGGCATGATCGTGCCCACCACGAACTACATCTTCGCCGACATCGTGCGCGGCGCCCGCGAGGCGGTCGGCGCCCAGGGCGGCCGGCTGGTGCTCGGCGTCTCCGGCTATGTCGACACCGAGGACCCCGTCCAGGCGGAACACCTGGTCGCGGGCGGTGCCCAGGGGCTCCTGGTGGCGCCCAGCTGGTTCGGCGGCGTCCCCGAGGACGGCCAGGAGAAGTGGCTCATGGAGTGCGAGGTGCCCACCGTCCTGGTCGAGCGCTCCGCGCTGCCCGGCAACCCCGCGGCCGACCTCGACCGGGTGCGCACCGACCGCGCCCACGGCGCCGCCGTCGCCGTCGGCCACTTCGCCGCCCTCGGTCACCGCCGGATCACCGCCGTCCTCCAGGAGGGCCCGCATGCCGTCCAGATCAGCGCCGGCTTCCAGGCCGCCGTGCGCTCGCGCGGCATCGACGTCGACCAGGGCGCCCCGAGCGTGCGTGAACACGGCGACTACGACGCTTCCGTCGACTACCTCGTGCAGGCGGTGCGCGAACGCGGGGTGACCGCCGCGCTGGTGCACAGCGACGAGGACGCCATCGTGCTGGTGCCCCGGCTCCAGGCGCGCGGCGTACGGGTGCCCGACGACCTGGCCCTCATCGCCTACGACGACGAGGTCGCCGGACTCGCCGACGTGCCCCTGTCCGCCATCGCCCCGCCCAAGCGCGCGGTGGGCGAACTCGCCGCGAAGCTGCTGCTGCGCCGCCTCGCCGAGCGGACCGCGGGCCGTCGGCCCGGTCCCCGGCAACACCTCGACCTGCTCCCCGAGTTGCGGATCCGCTCCTCGTGCGGGGGAGTGGCGCCCGTCGACGGCTCCTGACGGCACCAGAAGAAGCGCACGAGCGAACTGATCGGATCGCGATCGTTTTGATTATCTTGCGCGAACGTTCTTGGCGCTGATCGTGTCGGCACAAAAGATGTCCTGCGACCGCCTCTTCCCGTACGAGGTCTCGTAGGAGCCGTGCCATGACGCGTACGTCACGATCGTTCCGTGCAGCCGTAACCGCCGCCCTCGCCGCCCTGGGTCTGCTCGCCACCGCCTGCGGCGGCAGCGGCGGTTCCACCGGTGCCGCGTCCGACGGCAAGCCGGTGACCATCGACTACTGGACCTGCACGTCCTGCTCCACGACCCGTACCTCGACCCCACCGAGGCCCACGCGCTCGGCACCGAGCCCGTCGGCCTGGACGAACTGGCCGCGCGCAGCCATGTGGTGACCATCCACGCCCCGCAACTACCCGAGACACACCACATGCTCGACGCCCGCCGACTCGCCCTCCTGCCGGACGGCGCGACGCTCGTCAACACCGCCCGCGGCTCCCTCGTCGACACCGACGCCCTCGTCGCCCACCTGCTCACCGGCCGCCTCAACGCCGTCCTCGACGTCACCGAACCCGACGTGCCCCCGGCCGACTCCCCCCTCTACCGCTTGCCGAACGTACTGCTCACCCCGCACGTAGCCGGCTCCCTGGGCAACGAACTGGGCCGCATGACCGACTGGGCCGTCGAGGAGGTCGCCCGCTACGCACGCGGCCTGCCGTTCGCGCACGGCGTCGGCCCCGAGGAGCTGAGCCGGTCGGCGTGACGCCTCACAGCCCCGACTCCCGTGCCCCGAAAGGACCTTCATGCCCGCCCAGCGTGTCCTCGTCGTCGGCGTCGACGGCGTACGCATCGACGTCCTGCGCCTCCTGCCCACCCCGCGCCTCGACGCCCTGGCCGCCGACGGCTTCCTCACCCACGTCGAGGTCGACGACGACACCCCCACCATGTCGGGCCCCTGCTGGGCGACGATCGTCACCGGTGTGGGCGTCGCCAAGCACGGTGTGTGGAGCAACGACCTCTCCGCCACCGTCTCGACGTCTTCCCGGACTTCGCCACCCGCCTCGACCGGCTCGACGGCCGCCGCACCTTCGTCGCCGCCGGCCGGCGCCCGCTGCTGCAGCCGCGCGACGGCGGCCCCCTCTTCCGCGCCCCCTCCGGCTCGGTGCACATCGCCCCGCGCGCCGACACCCCCGAGGCTTGGGAGGAGTGCGACGAGCGGATCACCGAGGCCGCCGCGCGCGTCCTGGCCGAGGACGACGTCGACGCCGCCTTCGTCCATCTCGGCGCACCCGACGAGACCGCACACGCCATCGGCTGCGGGAAGGCGTACGAGACGTCGGTGCGCCGCGCCGACGCCCGTCCGGGCAGACTGCTCGCCGCCGTGCGCTCCCGCCCCGCCCATGCCGACGAGCAGTGGACGTACCTGGTGGTCACCGATCACGGCCACGTCGACGCGGGCGGACACGGCGGCCGGTCCGGCGCCGAGCGCACCGCCTGGCCGGCCGCCGCCGGTCGCGGCATCGGCCGCGCACCGGACCGGATCCGGCACGCCGACGTCGCCGCCCAGGTGTTCGCCGCGCTCGGCCGCCGTCCGGACCGCCACTGGACGCTCGACGGCCGCCCCTTCGCCGCCCGGCCGGACGCGGTCCTGCTCGACATGGACGGCACCCTCGTCGACACCGAGTCCCTGTGGCTGCGCACGGTCCGCGAGACGGCACCCGGCATCGACCCGGACGACCTGTTCGCCGCCCTCGGCCGCTAGGCCGCCGACACCGCGGCCCACCTGCACACCCTCACCGGCACCGACCCCGACGCCCTCGCCGCCGGTTCCTCGGCGCCGTCGAGCAGCAGGCGACGCCCCTGCCGGGGGCGCTGGAACTCCTCGCTCTGCTCCGGGAGTCGGACATTCCCGCGGCCCTCGTCACCGCGTCCTCCCGGCCGGTCGTGGACGCCGTCCTGAAGGTGCTCGCACCGGAGGGCGCCGAGGTCCTGCGCACCACGGTCGCCGCGGGCGGCACCGCACGTACCAAGCCCGCACCCGACCCCTATCCGGCCGCCGCCCGCGCCCTCGCCGTGGACCCCGCCGCGTGCCTGGCCGTCGAGGACTCACCCACCGGCGTCGCCGCCGCCGAGGCGGCCGGCTGCAGGGTGCTCGCCGTCCCGTCGTACACACCGATCGTCCCGGCACCCCGCCGCAGCGTGCGCCGCGGCCTGACCGGCATCGGCGTCGAGGAGCTGTGGGCGGCCGGGCTGCGGATCCCGCACAGCTGACGAGTGCTGCCGGGCACTGCCGGGCACTGCCGGGCACTGACGGGCAGGGCCGCCGGATGTCGCCCGCACCCTGCGACGTAACCTTTCTCCACCGCTGCCGCCACCGGCCCCGTGCCGCGCCCGGCCCCGCCCGAGGAGAACCCGCATGCCCACCGCCCGCCCCCGCGTCCTCTACGTCACCGACCTGGCGTACCCGGCCCGCGGGCGCCGCTACTGCGACGAGGACATCTTCCTCACCTCCCGGCTGCGCGAGCACTTCGACCTCGCCCTGTGCCACCCGCTGGACGCGGCCGCGCTGATGGACGGGCACGACGCCGTCGTCGTCCGCAACAGCGGGCCCGTCCTCGGCTACCAGAAGGAGTACGACGCCTTCCGCGCGCGTGCGCTCGACAGCGGGATCCGGGTGTACAACCCGCTCACCGGCAGGGCCGACATGGCCGGCAAGCAGTACCTGGTCGACCTGAGCGCCGCCGGCTTCCCGGTCATCCCCACCGTCGACCGCGCCGAGGACCTGCACCTGCTGCCGACGGCCGAGCGGTACGTGGTCAAGCCCAAGCTCGGCGCCGACTCCTTCGGCCTGCGGGTCCTGCCCGCCGACCGGCTCGGCCTGCTCGCCGACGGCAGCGTCCTCGTCCAGCCGTGCGTCGACTTCGCCTACGAGGTGTCCTTCTACTTCGTGGACGACGACTTCCAGTACGCCCTGTACGCACCCGACCCGGAGCGCCGCTGGGAACTGACGCCGTACGCGGCCACCGCCGCCGACCTGGAGTTCGCCCGGCGCTTCATCGACTGGAACGGCCTCGGCCACGGCATCCAGCGCGTCGACGCCTGCCGCGCGCCGGACGGCGAACTGCTGCTGGTCGAGCTGGAGGACCTCAACCCCTATCTGTCCCTGGACGCCCTGCCCGAGGAGGCCAGGGACGCCTTCGTCACCGCGCTGACGGCGTCCCTGAGCCGGTTCGTCCACGGGGAGCGGGCGGCGCTCATCCCAGCCTGACGGTGATCCGCTGCGTCGCGCCCGCCGTCGCGGTCAGGTCCCCGAAGGCCAGCGTCAACGCGGAGCCCGTGGCCGACGAGGACAGCGTGGCCGGCGCCGACGTCACCGCCTTCACCGCCCGCCGCCAGGTCAGGGTCAGGCTCGTGCGCATGCGCATCGGATCGCTCACCGCGATCACCGTGGTGCCGTCGGCCCTCTCGGTGAGCCGGTCGCCGGGGCCATCGTGGAGAGCAGCCCGCTCGCCGTGGTGCCCAGGCCGGCGAGCCGGGACCGGAACGGTTCGGCGGTCGGGGCGAAACCCTCGCCGAGAATCAGGGTGCGCCACTTCGCCCGCAGCGTCGCGAACTCGTCCGACGCGGCGACGGCCGGGGTGCCGAGTCCGAGGGCGACGGCGGTGCCTGCGGAAGCGGTCCGGAAAACACGGCGTGACCATGGAGTCGTCATGACGGCGGTATCTAGCATGCATTCGCTCAAACGCTCAATGGTTCTTGCTGTGTTGAGCGTTTCGATCGTTCCGAGGAGGCCGGCACCCCTGAACGGGGCCGCCGTTCGTGCCGTATCTCAGCACGGGGACCGCGGACGCCCGTGTCCACGGGACGGAAGGAGAGCAGGGTGCCGACACCGCTCGACCCTGAACAGCCGCACCCAGGACCGGTTCTCGAGCCCGTCCGCGTGGTGCGGCTGCGCCGCTTCGACGCCCTCGCGGAGCTGATGCGCGAGATGCACCCGGAGCCGGAGGCGTACGAATCCTTCGGCACGGCCCCCCGACCGGGCGCCGCCACGCCCCGGTCTCCTCAGGACGCAGAGGACGAGACCCAGGAACTGCCTCCGTTCCCCACGCCCGCGCGGACCTCGCCGCCCGGCACCGGCCGGACCGCCCGCGACGCCTTCGGACTCGGCCCCGGACCGCGCCGCGCCGCCGTCGCCGTGGCCGTCGGCGCCGCCGCGCTCGTCGGCTTCGCGTGCGCCTTGCTGCTCCCGGCCCGCCAGCAGGCAGCCGGCGCCACCGTGCGGCCCTCCCACCCTGCCCTCACGGCACCGGCGACCAGGGCACCGGCCACCAGCGCCTCCGTCACATCCGCCCCCGTCTCACCCGCCCCCGCCGCCTCCGCCGACCCCGACGGCGCCGGCACCCTCCGTCAGGGCGACACCGGACCCGAGGTCACCGAGCTGCAGCAACGCCTGCTGCGCGTCCCCGACGTCTACCGCGACGGCTCGGTCGGCGGCACCTACGACGCCGTGCTCACCGCCGCCGTGGCCCGCTTCCAGCTCTGGTACGGCATCAGCGGCGACGAGACCGGCGTCTACGGGAACGACACCCGCCGCGCGCTGGAGTCCCGCACCGGCCTCGCCGGCGGCTGATCACCCACGCCGGCGCATTGGCTCCGTCCTCCGGGGGCACTCCGAGGGTGCGGGGAGGACTGCGAGGCCGGGCGGCCGGCGAGGCCGGCTGGGACAGGGACGGGAGCGGAGCGGCATGACGGGCGTGGACGGCATCTTCCATCGGCTGGATCCCGAGATGTACGTGGTCACGGCCGTGGCGGGCGGTGAGCGGGCCGGCTGTCTGGTGGGCTTCGCCTCGCAGTGCTCCATCCGGCCGCCGAGGTTCGCGGTATGGCTGTCCAAGGCCAACCACACCTACCGGGTGGCCCGGGCCGCGCACTGCCTCGCCGTGCACCTGCTCACCCGGGACCAGCGGGACCTCGCGGTGGTCTTCGGCGGCGAGACGGGCGACGAGGTCGACAAGTTCACCCAGGTGGACTGGCGGGAGGAGCCCGGCGGCGCGGCCGTCCTGACGGGCGCGGCGGGCTGGTTCGTCGGCGACATCCTGCACCGAACCGACGGCGGAGACCACGTCGGCTTCGTCCTCGACCCGGTGCGCTGGGGCGAAGGGCCCGGCGGGCCCCTGCTCCGGCTGACCGACGCGCTCCCGATCGAGCCCGGTCACCCGGTGGACTGACCCGGCTCGAACGCCGGGCAACGCCTCGGAAAAGCCCCGCGATCGTCCGGTTGTCCGGGCCCCACCATGGGCACTCGTTCCGCGGCACCCCGCCGGGCGCACCCCGCACCCCGCACCACGACCGAAGGCCACGCCGATGACCGGCTCCCGCATCCCGGGCCTGCTAGTGCCCATCGTCTTCCTGCTGGCCCTGGCCATCGGCTTCTGCTGGTACTGGCGCCACCGCGACGACGACTGACGACGTCCCGCGGCGACGTGCGGGCCGGCAGGACCCGGCTACTCCGCCTCCAGCGGCATCCTGATGTCCAGCACGCACACGTCGTCCCGGCGCTCGTCGGCCAGCAGCGTGTCGAGGAGCGCCTCCAGGGACCCGGCCCGGCCGCGGCCGTGGGTGCGGACCGCGTCGGCCAGCCGGGCGAAGCCCGCGTCGAGGCCCTCGCCGAGGCGCTCCACCAGGCCGTCGGTGTACAGCAGCAGCCGGTCACCGGGTTCCAGGCGGATCTCCGCCGACTCGAAGACCGGGCTCGCGCTGGCGCCGAGCAGCATGCCGCCGGGCCGGGTGAGGTAGCGCACCTCGCCGCGGCGCACGAGCAGCGGCGGCGGATGGCCGGCCTGGGCCCACGTCAGGACGTGGGTCGCGGGCTCGTAGCGGGCGAGGACCATGGTGGCCGTGGCCCGGCTGTCCCGGGAGTGCAGCAGCAGCTGGTTCAGCCGCGCCAGTGCTCCGGTCAGCGAGGAGCCCGTGCTCACCATGCCCTTTGCGGTGAACCGGAGCTGGGCCATCGTCGCCACGGCGCCGATGCCGTGTCCCGCGACGTCACCGACGACGAACAGCGCGGCATCGTCGGGCAGTTCGATGGCGCTGAACCAGTCACCGCCGACGTGGATGCCCGACTGGGCGGGCAGATAGGCCACCTCGATCCGCAGCCCGGCCAGCCGCACCGGCTTGCTGGGCAGCGGCAGCAGCGCGTGCTGCAGCCGGGCGGCCAGGGCCCGCTCCGCCTGCAGCACCCCGCGCTGCAGCAGCATCGCGCGTTCGCTCTCGACCAGGGCGAGTTCGGCGCTGCGCTGCGCGGTGAGGTTCTGCACGAAGCCGTGCACGTCGGCGGGCGTGCCGTCCGGTTCCGTCACGGCCTCCGCGACGATCCTCAGGTGCCGCACGCCCTCGGGCGCCTGGATGCGGAACGGCACGTCGAACGGCCGGGCGTGCCGGATGAGTTCGGCGATCGCGTGGGCCAGCGGACCCGCGTCCTGGGGCAGCGCCAGGTCCGGCAGCCGCTCCAGCCGGACCGGTCCGTGCGCGAGGTCGCGGCCGAGCACGGCGTAGGCCTGCGGGGACCAGGTGATGTCCTGGGTGACCAGGTTCCAGTTGGCCCAGCCGAGGTTGCCGAGCCGCTGGACGTCGGCCAGACGCTGCTCCTGACGCTCCACCGGGTCGTGCCGCAGCCAGGTCACCAGCAGCCCGTCGGCCAGCGGCGCCGCCCGCACCGAGTAGGTCGCGGTCACCGGCACCCCCTCGGACACGTCCTGGTAGGCGAACGGATCGCTCTCGAACGGCACCCCGGTCACGAGCGCGTCCAGGTAGCCGTGCCACAGTGGCTCGCCCGCGACGGACGGATAGCTCTCCAGGATGTGCTTGCCGACCATGTCCCGCCCGGTCCGGCCGAACACGTCGACGGCGTCGGCGGTCGCGGCGTCGATGCGGTAGTCCTCCACCTCGCCGGACGGAGCGCGCAGCGGGGTCAGCAGGATCGCCGCCCCTGGCACCGCGTCGAGCACGGCCTGCACGGCCTGGGCGATGCCCTCGTCGGTGCCTTCCTGAGGGGCGTCGAAGGCCCGCAGCCGGCCCGCGCACAGCCGGGCCACGGCCCGCAGCAGCTCCCGCTCGCGCGGTGCGAACGCGCCGTGCCGCCGGCGCAGCACGCCGAGGGCGACCCCCGCGTTGCCTCCGGTGGACACGGGCAGCCAGGCCCGTGACAGCCACCGCTCGGGAGAGTCCCCGATGAGCAGGTAGCGCTGCCGGTCCCTGGCGATGTCCTCCAGCCAGCGCGGCTCGCCGGTCTTCAGGACCTCGAGCGGGGTGACCCCGCTCAGGGGCGGCACCTGGCGCCACTGCGAGGCGAGCGTCGCGTCCACCCCGGTGTGCCCGATCAGCTCGAGCCCGCCCTCGGGCAGCCGCTCGTACAGCATCACGGCGTCCGCACCCACCTCGGGCGCCAGATGCTTCAGCAGGCATCCGGCCAGCTCCTGCGGGGAGTTGACCCCGACCAGATCCCGGCCGACCTGGCCGAGCACGTCCACGACGTCGCCGGTCCCGGTGGGCCAGGACTCCCAGGCGGCGGTCGTGGCGTGTCCCGTGCCCGCCCCCTCGGCGGGCTGTGGCTTCAGCGGCACCAGACCGCCCAGGGTGAGCCAGCACTCCTCGAGGAGCGTGCGGTTGCCGGCCTTGGCGCGCTGCAGCAGTTCCTCCTGCGCGGCGTCGGGGGAGCAGCCGGTCGTCGCCATCAGCGCGCCCTTGGCGCGCTCCAGGACGGCCGAGGTCGCGGCCAGGTCCCGCAGCCGCGCCATCTCGGCGCGCTGACGGGCCACGACCTTGGCCAATGCCACCAGATCGGCACCGGTGCCCGGGTCCACCGAGGGCGCTGGCTCGCTCGTCACGCGATGAGCATTGCACATCTCGGGCCGTTCGATCACTCGTCTGCCACGTCCGGCTTTCCGGGCAGGACATGTCCGGCTTTCCAGGGTGGAAAGGAGGCCTCGGAGGCCCGCACCGCCGCGGCCGCGCACGGCGGCCGGGAAGGCCTTCCGGCAGGTCGCGGCCGGGCGGTCAGCGGCCGGTGCCGCGTCCGGCCAGCGCCTCGCTGACCGCGCGGACACTGCGCGCTATGTGCTGGAGCTGCAGCACCTCGGCCGCGTACAGCTTGATCGTGTGCTCGATGACCGCCTCGGGCACCCCGAGCACGGGCAGCTCGGCCCGGGCGGTCTGCAGCGCGGTCCGCGCCACCCGGATCTCCTGCTGGACCTGGATCTGCGCGTGCCGGGCGAGCAGCACGGGGTGCCGGATCAGCGTCGGGTAGCTGGCGTAGCGCGCCGGGATCAGTTCGCGCAGCCACTTGGCCGCCGAGCGTTCCCAGTCGTAGCTGCCGGGCATCTTGACCTGGCAGGGCCAGTCGGGGCTGAGGCGCGTGGTGGTCAGGGGCATGATCACTTCCGGTGTGCGGCGTCGTGAGGGTGGTCCGACGGTTGGGGCGGCCCCGGCCTAGGGGATGGCCGGGGCCGCCACGGGCGCGCCGCCGGGGCGGTGCGCCACCGAACATCCCGGGCGCCGACGTGGGTAGGGAACGGCGGCATGGGATGTCCGTGCGGGGGCCCCGGATGCAGGGGACCGGCGCGGCGGGAGTGCTTGCGTGCGCATGGGCGGTCCGTCGGCTTTCTCGGGGCGTGGTGCGAGCGGTGAGTCCGCGGGTGCGGAACGTGCCCGGGGGTGGGCCGGGCGCGATCCGTGAGCAGTATTTATATATGCCGTCCGCTTTGCAAGACGTATGAAAACATTCATGCGAGATATGCGGTGAATGATCCCCGTGGGCCGAATGATCCCGGCCCCGGCGGCTCGCGGCAGGAAGATCTGCGGTCACCTGCGCCGAAGACGGCAGGATCAGTCCCTGAGGAAGAACTGCTGCTGGTCCGCCACCTGTTCGTACTTCTCCAGCCGGGCCTGCGTGCGCTCCGGATCGGCGTCCGTCATGGCCTGCAGCAGGGCCGCGGCCAGCAGTCCGGGCGCGGCGTAGGAGTCGAAGACCAGGCGGGAGCCGGGGCCGGTGGTGAAGGTGACGTCGGCCTCGTCGGCCAGCGGGCCGAGTGCCAGGTCGGTGATCAGGGCGACCTTCAGGCCCGCCTCGCGCGCCACGCGCAGCGCGGTGAGCGTCTCCTGCGCGTGCCGGGGCATGGCGAACGCCAGCACCCAGGTGCCGCCGGCCTCGCGCGACTGCAGCAGCGCGTCGTAGGCCACGCTGCCGCCGCGCGTCACCAGCCGTACATCGGGATGGATGCGGCGGGCCGCATAGCCGAAGTACTCGGCGAGCGACACGGAGATGCGCAGGCCCAGCACGGTCAGCGGGGTGGAGCGGGACAGCGCGCGGCCGACCCGGATCACCCGGTCGGGGTCGGCGAAGTCGCGGCGCAGGTTCTCCAGGTTCTGGATCTCGGCGTCGACGGCCGCCTGGAGTTCGTTGGCGCGGTCCACCTCGCCCGGTCCGCCGGCCAGCTGGCTCAGCGCGATCGCCTGGAGCTTCTCCCGCAGCGCGGGGTAGCCGCTGAAGCCGACGGCGGCGGCGAAGCGGGTGACGGAGGGCTGGCTGACGCCCACGCGGTCCGCCAGCTCGGTGATCGACAGGAACGCCGCCTCGGTGATGTGCTCGATCAGGTACTGGGCGACACGGCGCTGACCCGGGGACAGCCGGGGTCCGTCGAAGAGCTCTCTGAGCTGGGAAGTCGGTGCGGCCCCGGCCTCCGGCGCGATCTTGCCCGAGGTGATCGCTGACGCCTGGGCGCGTGCCTGCTGCGGCGAGGGCACCGGCTCGCCTCCTTTGTCTCCCACGAACACTCAACATAGCTCACCGACCGTGGTGACCAGGGGGTGTGACGGCCCGACAGGCTCACCGCCGGTACAGGGTGATCGAATGACCCACTTGATCGACCGGACGGCTGGAGTCGATCAATTCGGCCAGTTCGCCGTGCGCCTTGGCCACCGCGGAGTCCGACACGACCAGCAGTCCGTGGACCCGGCCCGGTGGCACCTTGCGCGGATCGGAGGCATCGATCCCGTAGTACGACGGCACACCGCTGCCCTTGTAGACCAGCCACACCCGCTCGCCCGGATACCGCTGCCGCAGGCGGTCGGCGAGCCGACCCAGGTCCTGGCCCCAGTCCACGTTGGAGTCGTGCAGCAGCCGGTGGGTGTGCTCCGGCCCGCCGAACGCCTCGTTGGCGTACGGCAGGTAGTACGGGAACGTGCGCAGCGAACTCACCGCCACCAGCAGCACCAGCAGCCCCACCGCCGACGGCGCCCACCGCCGGCGCGGCGCGAGCACACCCGCTCCCGCCACCGCGAGGAACACCGGCACGAACAGGGCGTACCGCGTCCCGAAGTCCCGCGAGCCCGTCATCGCCACCGCCAGCAGCACAGCGGGCGGCAGCAGCAGATACGGCGCCGCGGGCCTCAGCCGCCGTACCGCCACGGTGGCCACGGCACCGGCCGCACCCAGCGCCAGCAACCCCAGAGGGGTCTTCACCAGCAGGGCGGCCGGCAGGTAGTACCAGAGCGAGCCCGTGTACAGGTGCCCGAACAGGTAGCCCTGCCAGGGATAGTCCTCGAGACCGAACTGCACCCGCATCCCGTCCCGGTAGGCGTGCGGCAGCGGCAGCAGATCGGTGAGACGCCCGCGCAGCCCGTGCACGGCCGGCACCGGCTCCGCGGGCGTGAACCGCAGCCGGGGATCGACCGCCAGATAGGCGACCCAGACCACGGCGACGGCCACCAGCGCCACGACCGCCGCACCCGCGAGCCCCAGGAGCAGCTTCCGGCGCCGGTCGGCCCCGCTGCGGGCCGCCCACACCGACACCACCGCGAGGAGCATCGCCACGGGGACCGCGGGCAGCGCGCTCATCTTGGTCGCCACGGCCGCCCCCAGGGCCGCCCCGGCGAGCGGCAGCCACAGCCGGGGCCGGTGCCGCGCCCGCCACAGCAGCCAGGCGGACGTCAGCACGAACCCGGTCGCCGGCATGTCCAGCGTGGCCAGCGAGCCGTGCGCGATCACATCCGGGGAGAAGGCGTACAGCGCGAGCGCCACCAGGCCGGCCACCCTGCCCGCCACCTCCCGGGCGAAGGCGAACACGACGAGTCCGAACAGCAGGGTCAGCGTGATCACCGGCAGCCGCGCCCACAGCATCAGCCGCCAGGGATCGTTGCCCGACTCGTACAGCAGATGCCGTCCCACCTCACCCTGCGTGCCGGTGTACGACGGGTCGTAGTGCGGGTCGGCCACCGCCACACCGGCCGCGATCAGCAGCTTGCCGAGCGGCGGGTGCTCGGGGTTGTAGCGCAGCCGGTGCTCGCGCAGGTAGTCGGTGGCCGTGGCCACGTACACGGGTTCGTCGATGGTGGGCGTCTGCTGCACGGCCGTGGTGACCATCGCGGCGGCCATCTGGGCCAGCAGCAGCGCCACCAGGAGCGGCACCAGGCGGCGCCGCCGGCGGTACAGTCCGGCCCGCAAACGGTCCCGGGCCGTACTCCGTCCCGGGCTGTCGTCTCCGGAGGTTTCGGGCCCGAGGAGCTGGGCCGTGTGCTGTGCGTGCGCCATCATCCGCCCCGCGGTGGCACCGGCCGTGCGGTGGCGGGAGCGAGCCGGGACCTGATCATGGCCCCACTGTCGCACCGCTCCCGCCGCCGGGGGAGTCACCGCTTCACGAGTCGTACCGGCAGACCTTCTGCCGTGTGTACACCGGTACGGTCCGCAGCCCGTCGGAGTTCACCACCACCCGGCCGGACCGCCCGCGCGCAGGGTGACCTCCAGGGTGCGGAGTCCTGGGCGTGGCCGCCGCGCACCGGCTGCCGCTCCGCGACCCGGAGGGTGGCGCGATGTTCGCCATGGCGACGCCGGCTCTCCTCCCCGAGCTCATCTGCTTCCTCGTCTGCCGGAAGAGACTGGTGGGCTGTCTGGCGACCACCGGAACGAAGGGCTGATCCCGCGTGCATCTGCCGTACCAGCGCCGCCCGTTGCACGACCTGCCCGACACCCCCGAGGCGTACGACGCCGTCCTCGCCGACGTCACCGAGCAGGCCCTGGCCCGGCTGACCCCCGAGGGCAGCCTCGAACACCCCGACGCGCTGAACGACGTCGGCGACACCTCCCTCGGCATCACCTCCCTGCTCGCGCTCGCCTGGCAGCGCGGCAAGGACCCCCGGCTGCCGGAGGCGGTGCGCCGCAGCCTCGCCTTCCACCTGCGCGAGCGCGTCCACACCGCGGACAACCCCGGCTACCCGAACCTCCGCATCGCCGACTCCGGTCTGCCGTACGCGCGTTACGTGCCGGCGGCGGGCGCGCATCCCATCGGCGACTGGCCCAGCACGGTGTGGGCGCTGCTCCAGGCGGTGAACGTCCTCGACGCGGCGGACGGCCTCCTGGCGGACGGACAGCGGACCGCGCTCACCGAGGTGGCACACGGCTACTGGCGCCGGCTGACCGAGGCGACCTTCTTCAACCCCCAGGAGGCGGGCAACCAGGCCATCGGCTGCGTGGTCGGCGGCCTGATGCTGGCCCGCCGTCTTCCCGCGGAGAAAGGGGAGTCGGTCCGTGCCCGCGCGCTCGCCCTGTACACCGACGAGATCCGCGCCCACCGGGGCCGCGACCGAGGCGCCCTGCTGCCGCCCGAGCACGGCGGGGCGTACGACAACAACTACGGCCCGATATCCCTGTCCTTCCTCGCCCAGGCCCACCGGATCAGCGGCGAGGCGGTGTTCGCCGAGGACGGCGAGATGCTCGCCCGCTACCTCGACGCCCGCCTGACGAACGGCGGCTTCGACCTCGGCGGCCCCCGCTACAGCGAACAGCACTCCGGGTTCGAATCCGTCCTGGGCCTGCGCTACTTCGGCGCGCGCGTCGGCTCGGACCTGGGCCGCTACCGGGGCGACACCCGGTGGGCGCGGCACGCGGTCCAGCGGGACGGCCGGATCGACGGGCACTTCGCCTTCATGCTGGTCTGGCAGATCCAGGACACCACCCGCTGGCACCGCACCCCCTCGGCGGCCCCCGCCCGCCACCAACTGCGCGCCGGCACGGTCTCCGTGGCCTTCGACAGCCGGATGACCCCGTCGCTGATCGAGGCGGCCGGCACCTACTACCTGCCCGCGGCCGTACGCAGGCAGCACGGGTTCGGGCCGGTGACGGACGGCTTCCTGCTGTGCCGTCCCATGGGGCAGGTGCGTGTGCGGGACGTACGCGCCGACGGGCTCGTGGCGAAGCTGGTCACCAAGCCGGTCGTCGGCCGCGACCATGTCCTGCGCCATGTGCGGTCGCTGTACGTCACCGACGGCACCGGCCTGTGGGTGACGGTCGCCGTGCAGCGGCTCGACGGGGCGCCCTACCTGCTGTCCGGGATGCCGTACGCCGCCGACGACGGAGACCGGGTGCGCCGCACCGCCGAGGGCGAGGTCGCCTCCGCGGGCGGGCTGCGCCTCACGCATCCCACGGACGCCGGCCCCGACCACTTCGACGCCCGCGCCGAACTCACCCAGGAACAGGCCGCGTTCGCGCTGGCGGCCGACCCGCGCGGCTACGGCGACCCCGACGAGGGCTGGCGCCACCTGCTCGCCTCCAGCGCGCTGGAGGCCGGCCCGGCGCCGGGTGCCCCGGAGGGGCTGCACGTGTTCGCCGTGCGGTACGGGCCCGGCGGCCCCTTCGCGCCCGCCTTCGACGAGGACGAACGCGGGCTGACGGTGCGCACGGAGGCGTTCACCGCCCTGCTCGGGGATCCACGCGGTGACGCGGGCGGTGTGCCCGAACTGACGTTGCGCGCCTGAGCGGGCGGGTCGCGGCGCGCGCTCAGCCCGTCTCCGGCGCCCCGTGCGGCGAGGGCAGCGCGCCGGGCGGCACGACGAGGTCCGCCCGGTCCCGCGT
The DNA here is from genome assembly GCF_056434305.1 of Streptomyces sp. NPDC044061. Lineage (NCBI taxonomy): Bacteria > Bacillati > Actinomycetota > Actinomycetes > Kitasatosporales > Streptomycetaceae > Streptomyces > Streptomyces sp. NPDC044061. The sequence continues at coordinate 266,414 of NZ_JBWKFL010000011.1, read as the reverse complement.
CGTCGCGATCAGGTCCGCGTTGCGCTGGTCCGTCCCCAGCACCCAGGCCACGGCTGCCCCGTGAGGCTTGCCGAACTCCTCGTGCCGGGCGACCAGCCGCCGGACGCGCTCCCGCTCGTCGATCTCGCAGAACCACACCTCGTCCAGGCAGGCCCGCACCCGGGCCCACGAACTCTCCCGCAGCAGAAGGTAGTTGCCCTCGGTGACCACCAGACGGGCGGCCGGCGGCACCGGGATCGCGCCCGCGATCGGCTGTTCCAGCACCCGCTCGAACCCGGGTGCGTACACCACCTCGTCGCTCTCCTCGCGAAGCCGCCGCAGCAGGGCCGCGTATCCGGCCGCGTCGAAGGTGTCCGGCGCGCCCTTGCGGTCCCGGCGGCCCAGCCGGTCCAGTTCGACGTCGGCGAGATGGAAGCCGTCCATGGGGACGTGCGCCACCCAGGGCGGCCCGTCGGCGTTCAGGGCGCGCACCAGCTGCTCGGCCAGCGTCGTCTTGCCGGCGCCGGGGCCGCCCGCGATCCCGAGGATCGCGCGCCGCCCGCCCGCGGTGAGGGCGCGGGCACGGGTGAGGAGGTCGTCGAAGGTCAGCGGCACACAGCAGAGTGTGTCACCAGCGGCGCGCGCGGTGAGACACAGGTGTGAAGATGCGAAAGTATGGCTCATGTGGCGCTCGACACCCACTGGAAGGCGCCCCATGGGGAACAGTGCTGGGTATGACTCAGCTCGGTCTGCCCGACACCATCCAGGCCTGTCTCTTCGACCTCGACGGCGTCGTCACCAGGACGGCCGTCGTGCACGCGGCCGCCTGGAAGGAGACGTTCGACGCGTTCCTGCGCGAGTACGAGGGCCCCGGGGCGCGGCCGTTCGACGATGTCGCCGACTACGACGAGTACGTCGACGGACGCCCGCGCGCCGACGGGGTCCGCTCCTTCCTCGCCTCGCGCGGCATCCACCTGCCCGAGGGCGGCCCCGAGGACCCACCGGACGCCCGCACCGTGCACGGCCTCGGCAACCGCAAGAACGACCTGCTGCTGGAGAAGATCCGCACCGGCGGGGTCGAGGCCTACGAGGGCACGCTGCGCTATCTGGAGGCCGTGCGCGCGCTGGGTCTGCGCACCGCGATCGTCTCCTCCAGCGCCAACTGCCGTGACGTGCTGCGGGCCGTCGGCGCCGAGCACTTCTTCGACGTGCGGATCGACGGCGTGGTGGCCGCCGAGCGCAACCTGCCGGGCAAGCCGCACCCCGACACCTTCCTGGCCGCCGCACGCGACCTGGGTGTCGAGGCGGCGCGGGCGGCCGTCTTCGAGGACGCGCTGGCCGGCATGGACGCGGGCCGCGCCGGCGGCTTCGGCCATGTCGTCGGCGTCGACCGCGTCGGACAGGCCGACGCGCTGTACGCCCACGGCGCGAACGTCGTCGTCAAGGACCTCGTCGAGCTGGGAGGCAAGCAGTGATCACCCACCGGGCGTACACGGTCGAGCCGTGGAGCGTGCGCGAGACGGAGCTGGGCCTCGACGTCCTCGCCCAGAGCGAGTCGGTGTTCGCGCTCTCCAACGGCCATGTCGGCTGGCGCGGCAACCTGGACGAGGGCGAACCGCACGGCCTGCCCGGCAGCTACCTCAACGGGGTGCACGAGGTGCACCCGCTGCCGTACGCGGAGGCCGGCTACGGCTATCCGGAGTCCGGGCAGACGGTCATCAACGTCACCAACGGCAAGATCCTCAGGCTCCTGGTGGACGACGAGCCGTTCGACCTGCGCTACGGCCGGCTCGTCGCCCACGAGCGCGTCCTCGACCTGCGCCGCGGGGTGCTGGAGCGGACCTGTGAGTGGACGTCGCCGGCCGGTTCCACGGTCCGGGTGCGCTCGACGCGGCTGGTGTCGCTGACCCAGCGGGCGGTGGCCGCCGTGGCCTACGAAGTGGAGGCCGTCGGCAACCGCAGCCGGGTGGTGATCCAGTCGGAGCTGGTCGCCAACGAGCAGCTGCCCGATGCGAACGGCGACCCGCGCGCGGCGATGGCCCTGCAGTCGCCGCTGGAGCCGGAGGACGACTTCGCCTCCGGCAGCCGGCTGCGGCTGGTGCACCGCACCCGGCGCAGCGGCCTCAGGGTGGCGGTCGCCGCCGACCACGTCGTCACCGGTCCCGAGCGCACCACGACCCGCAGCGAGAGCGGCACCGACGTCGCCCGGCTCACCGTCACCTCCGTGCTGGAGCCGGGCCAGACGCTGCGTGTGGAGAAGCTCGTCGCCCACGGCTGGTCCGGTACCCGCTCGCTGCCCGCGATGGCCGACCAGGTCGACGCGGCCCTCGCGGCCGCCGCGCACGACGGCTGGCAGGGCCTCCTGGACGACCAGCGCGCCCACCTGGACGACTTCTGGGCCCGCGCGGACGTCGAGGTGGACGGCGACGAGGAGATCCAGCAGGCCGTGCGGTTCGCCCTCTTCCACGTCCTGCAGGCCGGCGCCCGCGCCGAACAGCGGGCGATACCCGCCAAGGGGCTGACCGGCTCCGGGTACGACGGGCACGCGTTCTGGGACACCGAGACGTTCGTACTGCCCCTGCTCACCCACACCGCCCCCGAGTCCGTCGCCGAGGCACTGCGCTGGCGGTACAACACCCTGGACGAGGCCCGCGAACGCGCCACCCAACTGGGCCTGGGCGGAGCGGCGTTCCCCTGGCGGACCATCCAGGGGGCGGAGGGCTCGGCGTACTGGCCGGCCGGCACCGCCGCCTTCCACGTGAACGCCGACATCGCCGACGCGGTCGTCCGCTACGTCGAGGCAACCGGCGACACCGCCTTCGAACGGGAGGTGGGGGTGGAACTGCTGGTGGAGACCGCACGCCTGTGGCGCTCGCTCGGCCACCACGACCACCGCGGTGTCTTCCACATCGACGGCGTGACCGGCCCCGACGAGTACAGCGCGGTCGCCGACGACAACACCTACACCAACCTGATGGCCCGGCAGAACCTGCTCGCCGCCGCCGCCGCCGTCCAGCGGCATCCGCGCGAGGCGGAGCGCCTGGGCGTGGACGAGGAGGAGAGCGCTGCCTGGCGGGACGCCGCCGAGGCCGTGCACATCCCCTACAACGACGAACTCGGTGTGCACGAGCAGCACGCCGGGTTCACCCGCTACCAGCGCTGGGACTTCCCGAACACCCGCCCCGACCAGTACCCGCTGCTGCTGAACTTCCCCTACTTCGACCTGTACCGCAAACAGGTCGTCAAGCAGGCCGACCTGGTACTGGCCATGTACACGTGCGGCGACCGCTTCGACGACGAGCAGATCGCCCGCAACTTCGCCTACTACGAGCCGCTGACCGTACGCGACTCCTCCCTGTCCGCCTGCTGCCAGGCCGTCATCGCCGCCCAGACGGGCCATCTTCGGCTCGCCTACGACTACACGGCCGAGGCGGCCCTGATGGACCTGGCGGACCTGGAGCACAACACCCGGGACGGACTGCACATCGCCTCGCTGGCCGGCACCTGGATGGCGCTGGTCGCGGGCTTCGGCGGGCTGCGCCGCGGCGGCGCCGGACTGCGCTTCGCGCCGCGTCTGCCGGAGCGGCTGCGCCGCCTGGCCTTCAACCTGCAGTTCCGCGGCCGCCGGCTCCGGGTGGAGATCGGCGCGGACAAGGCGACGTACACGCTCCTCGACGGGTCGCCGCTCCGGCTCCACCACCACGGGGAGCCGCTCCGGGTGAGCACCGACGAGCCGGCCGTCCGCGCGGTGCCGCCGGCCGCGCCCCGTCCGGCCCCGGAGCAGCCACCGCACAGGGCGCCGAACCGTGGCTGAGGGTCAGTGGGGTCTGGAGTGCCGCGATCCGGCGGGTGACGGCCCGGTCGGTGAAGTTCAGGGCACACGCCGGCCGGGGGCGGCTCGTGGTCAGGGCACGGGCGGCGTCCACGCCGGGCGCCGAACCGTGGCTGAGGGTCAGTTGAGTGCGCCGGACAGGAGGCCGAGGAGGTCGCCCGTCGCGTCGGCGGCGAGGAGGGCGGGGAGCGCGCCCAGGGCGAGGACGGCCGCCGCGGCGGGCCACAGGTAGGGGGGCGGGTTGGTCTGGAGTGCCGCGATCCGGCGGGTGACGGCCCGGTCGGTGAAGTTCAGGGCACACGCCGGCCGGGCGCGGCCCACGGTGAGCGCGGCACGGGCCAGCGCACGGGCGGCGACCCGCCGGTCCCCGACGGCGTCCGCCGCCTGCTCGTCGGCCCAGCGTTCCACCAGGAACACCACGGCCGAACGGACCGGCACGAGCAGCGGGTTGGCGGCGGCCGCCAGCGTGACCGCTGTCACCAGCGGCCCGTGCCGGTGGGCCAGATGCGCACGCTCGTGGGCCAGCAGCACCCGCCGCTCGGACGGCTCCAGCGCGCTCAGCATCGCGGAGGTGACCAGAATCCGGCCCGGCCGGCCCGGAATCGCGAACGCCCGGGGCACCTCGGAGGCGGCGACGATCAGCTCCGTGTCGGTGGGCCGGCCGGCGCACAGCCGCCGCAGCGCCCGCCGGGTGCGCCGCTCGGCGCGCAGCGCCCGGTGCACCCGCCAGACGACCACGGCCAGCGCCACACCGGCGGCGACCCCGATCACCTCCGGCACCGGACTCACCAGCCGATGCCCGTCCTCCCGCGCCTCGCGCACCACGGGCGGCGCGTCCCCGAGCAGCGCGGCCACCAGCAGCACCAACGACCAGGTCGTGGCCGCGGCCGTGAGCACCGCCGCCGACGTCAGCACGCGCGCGGCGAGCGCCGGGGCGACCCGGCCGCCGATCACCGGGGCGACGACGGACAGCAGCAGCGACAGCAAGAGCGGGGTGTAGACGTCGAATCTCATGCGCCGCCTCCGGCGAGCAACTCGCGCAGCGCCCGCTCCTCGTCGGGGCTCAGACCGGTCACGAACTGCTGGAGCGCGGCGATGGGATCCGGACCTCGGTCCAGGGCCTCGTGCATCGCCTCGGCCGTCAGTTCCGCCGCGTTCTTCGCCGGCCGGTACGCACCGCGCCGCCCGTCGGCGTCGCGCAGCACCAGCCCCTTGTCGTACAGGCGTTTGAGGATGGTGTGGACCGTGTTGTAGGCGAGTCCGCCGCCGATCTCGCCCTGGATCTCCGCGGGGGTCAGCGGCCGCTCCGTGGCCCACAGGGCGGCCAGGACCTCGCTCTCCAGCGCCCCGGCGCTGCGCCGCTCCGCCCTGCCGCGGGACCCTGTGCCAGCCATGCCCCAACCTTACAGCGCGTAGGGCCGTGGGTCCGGACGGCCCTGTCTGCCCTGCGACGGCCCGTGATCCACGCTAGTTTGGCTGTGTTTCCCCCGATTCCCGTCTTCGACCCTACGGGCTGTAGGGTAGCGACCCTACGAGTTGTAGGGACAGAGGGGTGATCATGGTCGGCAGCGCGCACGCCACCGCCGACGCGGCCCGGGGGGGGGGGGGGGGGGGGGGGTTCTCCGGTGTCTGTCGGCCTCGGGCGGGTCGGCCGTTTGCTGTTTTCTCGTTCGACTTCTCGCGT
>NZ_JBWKFL010000011.1:200724-260909 GCF_056434305.1 Streptomyces sp. NPDC044061 | reverse complement strand
CGCCCCGCCCCCCCGCCCCCCCCCCCCCCCCCCCCCCCCCCCCCCCCCCCCCCCCCCCCCCCCGCGCGTTCTCCGGTGCCGGTCGGACTCGGGCAGTTTGGCCGCTCGCGGCCGTCGCGGCCGCCTTCACGCTGGCCCAACTGGTCCTCGTCCGGCCCGGCATGGGGCTCGGCTGGGACGAGACGGTGTACGTCAGCCAGGTCAGCGGACACGTGCCCGCCGCCTTCTTCAGCGCACCCCGCGCGCGGGGCGTCTCCCTGCTGGTCGCGCCCGTCGCCACCTGGTCCTCCTCGACGGCGCTGCTGCGGGTCTACCTCGCCGTCCTGTCCGGCCTCGCCCTGTTCCTGGCCCTGCGCACCTGGCGGGGCCTGGTCCCGGTCCGCGTACTCGCCCTCGCCGGCGCCCTGTTCGCCTCCCTGTGGGTGACCCTGTTCTACGGCCCCCAGGCCATGCCCAACTACTGGGTGGCCGTGGGCGCCCTGACCGCCGTGGCCTGCTACCTGCGTGCCCGCACCGACCGCGCCGACCGGGCCGCCCTGTGGGGTATGGCCGCGAGCGGGGCACTGATGGCGTGGATGCGGCCCGTGGACGCCGTCTGGGTCGCCCTGCCGCTCCTCGCCCTCGGCCTGCTGCACCGCCACTGGCGGACCCTGCTCGTCCTGCTCGCCGGCCTCGCCGCCGGGGCGGCCGAGTGGGTGATCGAGGCGTACGTCGACTACGGCGGCCTCGCCGACCGCCTGTCCGAGGGCTCGGCGATCCAGGGCGGACTCGGTTTCCACGTCGCCGTCGTCGACCAGCTGCGCAGCCTCGGCGGGCGGGCGCTGTGCCGGCCGTGCACGGGAACGCTGCCCCACCCGATGGTCACCGCCTGGTGGTTCGTCCTGCCCGTGCTCGCCGTGCTCGGCCTGGTGATCGCGGTCCGGGCCCGGCGCACGACGCCCACACTGCTCCCGCTCGCCTGCGGGGCGACGGCCGCCTTCCCGTACCTGTTCATGATCGGCTACGCGGCCCCCCGCTTCCTGCTCCCCGCCTACGCCCTGCTGGCGATCCCCGTCGCCGGCGCGCTCGTCCACCTGGTCACCGCGCCGCCCCGGGCCTGGCGGCCCGTCGCCGTGACACTGGTGGCACTCGGACTCGCGGCCCACCTCGCCGTACAACTCGCCGTCCTCACGCACACCGTGGACCGCACCACCGCCGCGCACCGTGCCTGGTCCCGCACCGCCGCCACCCTGCACGGGATCGGCGTCCGCCCGCCCTGTCTGGTCACCGGGCATGAGGCCATCCCGGTGGCGTTCTACGCCGGCTGTTCCTCGGCCGCCACGGCCGGGCACAACGCCAACAGCACGGCACAGGACATCGCCCGCACCGCGCGCCACACCCCGGTGGCCACCCTGGTGCCGGCGGGCTCCCGGCCACCCGGGTACGCCCGGCACTGGCCGTCCGTGCCGTTCGAGGGACTGCGCCTCTACCACGCCGTACCGGAGGGCGGTCCATGACCTGGTGCCGCGGCAGACGCGGGGGAGGCGGTCGATGACCCAGCACGCCGTACCGGAGGCCGCCCATGACGCCCCCGCACCCTCCCCCGTGACGTCCCCGGTGGCCCTCGCCACCACCGGTCGCCGCCGGACCTACTGGCCCACCCTGGTCTGCCTCGCGCTCCTGACGTGTGCGGCCTACCTGGCCCGGCGGCACTGGCCGACGCTGGAGACCGGGGCGCTGCGGCTGGCCGTCGCCGACCAGGGGTGGCTGCTGGTCGGCGCGGCGGCGGCCGTGGGAACCTGGGCGGCCTCGGCACTCGCCCAGCAGGGCGCGGTCGCCCGGCGGCTGCCCGGAACACGCCTGGTCGCCGCGCAGTTCGCGGCCTCCGCGGCCAACCACCTGCTGCCCGCCGGACTCGGCGCCGGCGCGGTGAACCTGCGCTTCCTGATGCGCTGCGGACTGCCGGCGGGCCGCTCGGCCGGCGCGCTGGCCGTCAAGGCCACCGCCGGCGCCCTGGTCCGCATCGCCCTGATCACGGTGCTCACGCCCCTCTTCCCGGGCCTGCTGCGCTTCCCGCACGTTCCCGCGGCCGCGCTCGCCGCCGTCCTGGGCGCCGGCGTCCTGCTCGGTGTGCTCCTGGCCGGCCCGCTGCGCTCGCGCTGCCGGCGTGCGCTGACGAACGTGCTGCCGGACATCCGCGCCGTGCACGCCTGCCCGGCCCGCGCTGCCGCCCTGTGGGGCGGCTCGCTGGCTTTCGCCGCGCTGCACTGCCTGGTCGTCGTCGCCGTCGGCCAGGCCGTCGAACTGCCCCTGTCCCCGCTCCAGACGGCCCTGCTGTACCTCGCCGCCAGCAGCGCGGCAGCCCTGCTCCCCACCCCGGGCGGGCTCGGCTCCCTGGACGCCGCCCTCGCCCTCGGCCTGACCGTCTCCGGCGCACCCGCCGCAACGGCCGCCTCCGCCGTACTCGGCTACCGACTCCTGACCGTCTGGCTACCGCTGCTCCCGGGCCTGCTGGTCCTGGCCGTACTGGTGCGGCGCCGCTCCCTCTGAGACGGCGGGAGCTTTCCCCGCCCCCGGCTTCGACCGGCCGCCCGAGACGGAACCGAGCGGCCAGATGCTCCGCCGGGGCAACGGCCGCCCGGGGGGACAGGCCGCGGGCTCGGATCATGTCCGAGCGCCCGCCGGCGGCGAGCCGCCGGGACGGACCGCGTGGTGCCGTCCGGCGTGGGGCCGTCTGTTCGGGACGGGCATCAGCGAACCGCGAGCCGCCGGGACGGGTCGCATGGCGCCGTCCGGCGTGGGGCCGTCTGTTCGGGACGGGCATCAGCGAACCGCGAGCCGCCGGGAGGGCCGCCACACCGTCGTTCGAGGCGCGCCCGCTGCTGCGTGTCCGTCGGCGACGAGACCCGCCCACCCCCAGGGCCGGGCCGGCGCGGCCGGGATGTGTCCGGGAGCCGGCGGCCATCGGGTCGGCCCGGTGGGTGTCAGGCGCTGGGGAGTGTGATCACGAAGCGGGTGCCGGGAGCATGGTCGGTGTCGTGGGACACCTCCCCGCCCGCGGAACGGGCCAGGCGGCGTGCGAGCGGGAGCCCGAGGCCCGCTCCGGTGTGTCCGTCGCCCGGGTCGGCCCGCCGCCCCGGCTGGAACAGTTCGGCGCGGAACGACTCGGGTACGCCCGGCCCGTCGTCCGTGACCTCCACCCGGATCCCGTCAGCGGCCGGGCGGGCGGCGAGCGTGACGGTCGTACGGGCGTGGCGCACGGCGTTGGCGAGCAGCGGGCTGACGATGCGCTCCAGCAGCGCGGGCCGCACGCCCGCCCGCAGGGCCGTCCCGCCGGTGGCGACGGTGACCCGCACCGGCCCGGGGGCGTCCAGGGAGGCCGCCACGCGGTGCAGGGCCGGCAGCACCTCGGCCGTGCCGGGGGCCATGGGCACACCGTCGCGGGCCTCGTCGAGCAGCGTGTCGCAGATGGTGCGCATCGCGCGGGCGGCCTCGGCGACGACCTCGTGGGTCGCCCGGGTCTCCGCCTCGGAGCGGGGACGCGAGCGCCACCAGTCCAGTTCCGCGACCATCCGGCTCAGCGGGGTGCGCAGTTCGTGCGACAGCTCCCCGGTCAGCTGCCGCTCGTGCCGCACCATCGCCCGGATCCGGTCCAGCAGCGCGTCCAGCGACGTGCCTAGCGCGGCCAGTTCCGCCGGCCGCCCCCGGCCGCCGAAGCGCGCCGGGGAGGCCACGGCGCTCCACCGGGTCGCCTGGTCCGTCATCGTGTGCACCGGCAGCAGCGCCCGCCCCACCGCCAGCCGGGTCAGCCCGTAGGTGCAGACGAGCATCACCGCGTCCAGCGCGAACGACCCGAGCAGCAGCGTCCGCGCCGAACTCCGGTACGGCGACAGGTCCAGCGCCGTGACGACGGTCGCCGTCGTCCCGTGCCCGGGCACCGGGTCGGCGCACAGCCGGACCGGTTCGCGGCCGCCGACGGTGGCGCAGCGGAGCCCGCCCGCGGCGGCGAGGGTGCCCGCGGCGCGGGTGAGGGCGTCCTCGCGGGGCGCGGACGGCGGCCGCTCGAGCAGCCTGGTGCCGGCGTAGATCCACGCGTCGGTGTCGAGGAGCGGGTCGTTGACGGTCTCCAGGACCCGCACGCGTCCGCCGCGCGTGTCCACAGTGGTGGCCACCGCCGCCGCACGGGTGCGCAGCTCGTCGTCCGCCTCCCCCTGGAGCCGGTGCTGGACCACGGCGTTGAAGACCACCGTGAGGATCACCATCAGCAGGGCGGCCGTGGCCAGCGCGACCAGCGAGAGCCGGCCGCGCAGGGTGCGGGGCGCGAGCCGGGCGGCAAACGTCGCGGAGGCGGGAAACCTGACACGGGCGGTACGGGCGGCACTCATACCCGTCTCATACGGATGCGCACCGGCGTGGACGCTCAGCCGAGCCGGTGGCCGATGCCGCGCGCGGTGCCGATGGTGAGCTCGCTGCCCGCCGCGCGCAGCTTGCGCCGCAACCGGGTCAGGTACTGGTCCAGCGTGTTCTCGCTGACCTGCGCACCCTCCGGCCAGCCCGCCCGGACCAGCTCGCGGCGGCGCACCAGGTCGCCGCCCGCCGCCGTGAGCGCCGCCAGCAGCCGGAACTCGGTCGGCGTCAGCTCGATCCGGGCGCCGTTCACCACGGCGCTGTGCCGGACGGCGTCCAGCACGAGCCCGCCCGCGGCGGTGGCCGCCGGCGGGGCAGCGGTCCGTCTGAGCGCGGCGCGCAGCCGGGCGGCCAGCTCGGCCAGGTGGAACGGCTTGGGCAGATAGTCGTCGCCGCCGGCCGAGAAGCCCGACAGCCGGTCCGTGAGCCCGTGGCGCGCGGTCAGGAAGACGACCGGGCCGAGGAAGCCGTTCGCGCGCATGGCCTGGCACACGTCCCGGCCGTCCGCGTCGGGCAGCCCGACGTCCAGCACCGCGGCGGCGACATCGGGTGCCGCGAGCCGCAGGGCCGTGGCGCCGTCGGCTGCCGTCACCGTGTCGAACTCCTCGTCGTGCAGTCCGCGCCGCAGGACGTCACGCAGGGCGTGATCGTCCTCGACGACCAGGATCTTGGGGCGCATGCCTCTCCAGCGGCGCATCGGCCGGGTCGGTGGTGGGTGGGGGGTCCGGCTCGCCGGTGCCGGTGATCAGGCGGGTGGGCAGCCACCAGGCCGCCGCGCACACCCAGATGCCGAGCCAGCCGACGGCGAACAGCCAGCCGCCGAGCACGTCCGTGAACCAGTGGACGCCGAGGAAGACCCGGGTCAGGCCCACTCCGGCCGCCCAGCAGACCACCGCCAGGCACAGCGGGAGCCGGCCGCGCGGGGCCCGTACGCAGATCGCGAGGACGACCAGCCCGGCGGTCAGGGCCGAGGTGGTGGTGTGTCCCGACGGGAACGCCCAGCCCGAGGCGTGCGTCTGCCAGTCCTGGTACGGCGGGCGGGCCCGGCCGACCAGCTCCATGACGGCGTACCGCACGGCCTCGCCGGTGGCGAGACAGGCGGCGGCGAGCAGCGCGGCCGTCAGCCGCTGCCGCCGGGTCCCGCCCACGAGCAGTCCGGCCACGACGACCACCGCGTAGGGGATGAGGCCGGTGCCGGTGGCGGTCAGCCCGCGGGCGACGGCCGCCGCCATCTCCGGGCGGTGGCCGACGGACCAGTCGAGCAGGGTGCGGTCCACCGACAGCGGGACGCCGTGCCGGCCTGAGACGACCAGCGCCAGCAGCGCGAACGCCGCCCAGGCGCCGAGGGCGACACTGCCCGCCAGTTCCGCGATGCCCTTGCGGTTCATGACACCAGCAGCGGGCGCAGCCTGCTCGCCGCCAGCCGTGCCGCGAGGCCGCGCGGGCGGCCCCGGAGCACGGTCATCACGAGGAAGGCGACCAGACCGCCGACGACGGCTCCCGCGAGGACGTCGTGCGGATAGTGGACGCCCACCCAGACCCGGGAGGCCGCCATGGCCACGGCGCACACGGCGGCGACGGCCCCGAGCCGGCGGGAGACGAAGAGGAGGGCGACCGCGGAGGCGGCCGCGATGGCGGTGTGGTTGCTCGGGAACGACCAGTCGCCGGGCGCCGGACACGCCTCCAGTGTCCGGAAGGGCAGGCCGTGGCAGGGCCGGTCCTCCCGCACCAGGAGCTTGAGCCCGGCGTCCGCGCCGAAGGCCACCAGCACGGCCACCGGAACGGTCAGGGCCGTGGTGGCGGCCGCGGCGCCGACCCGCCGGGCCCGCCACCACCCGACGGCCATGAGCAGCGCGAAGACGGCCAGGCCGTAGGCGGACCACGCCGTTATGACCGCGTCCAGCCGACCGGGGACGTGATGGGCGAGATCCACCACGTCCCGGTACAGCCGGCCGTCGACCGCGGAGCCGGTGAGCGCGAGGATCATCAGCGGGCCTCCTTGGCTGCCCTGCGGGAGCGCAGCACCTCGGCGGCGAGCGGAACGAGCGACAGGACCACGATCAGCGCGATCACCGGCAGCAGGTACTTGTCGACATTCGGGATCGAGGAGCCCAGGGCGTAGCCGGCGAGGGTGAGCCCGATGCTCCACACGAGTCCGCCCACCACCTGCCAGAGCGTGAACGTGCGCACCGGCACGCCGAGCGCGCCCGCCATCGGGTTCAGCACCGTCCGCACCACCGGCACGAAGCGGGCCAGCACGATCGCCTTCGCGTGTCCGTACCGCTCCAGCAGCTCCTCGGCGCGCTCGGCGCCCTCGTGCAGGCGGGCCGACCCGCTGCGCGCGAGCAGCGCCCCGCCCGCCCTGCGGCCCAGCAGATACCCGCACTGCGAGCCCGCCAGCGCACCGACGGCCGACGCGACGAGCAGCGGGCCGAGCGAGAGGTGCACACCCCGGTCGGAGGCGCCCGTGCAGAGCAGGCCCGCTGTGAACAGCAGGGAGTCGCCGGGCAGGAAGAAACCGATCAGCAGGCCCGTCTCCGCGAACAGCACCGCCGCGACGCCCAGCACGCCGAACGCGGCCAGCAGGGAGTGGGCGTCGAGCACGTTGACCGCGAGCTGCGACGACAGGTCTGAGGGAGTGGCCATCGCCGCACGCCCTTTCCTTCGGCTGATTCCGATTGCCTCGACTGATTCCGACTACACATTTGTAGACGGTCTACCGAAGCGTAGACGACCGACGGCCGGGTGTCGTTCCCGGACTTTGCCTCCCTATTGCCACTTCATGACCGGCCGACTACATCCGTGTAGTCATGATGGTCTGCGAAGGTAAGGCATGCCTTCACTAAGTGGGAGGGGTCGCAGAGCATGTGGGACGACGCGTTTCCGAGCTTCCTGATCGGACTGCGCGAGGGGCTCGAAGGCGGACTCATCGTCTCCGTACTCATCGCCACCCTGGTGCGGGCCGGGGCCCGTTCGCGGCTGCCGCAGGTCTGGACGGGCGTCCTGGCCGCGATCGCCGTGGCCATGAGCTTCGGCGCGGTCCTCACCTTCACCGCCGCCTCCCTCTCCCAGACCGCCCAGGAGGCCTTCGGCGGCACCCTCGGCGTGATCGCCGTCGCGTTCGTCACCGCCATGGTGTTCTGGATGCGGCGCTCGGCCCGCAACCTCTCCGGCGAGCTGAAGGAGAAGGTCACCGGCGCCCTTGCCATGGGCTCCGGGATGCTGGTCCTCACCGCGTTCCTCGCGGTGGGCCGTGAGGGCCTGGAGACGGCCCTGTTCCTGTGGACCACCGCCCGGGCGGCCGGCGAGTCGGCCGGCCCGCTGACCGGCGCCGGCATCGGCCTGGTCCTCGCGGCCGGACTGTGCTGGGGCCTGTACCGGCGGGTGCTGAAGATCAACCTGACCAGGTTCTTCACCGCCACCGGCGCGGTCCTCATCGTCATCGCGGCCGGCGTCCTCGGCTACGGCCTGCGCGACCTCCAGGAGGGTGGCGTGCTGCCCGGGAAGACCGCCTACGCGGTCGACCTGGCCGGCAGCGTCGACGCCGGCTCCTGGTACAGCACCCTGATCCAGGGTGTGTTCAACCTCACCCCGACCATGACCTGGCTGCAGGTGGCGGCCTACGCCGCCTACCTCGCCGTGGTGATGACGCTGTTCGTGCGCGGAGTCCGCACCACCACCCCGAAGCCGGCCGCCGAGCGGGCCGTGCCCGAGCCGAAGGCCGCCCGGCCGCGGCGGAACCGGCCCGTGTGGGTGATCCCGGCCGCCGTGGTCGCCGTACCCGCCCTGCTCGCCGGCCTCGTCGTCGCCCTCGCTCGCCCCAAGCCCGCGGGCGACGAGACCGTCGCCGTCTCGGAGACCGAGTGCGGCAAGGGCTTCACCGCACCGGAGCCGGGCCGCCAGACCTTCCAGATGCGCAACACCGGCGGCAAGACCTCCGAGGTGTACCTGATCGACCCGTCGACCGGCGCGGTCTACGGCGAGATCGAGGGCCTGGCGCCCGGCACCACCCGTGACCTGGTCGCCACCGTCGCGGGCGGCAGCTACGCCTGGCGCTGCGTCCCGACCGGCGGCAGGGCCGTCACCTCCAGGGCGGTGCGGGTCGGCGGCGGGGCAGCGGGCAAGCCGGTCGTCCCGGTCTCGGAACAGGATCTCGCCGCACCCCTGAAGGCGTACCGGACGTACGTCGAGCAGGGCCTGGGCACGCTCGTCACCCAGACCCGGACCCTCGACGACGACATCGCGGGCGGCCACCTCGACAGGGCCCGCACGGACTGGCTGACCGCCCACCGCACCTACGCCTCCCTCGGCGCCGCCTACGGCACCTTCGAGGACTTCGACCAGAAGATCGACGGACGGCCCGACGGGCTGGCCGACGGCGTCCGGGACAAGGACTTCACCGGGTTTCTGCGCCTCGAGCACGGCCTGTGGCACGGCGAGCCGGCCAAGGACCTGCGGGAGCCCGCCCGGCAGCTCGCCGACGCGGCCGCGGGTCTGCGCAAGGCCTTCCCCGGCCAGGAGTTCGACCCGGGCGACCTGCCGCTGCGGGCCCACGAGATCCTGGAGAACACCCTCCAGTTCGAGCTGACCGGCGATACCGACCAGGGCAGCGGGACCACCCTCGCCACCGCCGACGCCAACCTCGCCGGCACCCGCGAGCTGCTCACCGTCCTGAAGCCGCTGCTGACCAGCCGCGCACCCCAGCTGCTCCCGACGGTCGACGCGGACATCGCCCGGCTCCAGAAGCTCCTGGACGCGGCCCACGACGGTGGCCGCTGGACCCCCGTCGACCGGCTCGGCACCGCCGAGCGGCAGCGCGTCAACGGCGCCACCGGACAGCTGCTGGAAGACCTCGCCCCGGTCCCGGACCTCCTCGAGATCCGCAAGTCCGCCTGATGAGCACCGAGCACCCGCACCTGGAAGGGAACCCTTCGATGTCCACTGCCGAGACGCCGGCCTGCCCCGTCGGCCCCGCCCGCCGCTCCTTCGTGCGAACCGCGCTGGGCGCGTCGGCCGCGGGCGCGGTGCTGGCCGGCGGCGGCTTCGCGCTCGGCGAGAGCGGGGGCACCGCACGGGCGCAGGACACGGGCACGGACAGCGGCGCGAAGGTCGCCTTCCACGGCGCCCACCAGGCCGGGATCATCACCCCCGCCCCGGCCGCCGCGACCTTCGTCTCCCTCGACGTCGTCGCCGACGACCGCAAGGGCCTCACCGACCTGCTGCGCACCATTACCGAACGGGCCCGCTTCCTCACCTCCGGCGGCGCCCCCACCGACCTCGGCGTCGGCGCGCCGCCCTCCGACAACGGCATCCTCGGCCCCGAGGTCCCCCCGGACTCGCTGACCGTCACCGTCGGCGTCGGCGCGTCCCTCTTCGACGACCGCTACGGCCTCGCCAGTGCCAGGCCCGCCCGGCTCACCCCGATGCGGACCTTCCCGAACGACGACCTGGACGCCGCCGAGTGCCACGGCGACCTCTCCCTGCAACTCTGCGCGGGCAGCCAGGACACCGTGCTGCACGCCCTGCGCGACATAGCCCGGCACAGCCGGGGCGCCATGCAGATCAAGTGGCGCATCGACGGCTTCCAGAGCGCCCCGCGCCCCACCGGCGCCCAGCGGAACCTGCTCGGCTTCAAGGACGGCATCGCCAACCCCGACGTCGGCTCGGCCCGTGAGACGAACAAGCTCATCTGGGTCGGCGACGGACAGGGCGAGCCCGCCTGGGCCACGGGCGGCAGCTACCAGGTGATCCGGATCATCCGGATGCTCGTGGAGTTCTGGGACCGGGTGTCGCTGACCGAGCAGGAGAAGATGTTCGGCCGCCGCAAGGACACCGGCGCCCCCCTCGACGGCACCAAGGAGACGGACCTTCCCGATTACGCCAGGGACCCGCACGGCACCGCGATCCCACGCGACGCCCACATCCGCCTGGCCAACCCGCGCACCACGAGGACCGACAGCTCCCGCATCCTGCGCCGGGGCTACAACTACGACCGGGGCGTGGACAAGGTCGGCAACCTCGACATGGGCCTGGTCTTCTGCTGCTACCAGCAGGACGTCAGGCGCCAGTTCGAGGCCGTGCAGACCCGGCTGATCGACGAGCCCCTGGTCGACTACATCTCCCCGACGGGCGGCGGCTACTTCTTCGCCCTGCCCGGCGTGCGGGACGCGAAGGACTGGCTCGGCAGGGGCCTGCTGTCCGCCTGACGGCCGCCGCCGGCTCCGCACCGCTCCCGGTCCCGCTCCGTTCCTCCCAGCCCGACGTCGGAAGTCGGGACAAAGCGCACCACGTCACGGCAGATCGATCGCACCCTGCGACGGAGCTGAGCAAAGGTCACGAAAATGTATCGGGCATATCGCCCACCAACCTTCACAGCGGCCCCACGACTTGGCTAGCGTTCCGGCCAGGTCGTCCGACAACCACCGGCGAACGTCGCCGGGCCGTGCGGCCTCCGCCGAGTCCGGTCCGCCTGCGGGCAGCCGGAGCCGGGGACCCACCGACCTTGGGGTGAATCGGCCCGACTCCCTTCCCGGGAACGGGCCGTAGGGCAACCCTTCCGAACCACCCGCCCGAACCCGACAGCTAACTCGGTAGGCGGAACATGGAAGGAGTCGCCTACCTTGGCGTCGCACCGCAAGTCGCGCCCCACGGGTGCCCGTGTGGCAGGCATACGCACCCCCGTCCTCGCCACTGCCGCCCTCACCTCCGTGGCGCTGCTGTCCCAGACCGCCAACGCCACCCCCTCCGCCGACGGCAGGCCGAGCCTCGAGGAGGTTCAGAAGAAGGTCGACGACCTGTACCGTCAGGCCGAGTCCGCGACCGAGAAGTACGACGCGGCCAAGGAGAAGGCCGCGCAGGAGCGCACGCACGTCGACACCCTGCTCGACGACGTGGCCGAGCGCACGGCCAAGCTCAACAAGGCGCGTGAGGAACTGGGTTCGTTCGCCGCGGCACAGTACCGGACCGGGGCCGCCACCCCCGGCACCGCGACCTTCCTGCTCTCGGACTCCCCGCAGGACTACTTCGACCAGACGCAGCTGATGAACCGGCTGACCTCACGCCAGAAGGGCGCGGTCGACGACTACGTCACCGCACAGGCCGCGACTCTGAAGACGCGGCGGAAGGCCGTCAAGAGCCTCGAGACGCTCACGCAGTCGCAGAACGACCTCAGGACGGCCAAGTCCACCGTCCAGGAAAAGCTGTCCACCGCACGGAAGTTGCTCTCCACGCTGACGGCGCAGGAGAAGGCACGCCTCGCGGCGATCGAGAAGCAGAAGCAGCAGGAGGCGGCGAGGAAGGCGGCGGAGCTCGCCAAGAAGCAGGCCGCGGCCGCGCAGGCCGCGAAGGAGCAGAGCGCGTCCTCCGGCTCGACCTCGACCTCCGGCTCCGGCTCGTCCTCGGGTTCGGGGACCTCGACCTCGACGTCGGGCTCCACGAACGCCGCCAAGGCCGCCGAGGCGCTCGCCTTCGCCCGTGCGCAGATCGGCAAGCCGTACGTCTGGGGTGCGACCGGGCCCGGTTCCTACGACTGTTCCGGGCTCACCCAGGCCGCGTGGAAGGCCGCCGGCGTCACCCTGCCGCGCACCACCTACGACCAGGTGACCGCCGGCACCACGGTGTCCCTGGCCGACGCCCAGCCCGGCGACCTCGTCTTCTTCTACGACGACATCAGCCACGTCGGCATCTACATCGGCAACGGCATGATGATCCACGCCCCGAAGCCCGGTGCCTACGTCCGCGAGGAATCCATCTACTACGGCGGCGAGTCGATCATCCACAGCGTGGTGCGCCCGTCCTGACGTCCGGGGCCTGCGAGAGGCCGGCCGCCGTCACCCGCGTACCCCCAGGTCCTCCCGCCACTTGATCAGCTGCCGGGTCGGATCACCCGTGTACGACCAGGGGGTCCGGGTGGCACGGCGGCCCAGCAGGCGCAGTACGGCCGCCGCGACGTCCGGCGTGCCGGCCAGACAGGCCGCGTGCGCCAGGTGGTTGAGGTCCCGCAGCTCGGTGGGGGGCACATCGCTGTCCGGGCGGGCCCGCACCCACCGCTCCCAGGTGCGCCGCACGTCGTTGACCGCTCCGTCGTGGTCCCAGTGCGGGCCGAGGCTCATCGCACCGCGCTGCCCGTGCGCGCCGTCGAGGGCGTAGCGGTACTCCTCCACCCGGGCGTACTGCACCAGCACCGGCAGCGGGCAGCCGGGCGGCGCCACTCCGGCCGCGTCCCGGGCGAAGTCGTACATCAGGCCGTGCGTGCCGTGCCAGCGGGCCGAGTAGTAGTGCAGCACCTGCAGATGGCCCTCCGTGTTGTACGGGTCCCGCCGGTACAACTCGTCCCACCAGCGCCCCAGTTCGCGGCGCCGTACGCCCGTCGGATACAGCCGGGCGACCGAGATCAGCGACACCCACGGCGTGGGATCCTCGGGGCAGGCCTCGGTGGCGTGCAGACAGGCCAGGACCGCGCTGTCGACGCGGTCCCGGTCGATCGGCACGCCCCGCCCCGCCGTGATGGCCAGGTGGAACGCCCGGGCCGTCTCCGTCGCCGCGCGCAGCACCTGCGCGTCCGCGTTGCCGGGCTCGGCGGCCAGCCACGACTCCACCGTGGAACTGCCCGCGCAGGCCTGGGCCAGCAGCCGCACCCGGTGCCCGCGCAGCGTCCAGTCCTCGCCGGTCACCCACAGCAGGTCCCTGAGCCCCTGCCAGCGGCCGATGACGATGTCCTGCCGGGCGGAGGTGAGCGACGCGTCCCCGCAGTCGGGGTCGAAGTCGGGCGTGAAACGGTCTCGTGCCATCGGGTTCTCCCTCAGAAGTCGGTGGGGAGACCCTCGTGCGACCGGGACGGCGTACCCGCGCCGTCGGGAACGTACTCCGCCTCCACGGTGCGCGTCGCGTCCAGCTTCGCGGGCCGGTAGTAGTCGCTTCCCTGCCGCCAGTACCAGAGCATCGGGAGCAGTCCCGCGGCGAGTCCGCCGATGCCGATCGCGATGGCGGCGCCGCTCAGCTCGCCCAGCGACTCGACGAAGATCCAGAACATGAACAGGGCGCCGAACAGCGGCCACAGCCCGCCGAGGACGAAGTCGGCCGCCGACTTCAGCAGCATCTTGCGGTAGGCGACGACCACCGCGAGGCCGGCCAGGCCGTAGTAGACGGCGATCTGCAGGCCGATCGCCGAGATCGCGTCGGAGAGGATCTCGCCCACCGAACCGAGGGCGTTGGAGGCGATGAACATCGCCAGCGCCACCGCGCCGACCACCACGATCGCCACCCAGGGCGTGTTCCACGTGCGGTGCACCCGGCCCAGCGCGGCGGGCATCGTACGGTCCCGGCCCATCGCGAACAGCGAACGCGTGACCTGGATGAGCGTGGTCTCCAGCGTGGCGATGGTGGACAGCATCACCGACACGATGAGCAGCTTGCCGCCCCAGCCGGGCCAGATCTCCTCGCCCAGCACCGCGAGCACGTTGGCGTCGTTCTCCTGGATCTGCTTCGACGTCAGGATGACGTTCACCGCGACGGTGAACACCTCGAACAGCAGGAAGACGATGCCGACCCCGATCAGACCGGCGAGCCCCGTCGTACGACGGCTGTTGCGGGTCTCCTCGCTGAGGTTGCTGGTGACGTCCCAGCCCCAGTAGTAGAACGCGGCGAGGAGCGCGCCGGAGGCGAACCCGCTCACGCCGTCGAAGTGGGAGAAACCCAGCCACGACCAGTCGAAGGCCCGGGCGTTGTGCGAGTGGAAGACGGCGAGCACCGCGAACAGCGCCAGGATGCCCAGCTCCACACCGGACATCAGCAACTGGGCGCGGACGGTGAGCCTGGCGCCGCCGAGCACCACCGCGAGCATCACGAGGAACCACACCGAGCCGACCGCCGTGGACAGCGCCGTGTTCTCCGCCAGCTTGTCGTCGAAGAGCGCGAGCGTCATCGAACCGGCGGGCAGCGAACCGGCCACCATGAAGATGGTCGCCGAGATCACCAGCGCCCAGCCGCTGATGAAGCCCAGGAACGGGTGGAGGGTACGGCCCACCCAGGAGTAGCTGGCACCCGCGTTGACGTCGATCCGGCTGAGGTAGCTGAACGCCAGGGCTATGCCCAGCATGGGTATCGCGCAGTACAGCAGGGCGGCCGGGCTGGCCATTCCCACCGCGCCGACGAGGACGGCGGTGGTCGCGGCGAGCGAGTACGCCGGTGCGCTGCCGGCGACCGCCATCACCACGGTGTCGAACGTACCGAGGACATTGGCCTGCAGCCCTCTGCCCCTGTTGTTGCTCATGGTCGTGCCACTTTCCGGTCGTGCACGGCGCACGGGCGCCTGGCCCGACGCGTACGGGTGGGGGGTGCGACCCGCCTCGGACCCGGAAGAGGGATGGCCTCGGGTCAGCTGCCGGCCAGGAGAGAAAGAGTGGTGCACGGGGTTGTGGTGGGCACCGTGCTGCCGAGCGTCGGCGGACGGTCACGGTGTGTGGGTGTGATGATAGCGGCACCTGTTGACCTTTCAAGATGACCAACCGGTAACCAGTGCTGACCTGTTCGGATGCGGGCGGGTTAGGGATGCGGCCCACGGGAAACGCGGACCGGGACCGAGCGCGCGTCGAGAAGGAGGCGGCGATGAGCGATCAGCAGGCCGGGCAGACCCCGATGGCGGACGACGCCTACCAGCCCACAGGAACCAACGAGGAGCAGGCGGACGCAGCTCCCCTGGATCTGCAGGACGCCGTGGACGAGCGCGGCTACGACGACGTCCTGGACGAGGGCTACTCCCCGCCGGAGCGGCCCCTGGGCGTCACCAAGCACGGCACCACCGCGGCCGAACAGCACGAGGGGGAGACCCTCGACCAGCGGCTGGGCCAGGAGGTCCCGGACGTCGTCGCGCCACCCGGCGACGAGATCGGCGACCTCCCCGGCGGCGACGGCGAACCGGTCGACCCCGAGGCGGGCGAGGACCGCGCGGGCCGCCTGGTCGCTCCGGACGAGGGCGCCCACACCGACACCACGAAGGAGGAGATCGCCACCGACGTCGGCATCGACGGGGGAGCGGCGGGGGCGGAGGAGGCCGCGATCCACGTGATACCGAACGAGAGGGAACTACCGGACCCGGACGAACGGTGAGTGGCGTCGGGCCGACCGAGGCGGTCCCACTCAGGGGCGCGGGGAACTGCGCGACCGGCCGTCCCGGGCCCGCACCCGCCGTCCCGGGGGACCCCTACGGCGCTCAGGCGCGCCCCGGCAGCGACGTCACTCACCAAGCCGGTCCAGCTGGCGCAGCCGATTCGTCGCGTCCAGCGCCGCCACCTTGTACGACTCCGCCAGCGTCGGGTAGTTGAACACCGCGTCGACCAGATAGTCGACCGTGCCGCCGCAGCCCATCACGGACTGCCCGATGTGGATCAGCTCGGTGGCGCCCGAGCCGAAGCAGTGCACGCCGAGCAGGGTGCGGTCCACCGGGGAGACCAGCAGCTTCAGCATGCCGTGCGAGTCCCCGATGATCTGACCCCGGGCCAGCTCCCGGTACCGGGCCACGCCCACCTCGAACGGCACGCAGTCGTCCGTCAGTTGGTCCTCGGTCCGGCCGACGAAACTGATCTCCGGGATGGTGTAGATGCCGATCGGCTGGAGCTGGTGCATCCGCCCGACCGGCTCCCCGCACGCGTGGTACGCCGCCGCCCGGCCCTGCTCCATGGAGGTCGCCGCGAGGGCCGGGAAGCCTATGACGTCGCCGACGGCGTAGATGTGCGGCACCTCGGTGCGGTAGCGCTCGTCCACCCGGATCCGGCCCCGGGCGTCGGCGGCCAGGCCCGCCCTGGCCAGATCGAGGCCGGCGGTCAGCCCCTGGCGGCCCGCCGAGTACATCACCGTGTCGGCGGGGATCTTCTTGCCGCTCTCCAGCACGGTCAGCGTGCCCCGGGCGTGGCGTTCGACGGCCGCGACGGTCTCCCCGAACCGGAAGGTGACGGCGAGGTCCCGCAGGTGGTACTTGAGCGACTCCACGACCTCGACGTCGCACAGGTCCAGCATCCCGGGCCGCTTCTCCACGACCGTCACCTTGCTGCCCAGCGCGGCGAACATGGAGGCGTACTCCATGCCGATCACCCCGGCGCCCACGATCACCATCGAACGCGGCACCCGCTCCAGCGAGAGCACGTTGTCCGAGTCCATGATGGTGCGCCCGTCGAACTCCACGGTTCCCGGACGGGCCGGCCGGGTTCCGGTGGCGATGACGATGTGCTCGGCGCTCAGCCGCCTCTCCTGACCGGTGCCCTCGTCGCGCAGGGCGACGGTGTGCGGGTCGGCGAACCGGCCCGTGCCCGAGTACACGGACACGTGGTTGCGGGACAGCTGGCTGCGGACGACGTCCACCTCACGGCCGACCACGTGCCGGGTGCGCGCGGTCAGGTCGGCGACGGTGATGTCCTCCTTCAGCCGGTAGCTCTGCCCGTACAGATCGCGCTGGGTGAGACCGGTCAGGTACAGCACGGCCTCGCGCAGGGTCTTGGAGGGGATGGTGCCGGTGTGCAGGGAGACCCCGCCGAGCATGTCGGGGCGGTCGACGACGGCGACCCGGCGGCCGAGCTTGGCCGCGGCGATGGCGGCCTTCTGCCCGCCGGGTCCGGATCCGATGACGAGCATGTCGAAGTCGGGCACCTTCCGGAGTCTGACAGCCGCCGGGTGCCGTACGGAAGGCCCGTGACAGTCGGGGCGTCAGGACGGCCCCGCGGGGATCACGCCGAGCTGTCGCAGCTGTGAGAAGACGTCGACCACTCCCCAGATCTCGGCGATGCGGCCGTCCGCGAAGCGCACGACGAAGATCTCGTCGTACG
Organism: Streptomyces sp. NPDC044061; assembly: GCF_056434305.1. NCBI lineage: Bacteria > Bacillati > Actinomycetota > Actinomycetes > Kitasatosporales > Streptomycetaceae > Streptomyces > Streptomyces sp. NPDC044061. The sequence continues at coordinate 243,708 of NZ_JBWKFL010000011.1, read as the reverse complement.
TGACGGAGGTGCCGGTCGGCGGCAGGCCCCGGTACTCGCCCCGGTGGGTCCCGGTGACCGTGTTCCGGAAGACGACCTTGTCCCCCTCGGCGATCACGTCCTCGACGGTGACGCGAATGTCGGGGAACGCCCGCAGAAGCACCGTCCACACCTGCTTGAGTGCCTGCACCCCCGTCGCGCCCATGGGCACCGGAGCGTGGAACAGCAGGTCCGGCTCGGCGACCTCGTCGATCGTCTTGGAGATGAGTTCGGCGTCGCCGGTGTTCACGGCGTCGTGGAACCGGATGAACGTGGCTTTGTTGCGCTCTTCCTGGGTTGATTCCCGGGTTGCCGACATCTGGTGCCTCCTGGGGCCGGGTCGCTGCTGAAGAGGACTGCGCCGCCGTCGCAGGCGGCTACAACCAGGACGAGACAGCTCACCAGGATGTGACATGAGGGACGCCACGCCCCCGGCGACCGGAGGCGGGCAGGCAAGGGCGCCGGGCGGGTGCGCCCCCCGTGTGCCCGGCGCACACCCCTGCCCGGCGCCTCCCCGTTGGTGTACCGATGCCTCCCGGAACGCCCTAGGGCAGCAGCTTCTCGATGGCCGCCAGTCCCTCGGTCTCCAGCTTGCGGCGCGCCCAGTCGAGGTTCGCCGGGGTGACGTCCCTGCCCGTCGCCATCACCAAGTCCTCCGGGGTGAGATCCCTCGAGGGAGCTGAGTGGAGCAGGGCGTCCGGGGTGCAGTGGTCGTCGGACGACCGGGACCCTTCGGGTGTGGATGTCGACATGATGCCTCCTCCTCGGTCCGGATGACCGCATCCGTGCCGGTGCCGCCGAACGGGGCACACTCTCACGATTCCCCGCCTCCGCCGACCCTGCATCCGGAGGGCGGCGGAGCGCCGGGTGAGGAGCGCCTGCCCACCGCGCCGCGAAGCACTCGCCCGTAAGCTGGAAATCCGCCCATAAGCCGAAAAACAGCAGCGCACCGCATCGGGGAGGCGCAAGCGATGGCCGACATGCCCTTCCAGCAGGAGTTGCCCGGGAGCCCCCGTTACCTGCCGATCGCCGAGCACGGCCTCATCGGCGACCTGCGCAGTGTCGCCCTGGTCGGCACCAACGGCACGATCGACTGGTACTGCTGCCCGTCCTTCGACGACCCCAGCGTCTTCGCGGCCGTCCTCGACGCCGAGCGCGGGGGCCGCTTCGAGCTGGCGGCCGCCGTGCCCGCGCGCACCAAGCAGTTCTACTTCCCGGACACGAACGTGCTGATCACCCGCTTCTTCACCGAGGAGGGCGTGGGCGAGGTGCAGGACTTCATGCCGGTCACCGGAGACGGTTCGGGCGAGGTGGGCCGGCACCGGCTGATCCGGCGCGTGGTGTGCGTCCGCGGCACTGTGCCCTTCCGGGCCCTGATCGCCCCGCGCTTCAACTACGGCGCCGACCCGCACAACCTGCGCTCCCTGGACGGCCTGGTCGTCTTCGAGTCCGCCAAGCTGTCCCTCTCCCTCACGTCCACCGTCGTCGTGGAGTGCGACGGCCGGGACGCGCGGGCCGACTTCAAGCTGAGCGAGGGCGAGACGGCGGTGTTCGCCCTGGACCAGGTCGGCACCGAGGTGGCCCCCCGCGGCTGCGCCCACGCCGAGGCCGAGCACCAGTTCAACGCCACCGTCGCCTACTGGCGGCGCTGGCTGCACCAGTCCCGCTACCGTGGCCGCTGGCGCGAGATGGTGCACCGCTCCGCCCTCACCCTCAAGCTCCTCACCTACGCCCCCACCGGCGCCATCGTCGCCGCGCCCACCACCAGCCTGCCCGAGCAGCTCGGCGGCGAGCGCAACTGGGACTACCGCTATGTGTGGGTCCGCGACGCCGCCTTCGCCGTCTACGCGCTGCTCAGGCTCGGCTTCAGCGGCGAGGCCGCGGCCTTCATGAAGTTCCTGACCACACACATCAGCCCCGGCTGCGGCGACGGCTCCGGCCCGCTGCAGATCATGTACGGCATCGACGGCCGTGCCGATCTGCCCGAACGCGAACTGCCCCATCTGGAGGGCCACCTCGGCTCCGCCCCGGTCCGGGTCGGCAACGCCGCCGCCGACCAGCTCCAGCTGGACATCTACGGTGCCCTGATCGACTCGATCTACCTCTACGACAAGTGGGCCGAGCCCATCTCCAGCGGCCAGTGGGACGACGTGTGCCACCTCGTCGACTGGGTGTGCGACCACTGGGACCAGCCGGACGAGGGCGTGTGGGAGACCCGCGGCGGCCGCAAGAACTTCCTGTACTCGCGGTTGATGTGCTGGGTCGCCATCGAGCGGGCCATCCGTCTCGCCACCCACCGCGGGCTGCCCGCCGACCATCGCCGCTGGCGCCAGGCCCGGGACGCCATCTACCGGCGGATCATGGACCGCGGCTGGTCGGAGCGCCGTAACGCCTTCGTGCAGTACGAGGGCGCCGACGTGCTCGACGCCTCCGTGCTGATGATGCCGCTCGCCAAGTTCATCGCGCCCACCGACCCCAAGTGGCTGTCCACCCTGGACGCCCTCACCGAGGACCTGGTCTCCGACTCGCTCGTGTACCGCTACGACCCGCAGGCCAGCCCCGACGGGCTGCGCGGCGACGAGGGCACCTTCTCCATCTGCTCCTTCTGGTACGTCGAGGCCCTGGTCCGGGCCGGCCGGCTCGACGAGGCCCGGCTCGCCTTCGAGAAGATGCTCACCTACGCCAACCACCTCGGCCTGTACGCCGAGGAGATCGGCCGCACCGGCGAACAGCAGGGCAACTTCCCGCAGGCGTTCACCCATCTGTCCCTGATCAGCGCCGCCTTCAACCTGGACCGCGCCCTCGGCTGACACCCGGCGGTGTGCCCGCAGGTGGCAGGGGTACCCGGGGTGTCTCCGAAGGGCAACGGACACAGGGTCCACAGAAGGAGGAGACCTCGTATGACCAGGACCAGCGAGACCGGTGGCATCACCGGTACGCGCGACAAGACCTACGACCTGATCTGGTACGTCGAGGCGTGCCTGGACAACGCCCTGCGCCTCGAGACCTACATCGAGGACGCCGAACGCGAGAGCGACACCGAGCTCGCGGACCTGTTCCACAAGGCTCAGGCCGACAGCCGCAAGGGCGCCGAGATGGGCAAGCAGTTGCTGCGCTCCCGGCTCAGCGGCTGACGACCGTCGCGCTCGGGCGAACCGGGACCCGGGACGGGCCCGGCGGACCCCCTGGCGTCTCGCCGGGATCCGTCGGGCCCTCGCCGTGTCCGCCGGCGGCGACCGTCCGCGACCGCTGTCCGCGGTCGCTCAGGGCAGCGGCTGCTCAGCCCAGATGATCTTGCCGTCGTGGGTGTAGCGGGTGCCCCAGCGGTCGGTGAGCTGCGCGACCAGGAACAGGCCCCGGCCGCCCTCGTCGGTGCTCGCCGCGTACCGCAGATGCGGGGAGGTCGTGCTCCGGTCGGAGACCTCGCAGATCAGCGTCCGCTCGCGCAGCACCCGCACGCCGATCGGACCGCGTCCGTACCGGATGGCGTTGGTGACCAGCTCGCTCAGGATCAGCTCCGTCGTGAACGACAGCTCCTCCAGGTCCCAGTCCGCCAGCTGCCGGGTGACCGACGCCCGGATCTCCGAGACGGCCGCCGGATCGGAGGGCACCTGCCACTCCGCGACCCGGCCCGGGCCGAGGACCCGGGTGCGGGCCACGATCAGCGCCACATCGTCGCTGGGCCGGTTCGGCAGCCGGTCGAGCACGCTTCGGCAGGTCTCCTCGGGCGAGGCGTCGGGGGCGCGGCCGAGGGCCTCGGCCAGCAGCTCGAGCCCGACGTCGATGTCCCGGTCCCGGTCCTCCACCAGACCGTCCGTGTACAGCACCAGCCGGCTGCCTTCAGCCAACTCCAGGTCGGCCGTCTCGAACGGCAGCCCGCCGAGGCCCAGCGGGGGACCGGCGGGCACGTCCGGGAACTCCACCCTGCCGTCCGGGTGCACCAGCGCGGGCGGCGGATGACCGGCCCGGGCGACCGTGCAGCGGCGGGAGACGGGGTCGTACACCGCGTACAGACAGGTCGCACCGGTCACCGCCGCGGCGCCGTCGGCGGGCGTCTCGTCCTGGTCGATCCGGACCACCAACTCGTCCAGCAGACTGAGGAGTTCGTCGGGCGGCAGATCGAGCGCGGAGAAGTTGTGCACGGCCGTGCGCAGCCGGCCCATCGTCGCCGCCGCGTGCAGTCCGTGCCCCACGACGTCCCCCACCACCAGCGCCACCCGCGCGCCCGACAGCGGCAGCACGTCGAACCAGTCGCCGCCCACCCCGGCCTGCGCGGGCAGATAGCGGTAGGCGATCTCCAGGGCACCCTGCTCGGGCAGGCTGCGGGGCAGCAGGCTGCGCTGCAGGGTCACCGCCATGCTGTGCTCGCGGGTGTAGCGGCGGGCGTTGTCGATCGACACGGCGGCCCGGGCGACCAGTTCCTCGGCGAGGGCCAGCTCCTCGGCGTCGAACGGCTGCGGTTTCTCCGAACGCCAGAAGTTCGCCACGCCGAGCACCAGGCTCCCGGCCCGCAGCGGCACGGTGATCAGCGAGTGGATGCCGAAGGCCACGACCTGCTCGGTGCGCTCCAGGTCCTGGGCGAGCCAGCCCGGTGCCTTGCGCAGTACGGGCTCCACCACGGACTGCCCGGTCGTCAGGCTCCGGGCCTGCGGCGAGGTCGCCACGAACCGGATCCGCTCGCCCACCGGGTACAGCGGGGCGTCCTTGCGGATGCCGCTGCAGGCCGCCCGGCGCAGCGCGGTCCCGGGCCTGGGCTCCTCCCCGTTCAGCACCGTGTCGAACAGGTCCACGGTGGCGAAGTCGGCGAACCTCGGCACGGCCAGCTCGGCCAGTTCCTCGGCGGTGCGGGCCACGTCCAGGCTGGTGCCGATCCCCACTCCGGCGTCGTACAGCATGTTCAGCCGCTCGCGTGCCACCTCCGCACGGCCCGACAGGGCGCGCAGCTCCGTGGAGTCGCGCAGCGTGGTGACACTGCCCGGCGGACCGCCACGCAGGTCGGTGGGGCGCTGGTTGACGGCCAGCAGACGGTCCTTGACCAGGTGCACCTCGTCCGTGGCGACCCGCCCGGAATCGAGCAACCCGGCCGTCTCGTCGTCCAGCCCCAGCTCCAGCACATGCCGCTGCTCGGCGTCCTCGGGGAGATCCAGCAGACGGTGCGCCTCGTCGTTGGCGAGCAGCAGCCGGCCGTCGCCGCCGACGATGAGCACACCCTCCCGGACAGCGTGCAGCACCGCGTCGTGGTGCTCGTACATCCGGGTCATCTCGGCCGGTCCGAGGCCGTGTGTCTGGCGCAGCAGCCGTCTGCTCACCAGGGCCGTGCCGGCGGTGGCCAGCGCGAGCGCGGCCGCGGCCGCCGCGAGGAGCAGGGGCAGCTGCTGCTGGGCGGCCCCGCCCACGTGCGCGGTGGTGATCCCGGTCGACACCAGGCCCACCACCTTGCCGTCGGCGTCCTTCACGGGCACCACAGCCTGTACGAGCCGGCCTATCGTGCCGTTGATCTCCTCGACGACCACGCCCCCGGCCACGGCCGGGGCGATGGTCCCGACGAACTTCTTTCCGATGCGGTCCGGTTTGGGATGCGTGTAGCGGATGCCCTCGGTGTTCATCACGACGATGAAGTCCACGCCCGACGCCTTGCGGGCGGCCTCGGCCTTGGGCTGCAGGATGGCCGTCGGATCCGGGGCGCGCAGCGCGGCCGCCGTGCCGGGCGCGTTGGCGAACGTCTGGGCGACGGCGAGCGAACGATTGCGGGACTCGCGGTCGGTGTCGTGCCGCACTTGGAGGACCTGCGCCACCACGGCCGACACGACCAGCAGCAGCACGATCACGACTTGCAGGAGGAAGACCTGTCCGGCGACGCTGCGCAGGGTCATCGCCGACTGCAGCGCGCGCGGCCGGCCGCCGTCCGCCCCCGCACGGTCCTGTCCCGGGCCCAGCGGTGCGCGCGGGATCCCGGAAGGACGGGGCCGCCGGGTCTCGGGCCGGCCGGGCAGTCGGACCATGAGCCCATGTCTACACTGCCCGGCCCTGTCAGGCGAGAGCGTCGACCGAGGTGACGGCCGCAGGCTCCGGCGGCGTGCTTCGCTCATGGGTGGTGCGCGCGGCGGGTGGCGAGCAGCAGGGCCACGTCGTCGGGGCGGTCGGTGGCGTCCCGGGCGGTGGCGGTGAGCCGGTCCGCGACCCCGGCGAGGGACCGCCCGCCGCGTCGTCCGGCGGCCGCGCCGGCCTTCGCCAGCGCGCGTCCCAGCGCGGCGATGCCCTCGTCGATGTCGGTGCCGGGCCGCTCCACCAGGCCGTCGGTGTAGAGAGCGAGGATCGCATCGGGCTCCAGGGACAGCTCGGTCACCGGGTACTGGGCCTGCGCATCCACCCCGAGGACGACACCTCCCGGGATGTCCAGCACCCGGGTGTGCCCGTCGGGGCAGCGCAGCAGGGGTGGCGGATGCCCTGCCCGGGCGACCCGGGCCTGCCCGGTGGCCGGGTCGAGGCGCAGATAGCAGCAGCTGGCGAACTGGCCCGGATCGAGATCGATGAGCAGGTGGTTCGTGCCGCTGAGCACCTCGTCGGGCGGCCGGTCGCCGAGCGCGAAGGCGCGCACGGCGCTGCGCAACTGGCCCATGGTTGCAGCCGCTTGCACCCCGTGCCCCTGCACGTCGCCGATGACCAGCGCCAGCCCGTTGCCCGCCTCGACGACGTCGTACCAGTCCCCGCCCACGTCCAGGCCCTGGGTACCGGGCAGATAGCGGCCCGCCGTCTCCACCCGAGGGTGTGCCGACAGCCGCCGGGGCAGCAGGGCCTGCTGCAGACCGCGGGCGAGCGCGGCCTCGCTGTCGTAGCGCTGGGCCCGCTCCATCGCGTGCGCGATCAGCCCGGCGAGAGCGGTGAGGACCGTGCGCTCCTCCGTGCTGAAGCCGCGCGAGCGGTCGAAGCCGAGGATGCAGGAGCCGACCGGCCGACCGGAGGCGATCAGCGGCAGGAAGGCACGCGCGCCCTCCTCGGCGTCCAGGGGAATGCCCGGGTAGGTGGCGTCCAGTTGCTGCATCGACTCGAAGAACAGCGGACGGCCGGTGGTGAGCGTCTCCACGCCGGGCAGGTGGGCGTCGAGTCCGACGCCGTCGAAGGGGGCGAGGAAGCCCTGCGGGAAGCCGGTCTCCCAGGCCAGGTACAGATGCCGCTCCTGGAGCAGGTAGATGGCCAGGCGGCGGCCGCCGAACGCGGGCAACAGCTCCTGCATGACCACCGCCGACACCTGACGGGCGGTCACCGCGTCGGTCAGTGCGATGGCGAGCGCGATCGGCCGGTACAGCGGCGTCAGCGAGTGGTCGCCGGCCACCGTGTCCTCCGGGGTGTGCGGATCGGCCCCCGCGTGACCGCCGGGGGCCGGATCCACGGGTGCGTCCATGCGACTGGCCGGGAGGAGCGTGCAGGTGAGGATGTCCGGGCCGGGGTGGACCGACAGCGCGAGCCAGGCGCCCTCACCGGGCCCCGCGCCGTCCACGTCCGGCCGCCGCACATGGACGTGCACCGGCTCCTGGGACAGCAGCACGCTGCGCAGATGGTCGTCGTACGGGGGACCGGTCAGCCACGGCATGGCCTCCCACAGCGGGCGGCCCAGCAGCCACCTCCGGTCCCGGCCCGCCATCCGCGCCGCGGCCTCGTTGACGTACACGATCAGACCGAGCCGGTCCAGGCAGAACACCCCCTGCGGCAGCAGGTCGGCCGCGCCGTCCGCGGCGGCCGCCGGACCGGGGTCGAAGACGATGCCGGAGATCAGGGACGCCTCGCCGGCCGCACCCGGGCACACGTCCAGCAGCCGTGGGAAGCCCTTTCCGGAGCGCAGGTTCAGGGGTCCGGCCGGCGGTTTCCCGGCCGCGGTCTCGCGCAGCGCGGCTAGAATCCGGTGGGCGTCGGCCGGTGACACGGCGTCCGCGAGAGCCGGTCCGGTGCCCGAGAACTCGCCCGGACCCAGGCCGAGCAGCGCGTGCAGCCGGTCGTCCGCCCGCACCGCCGAGGTCACCGGATCCCAGGTGAACCGTCCCACGCGGGTCTGGGCGGGCCGGATCACGGGCGGCCGTACGCACAGCGGTTCGCCGTCCCAGGCGACCGCCGCCTCGTGCCCGTCGGCGAGAGCGAGCAGCTCGGTACCCAGCCCCTCGGCGAGCCGCGCGAGCAGCTCCCGGTCGAGCAGCTCGTCCACGGAGTCCGAGGTCGCCGGACGCAGCACCGTCAGCACTCCCAGGGGCTCGGACTCGCCCGGCACCGGCACGTGCACCGACCCGAACGGGAAGGGCAGACCCGCCGCGAACTGGGGGTACCGGCGCATCGTCTCCGTGGCGTTCGGCAGCATCACCTGGACGCCGAGCCGGTAGGCGTCCGCCACCGGGAAGGGCCTGCCCACGTGCAGTCGCCACCAGGGCCGGAACAGGGGGCCGGGCAGCCCGACGAGCACCGCGAGGCGCAGCAGCCCCGGGGTGCTGGAGCGCAGGTACACACCCGAGACGTGCCCCCCGGCCGCGCCGAGCGCGCCGGTCGAGGCGTCGACCAGCAGTGCGGCCAGCCGGGCCCGCGTCCGGACCCCTTGCTCTCCGCTCCCAGCCATGGGCCCTACCTCGTCCCGTGCCGCCGGGTGGATGACACAGCAAGAATGCGCCATCTCGGCGGCGTAATGCACCTGGGCGGACGAAGACCGCGGCACACCGGCCGCGGCCACGGCGAGCGGGCGTCTCACACCTTCGCCGCAGCCGGGTGGCGGGACCCTTCGCGCGCTCCTAGTAATGAACTGCGTAGGCCGCGCGCCGCACCTGGGGGCGCTGGTGCGGCCGCACCCTACTCCTGGAGCCGAGATGACCACGCTCTCTTCGTCCCCCCGGCCCGACGACCACTCCGTCATACCGCCGCTCGTACCGGGCGCCGCCGAGGTCTTCGCACCGTCACCCGACCCCGGCACCCGGCCCGAGCCACCCCCGCGACCGAGCCCCGAGGTCCCGCACGAGGACGAGCGCTACGGCGACCCGCTGCACGGCCTGCTCCGCACGGCGGTGGCCGACCGCCCGCTGGAGGAAGTCGCCCGGCTCATCACCCTGCTGGAAAGCGCGTCCGGAGACGCCCGCACCACTGCCGACGCCCTGCGCGCGGCGGGTGTCGACCGGTCCGTCGAGGACGTCTCGCGCCTGGTCGCCCTCCTGACCCGGTCGCCCGGGGACGTCCGAAGCGCCGACCTGGTGCTGCGCGCCGCCGTCGAGTCCCGCCCTCTGGAGGAGGTCAGCCGGCTGATGGAACTGCTGCACCGCACTCAGGTGGAGCCCCACTGTGTGCGCGCGGCGGTCGAGGCGGTGGCCGTCAGCAGGCCGGTCGAGGAAGTGGCCGAGCTGATCGCCCGCCTGACCGCCGAACGAACGGCGCGGGAGCGGCCGCCGCAGCCCGAACCGGCCGTACCGGAACCCGTCCAGCCGCCGCCCGCCCCCGCGCCCGCCGTGCCGCAGGCGGAGGAGCCCCGCCCCGAGCCCGCGCTGAGCGGCGACCCTGCCCCCGAGGGCCGGTCCGCCACGTCTCCCCTGCGGCTCGCCCGCGCCGCCGGCCTGCTGGCGTTCCTCTGCGGTGTGGCCCACGCCCCGCGCTACTGGACAGGCCTCTCCCACGACGTCCTGCAGGCCACCCTGCTGGTCTCCGGGCTCTGCGTCCTGCTGGCCGTCGCCCTGCCGGCGCGGACCGCTCCGGCCCGGCTGGTGGCGGCCACCGCCACGCTCGTGGTCACCGCGGCGTTCGCCGCCGGGCCGCTGCTCGGCCGCACGTTCGGCCTGCCGGACCCGACCCCGATCCAGGCCGCCATGGTGGCCCCGCCCTGGATCGCCGGTACGGCCGCGGCGGCGGCCGCGCTCGCGGCCCTGGCACTGCTGCTCGCCACCCTCTGGGCGGTGAACACCCGCCGCGACCACAAGGGTTGAGTCATACCTCGGCGGTCATGCCCACCGCGCGCGGCGCCGGCCGAGCCTCGGGCGGCCGCCAGGCCGAACGGGAAGATGACCCGGGCGAGGCCGGTTCAGAGTTCGGTGGGGTCGGACGGCAGGGCCCGGCCGGCGCGCAGGCTGCGCAGCGCGAGGAGCAGGACGGCGATGTCGTCCAGGTAGACCGGGTCGGGCAGCAGATCGGTGGGCAGCACCAGATACAGGACCGCGCCCCAGAACACCCAGCGCGGCCCCGTGGGCAGTCCGGCCCGTTGCAGGGTCCGCCGGGCGCGCACCAGCCGCACCAGCAGGGCGACGGCGACGGCGAGCAGCACCGCCGCGACGACGGCGGCGATCACCAGCAGGGTCCTGGTGGAATCCATGCGGCCTCCTGTCGCTCGTGGCTCACGGGTGCGGGCCGGGGTGACCGCCCTCGCTTCCCTTTCCTCTTCCCTCTTCCGGCCGCCGTACCGCCCCGGCGAACGTTCTACGGCGTCCCGTCCGCCGGATCGGCGGTGTCCGAGGGCTCGCCGCCCGGGGCCGGTACGGGGCGCGCTCCCTTGGCGCTGAACCTCAGCCGCTCGAACGTCCGCGTCAGCTGCTGCAGCGGGGAGGGCGTCCGGCCGCCGGGCCGCTGCTGCTGGTGCGGCAGGGCGGGAGGGACGGGCGCGTCGCGGTAGGCGGCCAGGGCCCGGTGGGCCTGCTCGGCGGCCTCCCGGTACAGGTCCCGGGACTTCGTCATGGCCTCCAGGGCCTCGGCGTACATGGCGACCAGCCCCCGTTCGCGCTCCAGCTCCTCCTGGAGGGTCAGCAGGGTCCAGTTCTCGCGCAGGTCGGTCAGCGCCTCCTCGGCCCCCCGCGGGAACGGCCGCGGCAGGGCGGCGAAGTTGCTCAGCAGGGTGAGGAGTTCGGTCGGCTCGGAGCCGTCGAGGAAGACGTTCCGCACGCCGTGCTCCCGGCCGTCGTAGCCGTCCGGAGCCGGGTCGGGCGGCAGCAGCACGGCGCCACCGCGCGGCACCTCGACGCCGAGGTCCTTCAGCGCCCAGTTGACGGCGCGCAGCTGCTGCGGTGCGGCCCGGTGCTCCACCACGCGGTGCCGCAGCCCCGGCGGCAGCAGCCGGGTCAGCGGCAGCCGGCCGCGCTCGTCGGGGGTCATCGCCTCGTGCACGACGAGGTCGACGTACCAGCCGTCGCGGGCCGCGTCCCGCAGTCGGCGCCGCATCTCCTTGTCGTCCTCGGGGAGCGCGTTCACCTGCCGCAGGCGCAGGCCCGCGACGGTGGGGTGATGGTCCCAGGCGTCGCCCGCGGCATCGGCTGCCGTGGCCTCGGGCCAGAACAGCGTCGCCGGGGAGGGCCACGCGTCGTCCCACGGCCGCTCCGCCTCGGCGACCAGCGTCCACTCCTGCACCTCGGGCCGGTCCGGCCGCGGTACGAGGGTGAGCCGGGCCCGCACGGTCACCGTGCCGTCGGCCCGCCATCGCGCCTCGAAGATCCGTTCGAGTGAGTCGTCGGGCAGGGGCGGCTCGGCGAAGTCGTCGACGTCCCCGCTCTCCTTGTGCCGGCTCAGAGTGCGGCGGACGGCCTCCTCGGCTTCGGGACCGGTGTGGCGGCCTCGGGCCGCCCAGAGGGTCTGCGGGGTGGTGGCGTGGTCGGTGGCGGAGTTCGACATGAGCCAATCTGCTGATGGGGGCGGGTGCGCCTCCCAGTATCACCGTCCGGCGACGGGACACGCCGAGCGGGGGGCCCGGCGTGTCCCTTGGCGGCGGCGGGGCCCGCGCCCGCCGTACGGCGATCAGGGGGCTCCGGCCCGTGCGGAAGGAGGGATCGGCGCGCCCCGCGCACGGGATGCGTGCCGTGCACCCGGGGTGTGCGCCGCACGCCTCGGGCGACCGTTGTTCACACGTCCCCGGGGCGTCGCCCGGTGCCCAGAATGGTCCGTCGAACGGGGTCCGCCCACCCATCCGCATAGGGGTGGACCCCGTTCGCCGTCCGCGGCCGCGCTCGTGGATCGCGGCCCTCCACCCCTGGCCGCGGCTGCCCCTTCCCGCTGTGTACCTCGGCGGCGGACTCGTGCAGACGGCCGCGCTCGCGCTGCTGACGGTGGTGGTCGGCCGCCGGGACCTCACGGCGGCCGAGCCGGGCCTGTCGTGAGCGGTCCGCCCCGGCTCGGTGCGGGAACGCCCGGGGCGGCCGTTGCCGCGGCAGTTCGTCACGGAACCCGTTGATCGCCGAGCTGATCTGCCGCATCAGCGTCGTCCCCTCCAGCCGGTCCAGGTAGAGGTTGGCCCGGGCCGGCGCGGGCAGGTACACACAGAAGCAGAGGCTCATCAGCGGGTTGGCGAACAGCCGGCTGTCCCGGGTGCGTTCGGTGAACCGGACGTCGCCGAAGTCCCCGCGCACGGCCGCCGCGACGGACCCGTGGACGATGCTCGGATGACTCTCGTGGCACCGCTGGACGTGGGCCACGGAGTCGAGGTAGAGGGCGCCCTCGTGGCTGTCCCGGGGGAGCGAGAAGGCGCCGAGGTAGCCGCCCTCGCGGTCCAGGGCGGCCAGGTTCTCCAGGAACAGGGAGTGGTTCACGCCGTGGTAGGCGTCCACCCCGAAGCCCAGGCAGGCCACGAGGCGGTGCGGGACCTCGTCCAGTCCGGCGACGGCGGCGAGGCTCGCCATGTCCTCCTCGGGAGTGCCGAGCCCGTGCTCGTCCCCGCGCATCAGGATGTCCGTCCCGCCGTCCACCAGCACGACGGCGTCCACACCGCCCAGATGCCCGAGGAGCGCGCGGTAGGCGGCGCGCAGCGCCTCGACACCCGTGCGCGGAAAGGCGTACACCGTGTCGTGCGCCTTCCGGTCCGCGAGCCACCGGGCGAGCGAGCGCTCGGGGAAGTAGTCGCCGCGCAGCGGGGTGTCCGGCCGGACGGCGGCCACGTCCTCCGCCACCCAGGAGTCCGGGCCCAGCCCGTACAGGTCGGCGAAGGACAGGTTGGCCAGATGGGCCTCCGTGCCGGCCGCGCGGAGCGCGAACGCCAGTGGCAGCCCGGCGTAGACGTCGAAGCAGCCGCCGGCACCGGCGACGAGCACCCGGCGGGCTCCGCGCAGACGGGTGAAGAAGGCGGGTTGCGGAGCGAGATCACCGCAGGACCCCAACAGGCGTCCCCAGAGGCTCCGTTGGACTCCTCCCCGAAGCCTCGGGGACGCTCCGCAGACCTACGCCCCGCTCTCCCGCAGCATGTCCTCGCGCTCTACGATCTTCACGCGCTCACGGCCCTGGGGCTCGCCCAGCGCGCGCTCGGCGGCGTCCAGCTTGTACCAGCCGTCCCAGGTGGTGAAGCGGATGTCGCGCTCGGCGAGGAAGGCGTCCACGGCCTCGGGGTCGGGCGAAACGGGCGTGTGCAGGCGGCCGTTGGCGTGGTCGTCCAGGAGGTTCGCCACCGTCTCGTTGGCGTCGCCCTTGGTGTGGCCGATCAGACCGACCGGGCCGCGCCGGATCCAGCCGGTGACGTACGTCGACTGCAGGTGGTCGCCGCCCTCCTCGACGACCCGGCCGCCCTGGTCCGGGACCGTGCCGGACTCGATGTCCCAGGGCAGCTTGGGCAGCTTGTCGGAGAGGTAGCCGACCGCGCGGTACACGGCGGTCACGTCCCAGTCCTTGAACTCGCCGGTGCCCTTGACGTTGCCGGTGCCGTCGAGGGCGGTGCGCTCGGTGCGCAGGCCGACGACCCTGCCGTCCTCGCCGAGGACCTCCGAGGGCGACTCGAAGAAGTGCAGGAACAGCTTGTGCGGCCGGTTGCCGACGTCCCGGATCGCCCAGTTCTCCAGGGTCTTGGCGACCATGTCGGCCTGCTTGTTGCCGCGACGGGTCTCGATCGAGCCCGCGTCGTAGTCGATGTCCTCGGGGTCGACGACGACCTCGATGTTCGGCGAGTGGTCCAGCTCGCGCAGCTCCATCGGGCTGAACTTGGCCTGCGCGGGGCCGCGGCGGCCGAAGACGTGGATCTCCACGGTTTTGTTCGCCTTCAGGCCGTCGTAGACGTTCGGGGGTATCTCCGTCGGCAGCAGCTCGTCCGCCGTCTTGGCGAGGATCCGGGCCACGTCGAGCGCCACGTTGCCGACGCCGAGCACGGCGACCTTCTCGGCCTCCAGCGGCCAGGTGCGCGGCACGTCCGGGTGGCCGTCGTACCAGGAGACGAAGTCGGCGGCCCCGTAGGAGCCCTCCAGGTCGATGCCGGGAACGGGCAGCTCCCGGTCGGCCGTCGCGCCCGTGGAGAAGACCACCGCGTCGTAGAAGGCGCGCAGGTCGTCCAGGTTGATGTCGGTCGGGTAGTCGACGTTGCCGAACAGGCGGATCTGGGGCTTGTCGAGCACCTGGTGCAGGGCGGTGATGATGCCCTTGATGCGCGGGTGGTCGGGCGCCACGCCGTACCGGATCAGGCCGAACGGGGCGGGCATCCGCTCGAAGAGGTCGATGGACACGCCAGGCTCGGCGGCCACCTCGGACTTCAGCAGGGCGTCGGCGGCGTAGATCCCGGCGGGACCGGCTCCGACGATGGCTACCCGCAGGGGGCGCGGCATGATCAGTTCCCTTCGAGCGTGAACAGGCGACTCGACGGGAAGCCTAGACTAAGGCAGACCTAAGTTAGTACGCGGGTCGGGCCTATGACCTCATAAGGCGATCTTATGACTTACCCAGGGGTCCCTTATGGACGTGGTGACCGGAAGCGAGGGCTGGGGGCGCGCGGGCGGACGCGGGCTGCTTCTGCTGTGACGCCCCCGGCTTCGGTCACCCCGGCGGCGTCAGGCCGGCCGGATCACCCGGTGGATCGCCGACTCCCCGGCGCCGTAGATCGACTCCTCGCTGATGGACGAGCCCGGGCCCGGCGCATGGACCATCATGCCGTTGCCGATGTGCAGGCCCACGTGCCGGTCGTCGTCGAAGAAGAGGACGAGGTCACCCGGTTCGAGAGCGGCGAGCGTGACCGGGGTGCCGGCCAGCGCCTGCTGGTGCGCGGCACGCGGCAGCGTGACCCCGGCCGCCCGCCACGCGGCCTGCGTGAGGCTGGAGCAGTCGTACGAGTCCGGCCCCGTGGCTCCCCACACGCACGGCTTCCCGAGCTGCGCCCGGGCGAACGCGATCGCCTTGGCGGCACCCACGGCGTGGGTGGACCGGGGCGCACTCCCGGGTGCGGGGGCGGTGGGCTGCGCGAGAGTGCCGCTGTCGGTGCCCGCACCGGGGATGAGGGGCGCGAAGGAGCCGGTGTTGAGGAGGGGGCTGGGGGCGGGCTGTGCGAAGGAGCCTGTGTTGGCGAGCGGGTTGGCGGTGGGCTGTGCGAAGGAGCCCGTGTTCGTGAGCGGGGTGCTGCTCGGCTGTGCGAATGAGCTGGTGTCGAGGAGGGGGCTGGCGGTGGGCTGTGCGAAGGAGCCCGTGTTCGTGAGCGGGGTGCTGCTCGGCTGTGCGAAGGAGCCGGTGTCGGTGAGCGGGCCGGCGGTGAGCGGCGCGAAGGAGCCGGTGTCGGTCAGCGTCCCGGTGGTGAGCGGTGCGAATGATCCGGTGTCGGTCACCAGGCTGGCGGTCAGCGGTGGGATGGAACCCATGCCGGTCGCGGCGGGAGGGGAAGCGGGCGTGTTCGGGGCCGGGGCCATGGGGGACGCCGTCCACTGCGGCTGCTGCCACTGGCCGGTGCCCGCCTGACCCGTCCCCTCCAGGCCCCACTGCCCCGTCTGTTCGAGGCCCCACTGACCCGTCCCCTCCAGGCCCCACTGCCCCGTCCGTTCGAGGCCCCACTGACCCGTCTGTTCGAGGCCCGGCTGCGGTGCCTGTGGCGTTCCGGCGTTCCAGGTGCCCTGCCCGGCGGGTACGGCCGCGGGAGGCGTGCCGGGCCGGGCGACGTAGCGGGACAGCAACTCCCGGGCCGAGGCGAGCTTGCGCCGGTTGTCCGCCTTGAAGTTCGCGGGGGAGGGGCGCCGGGGCGCGGCCGCGGAGGCCGGCAGCTCTCTCGGTTCCCTCGCCCAGGTGCCTTGTGCGGCGGGTAGGACGGCCGTCTCCGCCGGACCGCCGCCGCTCGGCCCCGGCAACCCGAGGAAGCCGATGGATCCGGGCTCGGCCGGTTGGACCGTGCCACCGACGCTCGGGCCGGTGGAGCCCTCCGGCATGCCGAGTCCGCCGGGCGCCGCCACGCCGGGGCCGGCCTGTCGGGGCAGGCCTGCGGCGAGTCGGGCGGCCGTCGCCCGGCCGGTTGCTTCCGGCCCGCCGGGGTCGGGTGTCCCCGCCGTGTTCCACCCGGCCGGGCCGGGCAACTCCAGAGCGCCGCCGGGAAGTTCGGCGGGCCGGCCGCTCGGGAGTGCCGGGATTCCGCTCTCCAGGGCCGCCCGCGGGCGGCCGCCGGGGTTCGCCGAGGACCCGGCCGTCAGCTCGGGCATCGCGCGGCCGGCGGCCCCGGACGAACCCGAGGCCAGTTCGGGCAGCCCGAGACCGGCGGCCAGGGCCTCCCGCGCACCCGTGTCCGTCAGGTCCCGGGAGCGCGCCGGGGCCGCCGGGCGGGCGGGCTGCCGGTCGGCGGGGAGTGCGGCGGGGACCGTCGGGCCCAGCTTGGCGCGGGCCGCGTCGAACCACTGCCGGGCCACCGCGTCGAGTTCGGGATCCGGGCGCCGTCCGGAACGCTTGGCCAACGGGACGCCTCTCGAACGCGTCGCCGCTGACATCGCCCGGGTCGCGTTGTAGTTCCCGGTCGCGTTCTCGGCCCGCTCGTAGAGGGAGTCGATCCGCTGCCGCACCTCATCGCGACTCTCCGGTGCCATGGAAGACGTACTCCTTCCTTGCCCCACGGGGCAGTTGGGCCGGTCCCGGGATCGGTCGAACCCCGGCCCCGGCGCCACGGCGGATTCGCGGGGCAGCCGGGCGGCCTGGCGTCAACCTAGCCAACTTGTGTCCCTGGTGTGAAGGTTGAAGGGCGGAATGTCCGATACGTATTTGTGATGTTCGCCGTGCCGTTCGAGTGGGAAAGCTGATCACCTTTCCGGCCGCACCGGCTCCGCCGTCGAGTCGCCGTACCTGGCCGAGGGCGCTGTGATTGCGCTTTTCTGTGGGGTCCCTGTTAATTTCCGATCCGGTTGAACACCCGGGCGCCGCCATCCGTATGGGGCGGGGGAACTCCATGCCCGACCGACCGCTTCACACAAGGGGACGACCTTGGTACGCAACAGGCGCAGACGCCCGACCGGCGCACGACGCGCGACCTTCGCAGCGGTCGCCCTGATGCTGGGCGGGGGCGGACTCGTCGCCGTCAACGTCTACGCCTCCGCCACCGAGGACGCCTGGGGCGGGCAGGACGCCGGCGCGACCGGACAGGTCAAGTCCGCGGGCATGGCCACGATCGACTGCCCGGACGTCGGCAGCCGGCTGACGGACGTGCCGGACGGGGCCCGCGCGGACGTCGACCGTGAACTCGCCGAGCTGGACCAGCAGACGGCGGCCGCCTACCGGCAACTCCAGGGGTCGGCGGAGGCCGTCCGCCAGGATCCGGGCGCCGCCGACGACACCATCATGAACCCGTTGAAGGAGAAGCGGGCGGCGACCATCGAGCGCATCGGCGTCGCCATCGACCGGGTGGGGGACCGGCCGGAGGGTCTGGAATCGCTGGCCGCCTGTACTCTGCGGCCCGGTCAGGACGGCACGGGCGGCGACACGGGCAGCGCCGGCCAGAGCACCGCCGACCCGGGTGACGGATCACAACAGGGCGGCGGACAGGGCCAGAACGGCGGCGGGCAGAACGGCGCCGGCCAGGGCGGCAACGGACCCGTCGCCTCCGACTACGCGGACATCACCTCCGTCCAGCCCAACGTGCCCAGCCCGCCCCAGCAGGACGACGCCTCGCGCGGCACCTTCACCTCGGAGTGCGGTGTCAACGCCAACGGCCTGTTCAACTCCGACAACGTGATCGTCGCCCCCGGCGTCTCCAACGGCGCCCACCACTTCCACGACTACGTGGGCAACCAGTCCAACAACGCCTTCGCCAGTGACGAGGACCTGGCCAAGGCCGACACCAGCTGCGCGGACCAGGGCGACAAGTCCACGTACTACTGGCCGGTCCTGCGTCTGCAGAACGGCAAGCAGGAACGGGACGCCGGCGCCCCGGGCGGCGGCACCGAGGGCAACGCGGGCCAGATCGTCACGCCCAAGCAGGTCACGCTGACCTTCGTCGGCAGCCCGCGGGGCAAGGTCACCGAGATGCCGCGCCTGCTGCGCATCATCACCGGCGACGCCAAGGCCTTCGTCAACGGCCCCGCCAACGCCAACGCCTCGTGGAGCTGCACCGGTTTCGAGGACCGGCAGCTCAAGGACAAGTACCCGCTGTGCCCGTCCGGCAGCGACGTGGTGCGCACCTTCCACTTCCAGAGCTGCTGGGACGGCCGCAACATCGACAGCGCCAACCACCGCACCCATGTGGCTTTCGCCGGCCCGGACGGCTCCTGTCCCGAGGGCTTCCAGGCGATACCGCAGCTGGTGCAGCGCATCGTCTACGACGTCGCGGCGCCGAGCCTGAACGACGGCGGGCGCACGGTCCCGCTCTTCGCGGTGGACTCCTTCCCGGAGCAGCTGCACAAGCCGGTCACCGACCACGGCGACTTCATCAACGTCTTCGACGAGGACCTGATGCGCGAGATGGTCGACTGCATCAACTCCGGCCGGACCTGCGGGGCCCGAGGCGATGACGGCTCCGGTGGCACGGCGGACCCGAGCCCCAGCCAGGACGCCGGCGCGACGGAGGACCCGGGCACCGGTGCGACGGCCGACCCGGGCACGGGCGCCACGGAGGACCCGGGCACCGGTGCCACGGAGGACCCGGGCACGAGCGCGCCCGACGCGCCGTCCGCTCCGGCTTCCTCCGGCCCGGCCGAGGAGCCGAGGACGTACGCGACGACGTCGCCCGCGAACACCACCAAGCACGACAGGCCCACCCACCGGAGCGAGCACGGCAAGCAGACCGAGCCCGCCAAGGCCGACAAGGCCGACAAGGCGACTTCGGCCGCACCGTCCAAGTCGGGGGCGGGGGCCGGCGAGATCGGCCGCGCCACCCAGACCCCGGCCGGCGGCCAGGCCCAGCCGCCGGCAGCGCAGACCGAACCCCAGGCGGTCCAGGGCGGACTCGCCGAGACCGGAGCACACCTGTGGCCCGCGGCGATCGGCGTGCTGCTCGCCCTGTCCGGACTCGTGATGCTGCTCAGGGCCAGGCGTCTGCGGTACTGACCGCACACCGTTGCAGCCGGACGGCGGCCCCACCCTCCAGCGGTGGGGCCGCCGTCCGTCCCGTGGAGCGGCCCGCCCCTTGTGGGAGCGCTCCCAAGGGTATGAGGATGGCTCCATGCCGCCCAAGGACTCACGCCCCAGCATCCGCCCGTACCGCCCGACGGACCGCGACGCGGTCGCCGACGTCTGTGTCCGCACGGCGCACAACGGCGGCGACTCACGCGGCCGCTACCCGGACCCCCGCCTGATGCCGTCGATCTTCGCCGAGCCGTACTGCCACTTCGACCCGGACCTCGCGTTCGTCCTGGACGACGGAACGGGCCGGGCGGTGGGATACGTCGTCGGCACGGCGGACACCGAGCGGTTCGTCGACGACTTCAGGCGGAAGTGGATCCCCCGACTGGCCGACCGGTACCCGGCACCCACCGCGCCGCCGCGCACGCCCACCGAGGAGATGATCGGTCTCCTGCACCACCCGGTACGCATGCTCGTGGCCGAACTCATCGCCTATCCGGCCCACTTGCACATCGACCTGCTGCCGCCCCGGCAAGGGCACGGGCACGGCCGCCAGTTGATGCGCACGCTGCTCGACGCCCTGCACGCACAGCGCGTTCCGGCCGTCCATCTCGGCATGGTCACCGTCAACACGGCTGCCCGCGCGTTCTACGACCGGCTCGGCTTCCACGAGATCCCGGTCGCGGACCCCGGCCCCCTCACCTATCTGGGCCGGGCCACGACCCCGTACTGAGCACCGCCGGGGCGGTGCCGGTCAGCCGACCCGCAGGGTCCGCCTGGCCAGTTCGTACGCGGGCAGCATCGCCTCGTGCTCCTCGGTGTCCATTCCGCCGAGGTGCAGCACGACCGGGCCGTGCGGCGTGGCCACCGCGAGGGCGCGCTCCTTCTTCGTCTCCTCCAGGAGCTTGCTCGTGTAGAGGTACTCGACCTCGACGCCCTGGACACCGCCGCCCGTCCTGACGGAGCGGTACCGCTCCTTGCTGACGTTGTCCTCGGAGGCGACGAACTGCCGCAGGACCGACCGCGCGTCGGCGTTCCCGGTCCGGCCGGTCCACACGCGCAGGAAGCCGATGTGCCCGGCCGGCTTGGCGTCGATCTCGCAGGCGGCGGTGACCGGACCCTGGCGCAGGAAGGAGTCGGCGAGCGCCCCCGACAGGTCGCCGTCCGACCCGTCCGATGCCTTCGACAGCTCCTTCTCGGCGTCGATCCCCTTCGCCTTCCAGTGCTTGGCGATGTCGAAAGTGACGGGCAGCTCGCAGGCCGAACCGGCGGCTCCGACCGTGCCACCGCTCGCCGCCGCCGTGCCCTTGGCCCCCGCCTCCCCGGCCGTGGCCGACGCGCTCCCCGACGGCTTCGCCGCTCCGTCCGTCGACTGGGCGCAACCTCCCAGCACGGCGGCCAGCACCACCGCCTGGACCACGCGCCCCCGTACGATCCCCACCCTGACCTGCACTGTTGTCTCCCCTCCGGTTCAGAGCGGCCACTGTAACCGAGGGTGCCGACATCCCCGTACGCAAAAGGGGACCCGGACCGGGGGCTCAGCCCCGGTCGCGCCGGCAGTGCAGGAACAGGTGCGGTTCGGGTACGGCGTCGGGGTGGGCCGGGGTGAACGTGGCGTGCTCCTCGGACAGGACCGTCAGACCCGCCGCGGTCACCACCGCCGTGAACGCTTCGGCGGTGAAGCTCGTCACCCGCACCGGCTGCCCCATGAAGGCGCCGTCGACGGCCTCCAGGTCGAGCGGGACGGTGGCCAGCACCGCGAGCCCGCCGGGCCGCAGGGCGCGCGCCAGCCCGCCCACGACCGCCGACTGCTCGGCACGGGACATCTGCAACAGCGAGAAGTACACGCACACCGCGTCGAACTCGCCGTCGGACAGCGGCAGTTCGCGGACGTCGGCGAGGCGGAACTCGGCGTCGGGGACCTGGCGGGCGGCGAGGTCGACCATGACCGGTGAGACGTCGACGCCGATGACACGGTGGCCCGCCTCCGCGAGTGTCTGCGCGGTCGGCCGTCCCGTTCCGCTGCCCACGTCCAGCACCCGGCTGCCCGGCTCCAGCCGGTCCAGCAGCCACCGCAGCGAGGCCCGGTGCGCCTCGGACGAGGCGAACGCCTTCTCGTAGTCGAGGCCCAGCGTGTCGAACAGCACCGCGGCCGGTGCCCGGCGATCGTCCTCGGACAAGACGGCTCCTCCCGTGCCCCTGCGGGTGGCGGGCATCGTCGCACCCCCGGCCCGGGGCGCACAACGCCGCGTGCCGGGCGGCGTTTGCGGGCGGTGGCAGCGGCAGGGCAGGGTGGCGGGCTGTGCCTACCTTGCTGATCGTGCATCACACCCCCTCGCCCAACTGCCAGGCGCTGTTCGAGGCCGTCGTCTCCGGCGCGACCACACCGGAGATCGAGGGCGTCCGCGTCGTGCGGCGGGCGGCCCTGTCCGCCACGGCCTCCGACGTCCTGGAGGCCGACGGCTATCTCCTCGGCACCCCGGCGAACCTCGGCTACATGTCGGGCGCCCTCAAGCACTTCTTCGACCAGGTCTACTACCCCTGCCTGGACGAGACACGGGGCCGGCCCTTCGGCTACTACGTCCACGGCGGCAACGACGTCACCGGCGCCGTCCGTGCCGTGGAGGCCGTCACCACCGGCCTCGGCTGGCGCCGTACGACCGAGGCGGTGACCGTCACCGGCGAGCCGGGCAAGGCCGATGTGCAGGCGTGCTGGGAGCTGGGTGCAACCGTCGCGGCCGGGCTCATGGCCGACGCCTGAACGGTCCGCCCCGCCGGGGAGACCGGCGGGCACGGTGCCGGGGAGCGGGACCGTAGGCCGTTCGGGTGTTCGGCGGCGGAGGCGGTCACGGCGCGCCCGCCGCGCGAGGATCCGGCCCGGAAAGGCGGCCGTGGGCGGCGATTGTGCGAGTGCCATATGCCGGACCACCCGGGCGCTCCTGCCGGAGCGGGACCGGCGTACCCGCGCTGCCCGGGCCGACGAAGGTGCGGGCCGGGTGCCCCTGGCCGACGATGGGAGCGAGACCGCGTCCCCCGGGACGCGGTCGCACAGCGTCCTACGTCGTCGAGCCCAGGGAGCGTCGGATGCGAGCGGACGGCCACGCACCCGGACGGCCCGTGCGGGACGAACCCGTGCGGGACGAAGGGGAGACCGAGGAACTGCTGCGCCGGTGCGCACGGGACGTGCTGGACGTCGCCGAGGGCCTCCGCGAGGTGTCCGCGCGCACCGGCACAGCGCTGTTCGCACCGTCCCTGACCGCGTCCGCACACCGCCGGCCGCGCACCGGACTCGCCGCGCGGTGGGCACTGCTGCGGGCCCTGACGAACAGGCAGGGCCTCGGCGGCCCGGCGAGCACGGCACCGCGGGGCGTCGGCCAGCTGCTCGTCGCGGCCGGTGGGCCGCTGGGCCGGGAGAGCCTGGCCGCGCGGGTCGCCGTCACCGCGCTGCGTCTGCGGACGGCCGCCGTGCTGGTCGACCACCCCGAGTTCGCACGCGACCCGGGCATCCGCCGGCTGAGGGGCGCCGTCACCGCCGGCAGCGACGTGGCGGCCGTACGGGCCCTGCGTGCCCTGTTCGGGGACCGGGGAGCCCAGCGCGCCCTGTCCGGGCTCGCGCCCCTGATGCCCGAACTCCTCGCCGTCCGCGACCTGCTGGCCGAGGAGCCCGGGGACGACCGGAGCGGCCGGTCGCCGGCCGCGGTCCCCGCTCTCTCCGCCGACCCCGTCGATCACCCCGGCGCCTCCCGGCTCGCCGGCCGCGACCGGTACGAGGGCGCCGCCGAGGCCGCCGACCTCACCGACCAGGAGAAGCAGATCGTCGCCACCGAGGGCTCCTTCCTCGGCTTCCTGCGCAACATCGAGCTGCTGTCCACCGACGGGCGGGTCCTGGTGCAGAACGTGCGCGGCCCGGACGGTGTCGTCCGGTACGTCGTGCAGGCCCCCGGCACCGCACCCGGCCGCCCCCGCAACGACTCCGCGCGGGACTTCGCCGACGCCTGGCGCACCCTCTTCCGGGCCGACTCGCCCCACACCCGCTCGATCCGCCAGGCACTGAAGGAGCACGGCATCCCGCGCGGCGCCGACCTCGCCCTGATCGGGCACGGCGAGGGCGGGATCGCGCTGCTGAACCTCGCCCGGGACGAGGAGTTCTGCCGCGCCCACCGGGTCACGCACGTGATCACCGTCGGCTCCCCGGCCGGCGACAGGAAGCCCGCCGACCCGCGCACCCGGATCGTCCGCGTCACCAACCAGCACGACATGGCGACGGTCCTCGACGGCCGGGGAACGGCACCCGCCGCCCACGACCCGCACCCGAACGGGTACGAGGTCGACTGCACCGGGCCCACCCGCGAGTTCCCGCTGTGCCACTCGATCCGCGAGTACACCGAGCACCTGCGGACCGTCGTCCCCGAGGCCCGCGAGGACATCGAGGAGGCCCTCCTGCCCTACCGCGGCCCCGTCGTGCGCACCCAGGCCTACCGGCTCAGGGACCGCGCCCATCCGCCCGAGGGCCACCCCTTCCTCACCCTGCCCACCACCTCCGTCCCCACCACGACCGGACCCGTCGACGTCCCGGTGCGCTACCACGACTCCTCCGCCGCCCACCTGTGCTTCCCCGTCGACGCCGGGGCGGCGCGCGGCCTGCTGCCCGACGGCACCTGGATGCTCCCGAGCCGGCTGGGCCGGCGGGCGCTGGCGATGCTGTCCCTGTACGAGCACCGCTGCTCCACGATCGGCCCCTACACCGAGATCGCCCTGTCGGTGCTGGTGGGCGACCTGTGGCGGCCTCGCCCCTACGACCTCGCCGCCGACCTGCTGCGCCGCGCCGACCTGCGCCGCACCGGCCGCCATGTGCTCTCCCTCGCGGTGAGCAGCGAGGAGGCCCGCGTCGCCGCCCAGGAGATCTGGGGCCAGCCGGCGGTTCGCACCGCCGCCGACATCGAACTGATGGGCCGTCGTCTCCGGGTCGGCGCACCGGAACTCGGGCTCGCCGTGGAGGGCCGCCTCGGCCCGGGCGTCCGCTGCCCCGAGGCGGACTGGGTCCTCTACGGCCGGCGCGGCGAGAGCACCGTACGCACCCTGGTGCGGGCCCACGGC
Organism: Streptomyces sp. NPDC044061; assembly: GCF_056434305.1. Taxonomy (NCBI): domain Bacteria; kingdom Bacillati; phylum Actinomycetota; class Actinomycetes; order Kitasatosporales; family Streptomycetaceae; genus Streptomyces; species Streptomyces sp. NPDC044061. The sequence continues at coordinate 219,393 of NZ_JBWKFL010000011.1, read as the reverse complement.
CGGCCGCGGCTGCACAGCGGAACAGGGGTGCGGCTGCGCCTGGACACGGCCGCCGCCGAACCCATGGCAGGGCAACTGCGCCGGCTCCGCGTCGACACGGTACGGCCGCTGTTCGTGCTGTCCTGCCCGCAGTTCCTGGTCCACCGCAGCGCGGGCGCGGTCCTGTCGCGCTGAACCGCACGCACACCCGCAGGGAGCCGCCATGGTCACCGAGACCACCCGCACGACGCCTCCGGTCGACGAACTCCTGGACCAGGCGGTCAGGTTGCGTGCCGACGCCGAGCTGCTGGACGGCTACGCCCGGCGGCTGCTGGCCACCGCGTCGGCCCTGACCGGTTGCGCACAGGCACCCGCGGGGATCCGCCCCAGGCTGGAACGGCAGGCGACCGCGTGCGGCACGGCGGCGACGCAACTGCGCACCGCGGCCGAGGCGTTGCTCGCACACGCCCGCGCCGCGGGGTGAGGTGCCGGCCGCCCTCGGGCCCGTGGCGGCGCAGGTTCGGCGCACGGACGCGGGCCGAGGCGCGGCTTCCCGCGGAGACCCGGCGTGCGCACGTCGGGGCGGGGGGAGTGGAAGGCGCGGGAGCGGGGCAGGACGCACTTCCGGACGGACCCGTCCCCACAGCCGACGGCCGCCCCTTCGGGGACGCCGTTCGCGCATCCGGGTGGAAGCGGACACCGTCCTGGGCCGAACGAGTTGTCGCAGCCCGAAACCGCCGCTTCCGGCCCGGATAATCACCGCTCATGCAGCTCGTGAAAGCACGCGTCCGGGGGCGGCGCGCCCCGGTGGCCGTCACCGGACTGGGACTGGTCACACCGGCCGGTGTCGGCCGGGACGCGGCGTGGACGGGCCTGTGCGCCGGGCAGTCCACCGCGGCCGCCGACCCGGGCCTGCACGGGCTGCCCGTGGCCTTCTCCTGCCAGGTGCCCGCGCTCGACGCGGCGGGGCTGCTCGGGCACCGGCTCAGCCGTCGCCTGGACCGCTTCACCACCTTCGCGCTGATCGCCGCCCGGGAGGCCGTGGCCGACGCCCGGCTCGTGCCCGGTGGCTGGGACGGGGCCCGCGTCGGCGTGGTGATGGGCGTCGGCACCGGCTCCATGCAGGGCTGGCAGGCCGAGTTCGACCGGCTCGCCGCCGACGCGCCGGACCGGGTCTCACCCCTGGCGCTGCCGCGCAGCGTGCCCAACATGGCCGCCGCCGAGATCGCCCTGGACCTCGGCGCGCAGGGCCCCAACATGGTCGTCAGCACCGCCTGCGCCTCCGGCACCAGCGCGCTCGGGCTGGCCCGGGACCTGCTGCTGTCCGGCGCCTGCGATCTCGTGCTCGCCGGGGGCAGCGAGTCGGCCCGGCTGCGGATGACCGCCGCCTGCTTCGCCCAGATGCGCGCCCTCTCCCGGCGTGCCGACGCCCCCCACGCGGCCTCCCGACCGTTCGACCGCGACCGCGACGGCTTCGTCCTCGGCGAGGGCGCCGCCGTTCTCGTCCTGGAACGCGTGCAGGACGCCCGGGCCCGCGGCGCCCGGCCCGCCGCCCTGCTCTCCGGCTTCGGCGCCTCCTGCGACGCCCATCACTTCACCGCCCCGCACCCGGCCGGCGACGGCGCCGCCCGCGCCCTCCGCGGCGCCCTCGCCGACGCCGATCTGGCACCCGAGGACATCGACCACGTCAACGCGCACGGCACCTCCACCCCGCAGGGCGACGCAGCCGAACACAACGCGATGCACCAGGTCTTCCGCCGGCCCCCGCCCGTCACGGCCGTCAAGGGCACCATCGGGCACGCCATCGGCGGCGCCGGCGCCATCGAGGCGGCCTGCACCGTGCTCACCCTCCGCCACCAGCTGATCCCACCCACCGCCAACCTGGACACCGTCGACCCGGCCATGGATCTGGACGTCGTCGCCAAGGTGCCCCGCCCGCACCGGATACGAGCCGCAGTCAGCAGCTCGTTCGGGTTCGGCGGCCAGAACGCCGTACTCGCCTTCACCGCCGTCGACCAGGACCCGCCCCGGGCAGCGCCCCCAGTCGAAAGGTCTCCCTCTTGACGGAGTTCTCCGAACCAACCCCGCTGGCCGGCAGACCACGGTCCTGGCCCGACGCCGAGCAGCTCATGGTCGGCGTGTTCGTCGCCGTACCGTTCCTGGCGCTCGTCGCCGCCGTGCCCCTCGCCTGGCGGCACGGCCTGAGCCCCACGGACCTCGCGCTCGCCGTCGCCTTCTACCTGGTCAGCGGGCTCGGTATCACCGTCGGCTTCCACCGGCACTTCACGCACGGCTCCTTCAAGGCCAGACGCCCGCTCAGGATCGCCCTCGCGCTGTCCGGCAGCCTCGCCGTGCAGGGCCCGCTGCTCACCTGGGTGGCCGACCACCGCAAGCACCACCGCTACTCCGACCGCGACGGGGACCCGCACTCGCCGTGGCGGTACGGCCGCTCCGCCCGCGCCCTGGCCAAGGGCATGCTCTACGCCCACCTCGGCTGGCTCTTCGAGACCGAGCACGCCTCGCCCCGCCGGTACGCACCCGACCTGGTGCGCGACCGCACGCTGATGCTGATCTCCAGGCGCTTCGGCGTCCTGGTCCTCGCCTCCCTCGCCCTGCCGGCGCTGCTCGGCGGTGCGCTCACCCGGTCCTGGCAGGGGGCGCTCACCGCGTTCTTCTGGGCCGGCCTGGTGCGGATCTGCCTCGTCCACCATGTCACCTGGTCCATCAACTCGATCTGCCACGCGACCGGTTCCCGGCCCTTCCGCAGCCGGGACCGCTCCGGAAACGTGTGGTGGCTGGCCCCGCTGTCGCTCGGCGAGTCCTGGCACAATCTCCACCACGCCGACCCCACCAGCGCCCGGCACGGTGTGCTGACCGGCCAGCTCGACGCCAGCGCCCGGCTGATCCGCTGGTTCGAGCGCCTGGGCTGGGTCTACGACGTGCGCTGGCCCGACCGGTGCCGGATCACCGCGCGCCGCGGGGAGACACCCGAGGACGAACGAAACGAGCACAGGGGGGCACAGGGATGACCGTCCGGCAGCACGTGCGCGTCGGTGGCCGCGTACAGGGCGTGTTCTATCGCGACACCTGCCGTCGGCACGCCCAGGAACGGGGAGTCGCGGGGTGGGTGCGCAATCTCCGCGACGGGGACGTGGAGGCCGTGTTCGAAGGAGCCCCCGACGATGTCGACCACATGGTGCGCTGGGCGGCCGACGGCCCGCCGGCGGCGCGGGTGACCCACTGCGAGAGCGTCGCCGAGGAGCCCGAGGGCCTGCCCGGCTTCCGCGTACTGCCCGACGCGGCGCCGGGCGACGAACCCGGCGTCGAGTAGTCCGGCGGGGCTTGGCGGTCCTTCGTCAGGGACGCGTCCGCCCGACCTCGTGGAGCGTGCACACGGCCGCCGCGCCACGACAGCCGTGGGCACGCCGCTCAGCGGCGGCCTGATGCTCCGTCAACCTCCGTGCGGGTGAGGCACGTCGGTGGGGTCACCCGGACCGGGCTTCGGGCGGGTCCGGGTCCAGGACGGGTCGGCGGGCAGGCCGGGGAGGGGGGCGGTCGGCTGGTGCATGGGCTGTGGTTCCTTCGGACGAGTGGGGGATGGTCCGGGGGAGGGACGCGGTCGGTGTGGGGCCGACCTGGTCCGGGGTGCGGGGTGCCGTCGGCCGGGGGCCGACGGGGTCGGGGGTGTGGGGTGCCGTCGGCAGGTCCGCCCAGACCATGCGCGCGGGTCGGTCGGGGGCGACCGACACGCCCCAGTCATTGCTCAGCGCCTCGACCAGGAAGAGCCCGCGTCCGTTCTGCTCGTCCGGTCCCGGACGACGGGGGAGGGGGTGGGCGGAGCCCCGGTTCTGGTCCTCGACCTCCAGGCGCAGGCGGTCCGCCGCGCTGTGCGCCCGGCACACGATCCGTTCGCCGTCCGTGTGCACCAGCGCGTTGGTGACCAGCTCCGAGAGTACGAGGACCGCGTCGTCCCGGGTGCCCTCCGCGACACCCCAGACGGTCAGCAGATCGCGCAGCACCCGGCGGGCCGTGCCGACCGCCGGGGGCAGGGCGGGCAGCTCGAAGGCGGCCGCGGGTCCGGGAAGCGCGGCCCCGGAGGCGAGCGGGTCGGGGCCTTCGGGCCCAGGGAGTCGACCCGGGTGCTCGCCGCCGGGTGGTCTCGGGATGCGGTCCGCCGCCGCGAGGTGCGCGGGCTCCCGGGCGTCCGGGGCGTGGGCCGGAAGACCGGCCGGGGGCAGCCGCAGCGGCGACGGGGCCACCGCCGGCCGGCCCGGTACCCGGTCCTCGGGCAGTCTGCGCAGGGGGCGGGGGAAGGAGGGCGGAGCCATCGCCGTACGCCTTTCGTCCGGCCTCTCGTCGTGGGGGGTTGCCGGTGTCGGAGGGCCGGCCGCTCGGGGGACGGACGACACACCGCCTCCCACGAGGCCGCAGTGGCAGTCCGGTCTCCCCCGACTGGGCTGCGCCGCCCGCTCCTTGGGTCGGCCGGAGCAGCGAGTCCACTGTGACACCGGCCAACAACCGCTTGCAACAGGCAAGTTGAAAATTGCAAGTGGCCGAGTGCATGCTGCTTCCGTCAAGAAGTGATCGAAGGGTTTGCTGAGAAGAGCGCGTGAGACGGTGGCCCTGAAACCTGCGCGAGGGGGTGGGGTGTGTGACCGCGGAGACCGACTGGGGCGGGGCCCCCTCCGTCCTGCGCATGATCCTCGGCAGGCAGCTGGAGGAGCTGCGGACCCGAGCGGGCCTCAGCTACGAGCAGGCCGGCGCGGCCATCGGCGTCAGCCACTCCACCGTCCGCCGCATGGAGGCCGCCAAGGTCGCCCGGCTGCGCCTCGCGGACGCCGAGAAGCTCCTCCGGGTCTACGGTGTGACCGACCAGCAGGAGATCGACACCTTCCTGCAGTCGGTGCGCGAGGCCAACAAGCGCGGCTGGTGGCACACCTATCGCGACGTCATGCCCGACTGGTTCGCCGCCTACCTCAGTCTGGAGCAGGCGGCGCTGCAGATCCGCGCGTACGAGAGCCAGTTCGTGCACGGCCTGCTGCAGACCGACGAGTATGCGCGCGCCCTGCTGAGCGCGGGCAATCCGCACGCCCCGGCCGAGGCGACCGAACGCCGGGTCGCGCTGCGCATGCGCCGCCAGGAACTGCTGGCCCGGCAGGGCCCGCCGCGGGTGTGGGTCGTCATGGACGAGACCGTGCTGCGCCGGCCGGTCGGCGGGGCGGGCGTGATGCGCGCCCAGCTCGACCATCTCATCGAGCTCAACCGGCTGCCTCATGTGACCCTGCAGCTCATGCCGTTCGCCAACGGCCCGCATCCGGCGATGCGGGCCGGCGCGTTCCACCTCTTCCGGTTCCGGGCCCCTGAACTGCCCGACATCGTCTACCTCAACGGCCTGGTCGGCGCCGTCTACCTGGACAAGGACCACGACGTCGTGGTCTACCGCGAGGCCCTGGACCGGGTGGGCGCCCAGGCGGCGCCCGCCAGGAAGACCGAGACCCTGCTCGGCACGATCCGCAAGGAGCTGTGAGCGTGCACCCTCCGATACGCAACGGCATGCCGGCCCGGCAACTGGGCGCCCGCGCCTGGAGCAAGCCGTGGAGCGACGACGCCGGCGGCGCCTGCGTGGAAGTGAAGAAGCTCGCCGACGGGCGCGTGGCCGTGCGCCAGTCCACCGACCCCGACGGGCCGGCGCTGGTGTTCACGTCGCACGAGACGGCGAGCTTCCTGACGGGTGTGAAGGAGGGCGACGCGGACTTCCTGCTGTGAACCGCCCTGCCTTCGCCGAGTGTTACCCCACCCCCCCGACCCGATGGGAGACACGGCGTTGCCCGACAACGGATGGCCGGCCGACCGCATCGACACCCAGAACGCCCACTCCGCCCGCATCTACGACTACATCCTCGGCGGTAAGGACTACTACCCCGCCGACAAGGAGGCGGGCGTCGCCATGTCACGGGAGTGGCCCGCCCTCCCGGTCCACATGCGCGCCAACCGCGACTTCATGAACCGCGCCGTACGCCGGCTCGCCGAGGAGGCGGGCATGCGCCAGTTCCTGGACATCGGCACCGGTATCCCGACCTCGCCCAACCTGCACGAGATCGCGCAGGCGGTGGCTCCCGAGTCCCGGGTCGTCTACGTCGACAACGACCCGATCGTCCTCACCCTCTCCCAGGGCCTGCTGGCCAGCTCGCCCGAGGGCCGGACCTCGTACATCGAGGCCGACTTCCGCGACCCGGCGGCCATCCTCGACGCCCCCGAGCTGCGCGAGACCCTTGACCTGGACGAGCCGGTCGCGCTCACCGTCATCGCGATCGTCCACTTCATGCTGGACGAGGACGACGCGGTCGGTGTCGTACGCCGGCTGCTGGAGCCGCTGCCCTCCGGCAGTCATCTGGCGATGTCCATCGGCACCGCCGAGTTCGCGCCCGTGGAGGTGGGCCGGGTCGCCCGCGAGTACGCGGCCCGCAACATGCCGATGCGGCTGCGCACCATCGACGAGGCCCACGAGTTCTTCGAGGGCCTGGAACTGGCCGAACCCGGCATCGTCCAGGTGCACAAGTGGCATCCCGACGGCACCGGCGAGAAGGACATACGCGACGAGGACATCGCGATGTACGGCGCGGTCGCCCGCAAGCCGTGACAGGCCCGGCGCCGGGGTCCGACCCACCTCCCGGACCCCGGCCCCGCACTGCCGTACGAGGGGACGGACGGCACCCCGGCCGTCAGCGGCGTCCCACGCGAGGACAGCGAAGCCGGCACCCGGACGGCCCTCGGCCACCTGGCCCGGCTGGTGCACGAGCGGAACCCGCCGACCGCCTGATCCGACGTGGCCGAAAAGGCCGGGAAAAGGACCGGAATTCGGCACAACCTTTACTGTCGTGCCGGCTGCCGGGAATCGCGGGGAAAGAAGGTGGAGGGAAGCGGAACCGGGCGCAGGGAATTGCGGTCTTAAGGTCCGTCGACGGCCGGGATGAGCCCGGTCACGAAGAAACCGGGGGAATGAGAAACATGACCGTCCGCAAGCGCAAGACCCTCCTGACCGCCGTCGCCCTCACCGCCGGCCTCACCCTGGCCGCCGTCACGCCCGCCCTCGCCGGCTCGAAGCACACGACCCGGGCCGCCGCCGTGTCCTCCGCCCAGGGCGACCCGCGTAACGTCACCCAGCACGTGGCCGACTTCTACGGCGCCTACATCGACTCCGTCTGGGCCAACGAGGACGCGTCGGCCGCCGCCAACGCCAAGGCGCTGCGCGCCTTCTACCTGTCCGGCGCCGCCCAGAAGAAGGTCGCCGCCTACGAGAAGAAGAACCACGCCGACGGCATCCTGTTCGCGCAGAACGTGCCGGTGAAGTGGAAGGTCGTCTACACCGGCTCCGGTGCGGGCCACGCCACCAGCAGGGTCACGCTCACCTGGAGCGACGGCGCCGCAGCCGAGGTCACCCGGATCGACGTCCAGTCCGACCTGAAGACCCTGAAGATCACCGACCTGAAGCCGGTGCGCTGACGGCGGGACGGGGCACGCGGTCCCGCCCCGCCCCACCCGGGGCGGGGCCGCGCGGTGGTCAGGGCCCGTGATGCGGCTGGTACGGGCGCGGGAGCGGCATCCCGCGCTCGGCCATGATCTGCCGCACGCGGTCGGGGTAGTCGGTGATGATCCCGTCGACGCCGAAGTCCATCAGCGCCCGGAGAGTCGCCGGGTCGTCACAGGTCCACGGGACCACCTTCAGGCCGCGGGCGTGGGCCTCGGCGACCATCGCCGCGTCCGAGTAGAAGCGGAAGCCGGGGTCGCCCACCTTCCCGGACTGCGGGAAGCCGTAGTTGGGGGAGAGGGTCGTGACGCCCGGGACGGTGGCGGCCGCCCTGACGAAGTCGCCGCCGTAGTCGTCGGCGTCGATCCCGCCGAGCCACGGGGACGCGCCCGGCTGACCGACCTGCAGGAAGTCGTAGTTCGTCAGCGCCACCAGCGGCCACTTCGGCGCCAGCCGGTGCATCGCCTTCAGCGCGCCCCAGTCGAAGGACTGGATGGTGACCTGCCGCTCGATGCCCGAGCGGTGGATCTCCTCGTACACCCGGCGCACGAACAGCTCGCGCGGCGCGGTCTGTTCGGGTGCGCCCGCCTCGACCTTGGTCTCGATGTTCAGCTTGACCCGGTGCGCGTGGTAGCTCTTCACCAGGTTCAGGACGTCCTTCAGCTCGACCATCCGGAAGCCCTTGACGACCTCCTGCTCCGGGAACCCCGGCAACTGCTGGTAGCCGCAGTCCAGTGTCTTGATCTGAGCGAGCGTCAGGTCCTTGATGTACTTGCCGACATACGGGTACATCGGGTCGCCGGGGGTGACCGGCGCGGTGTCGCGGCACTTGACGCCGCTGATCTGCCGGTCGTGGTTGACGACGACCTTCAGGTCCCTGGTGACGTGGGTGTCCAGTTCCAGCGTGGACACCCCGAGCCGCATCGCCTTGCCGAAGCCCTCCAGCGACTCCTCGGTCGTCATGCCGAGGCCGCCGCGGTGGGCCTGGAGATCGAAACGGGTCTCCGGCGGGCCGCCTCCGGCCGCCTGCGCGGTGGCCGGGAACACCAGCGCCGGCACCAGGACGAGGCCTGCGAGCAGGTGTCGTACGGACATCGGACCTCCCTGTTCTCGGGGCGTCCGAGATTCTCGCAACGGCAGGCCCGAGCGGGCCACCCGCGGGACTGAACATTGGCGCAAAGGGAGTTGAACACGCGCGGCCGGACGTCCCGTCGGCCTACCGGGACGGCCGGCTGTTCCGGGGCCTCACCCCGTAGGGGTTCCGGAGCCGTACCGGCGGTTCTCGGCGCCGGCCCCCAGGCCGTGGTGGTGGCGGCGGGCGTCGACGGCCGTGCGGTGCAGCGCGATGAGCGCGGCGTCGTCGTCCAGCCGGCCGCCCACGTGGGCGAGCAGGTCGCGCCGCACATGGTGCATCAGCGCCTCCGGACTGTCGTCCGTCCAGCGCGCCACCCGCTCCACCAGCGGATAGAACCGACCGCGCGCGTCCCGGGCCTCGACGACACCGTCGGTGTAGAGGAGCAGCGTGTCGCCCGGCTCGAGGGAGAACGCGTCCAGCGTGTGTTCCAGAGCCCCGTGCAGCCCGTGCACCCCGAGAGGCGGCGACGGGTGCAGGCTCGGGACCGTGACCGCGTGCCCCGGGCTCAGCAGCAGCGGTGGCGGATGGCCGCAACTGGTCATCCGGGTGACCGGATCCCGGTCCGGGATCTCCACCAGCAGAGCGGTGGCGAAGCGCTCGCCCGCCTCCTCCGGCGTCTCCAGCTCGGCCGTGTAGCGGCTGATGCTCTGGTCGAGGGACGTGGCCAGGTCGGCCAGGGCGACGTGCCGGTGCGCGCTCTCACGGAACGCGCCGAGCAGCAGGGCCGCCTCCCCGATGGCCGGCAGGCCCTTGCCGCGTACGTCGCCGATCAGCACCCGCACCGCCCCCTCGCACCGGGTCGCCGCGTACAGGTCGCCGCCGATCTGCGCCTCGTCCTCGGCGGCCAGATACAGGGAGGCGATCCGCAGCGGACCGATGTACTCGGGCAGCGGCCACATCAGCACGTGCTGCGCGGCCTCGGCGACCGTGCGGACCTGCGCCAGCTGGGCCTGGCGCCGCTCCCGTACCGCGCTGTACACCACGACCAGCACCGAGAGCACGGCGAGCGTGACGAGCTGCACGATGTGGTTCGTCGTGGCCAGGCCACCGTGGTAGACACCGATCAGCGCCTGTGCGGCCACCGCCAGCGTGCCCACCAGACCCGTGGTCAGGGGGCCGGCGAACGACGGCGTGAGTGCGGGAGCGATGACCAGCGCCGGGCCCAGATGGATGTTCTCCGGGGAGCGGATGTCCACCACCGTGATCACCACGATGAGCAGCACGGGGAACAGCAGCAGGGCATGGGACGACTGCCACGTCTGCCGCGGACCGGCACCCCTCAGCCGAAGCCTCATGCCTACAAGAGTGCTCCCGGACGCGCCGCGCGGCATACGCAGAGCACGGCACACGCGCCGCACGGCATACGCAGAGCACGGCACACGCGGAGCGCAGCACACGCGGAGCACGGCACGCCGGAGATCCCGACGAGTGACCGGGCGGCCCGTCGGGTACCCGGAAGGGCCCCGGGGCCGTCCCGGTCGGCCGGGGGCGCAGGGCCGCGAATGGAGACGCCATGACGCACAACGGGGAGGAGTCCACCCCCGTCCGGCGGCCGGAGGTCACCGAACTTCGCCTCGCCGCGGACGCGCCGGTGCGCCCGGCACCGCTGCCGGACGCCAGAAACCTGCCACAGGACCGCAGCCAGGCGATCCTCGAGGCCGCCAAGCAGATCGGTGCCCTTCTGAAGCGGAAGGGCCACCCCTTCGCGCTGGCGGGCAGTGTGGCCGTCTACGCCCACGGCGGCAGCCGCCACCTCCAGCACGACGCCGACTTCGCGGTGCTGCCGGAGGACGCCGACGCGGTCGCCGCCACGCTGCGCGAGGCGGGCCTCGCCGTGCGCACCCCGCCGGAGGACTGGCTGCTGAAGACGACCTGCCGCGGGCAGGACATCGACATCATCTTCCAGCTGGCGCACCAGCCCGTCACCAAGGACATGCTGGCCCGGGCACAGTGCCTCCCGGTCGACTCGGTCCTGATGCCCGTTCTGTCCCCGACCGACCTGATCCACAGCCTGATCAGCGCCTTCTCCGAGCACTACTGCGACTTCGGCGCGGTCCTCCCGGTGGCCCGCGCCGTACGGGAGAAGGTCGACTGGGACGAGGTCAGGGCGGTCTGCGGGGACGCGCCCATGCCCGCGGCCTTCCTCTTCCTGCTCGAACGGCTGAACGTGATCGAACCCCGGGAGGGGCAACCATGACCGACCACGACGTACGGCCGCCGGGCCCGCCCGCGGCCGAGAACCTGGACTACCGCGTCGCCCACTTCGCCGAACGCCTGGCCTCCGGCCATCTCGGCGAGCTGGGGGTACGACTGGTCACGCACGGCGACTCCGTCCTGCTGACGGGCACCGTGCCGTCCACTCAGTGCCGGGACGACATCCTCGGCATGGCCCGCGAAGAACTGGCGGGGCACCCGGTGCACTGCGACATCCTCGTCGCGGGGACCTCCTCGCCCGACCACGGGGAGGACCTCACATGATCCGCGTAGCGGCCGTGGGAGACATCCACATGGCCCCGGAGAGCCAGGGCACGCTCCGGCCCGCCTTCGAGTCGCTGCCCGGCTGCGCCGACGTCCTGCTGCTCGCCGGTGACCTCACCCGGCACGGCACCCCGGAGGAGGCGCAGGTGGTCGCCCGGGAGATCAAGGACCTGCCGGTCCCGGTGGTCGCCGTGCTCGGCAATCACGACCACCACGACGAGCGGCCCGAGGAGGTCACCGCGATCCTCCGCGACGCCGGCGCGCACGTCCTCGAGGGGCAGGCCGTCGTCATCGACTCCGAGGACGGCGCGCGGATCGGGGTGGCCGGGACCAAGGGCTTCGGCGGCGGCTTCGTCGGGCGCTGCGCGGGCGAGTTCGGGGAGCCGCTGATGAAGGAGTTCGTCCGCTACAGCCGCCGGTGCGCCGACGGCCTCCTCGGCGCCCTGAAGGACCTGGACCACCGGGGCTGCGACGTGCGGATCGCCCTGACCCACTTCTCGCCGGTGCCGGACACCCTGGCCGGCGAGCCGCCGGAGATCTACCCGTTCCTCGGCAGCTACCTGCTCGCGGAGGCCATCGACACCGCCGGCGCCGACCTCGCCGTGCACGGGCACGCCCACGCCGGCACCGAGCACGGCATGACCAGCGGCGGGGTCCGGGTGCGCAACGTGGCCCAGCCGGTGATCGGGCAGGCCTTCCACGTGTACCACCTGCCCGTGGCCGAGCGGGCGCCGCAGCCGTTCGCCTGAACCGGATCGGCCCCGCCCCGGTCCGCCGCCCGCGCTCGGGCGGCCGTGCCCAGGGCCTCCGGGCCGGTCATGTCGCGTCCTTCGCGATCGGGGTCACCCGCGCCGGGACCGTGCGGCGCCGGCCGAGCAGGCCCGCGCCGGCGATCAGCAGCCGACCGGCGACCAGGGCGCCCCGGGTACCGGCCCACTCCATGATCAGGCCCGGCGCCGGCGGGACGCCGAGACCCCACGCCGTGCCGACGCTGCCACCCGCCGAGCACCCGGCCCCGCAGGTCCAGTACGAGGGTCAGCGCCCGGCACGCCGAGAGCACGCACCGGGCGCCGCGGGGCCGCGCTCCGGGCGACGACGGGAGTCCGACGACAGGACTTAGCGGTTCACCGTCCGCATCCCCGCCTCGTCGTAGCGCTCGCCCGCCGCCTCGGGCAGTTCGGCGTCGATGCGGGCGAGGTCCTCCTTGGTCAGCTCGACGTCGACCGCGGCCGCGTTCTGCTCCAGGTAGCTGCGGCGCTTGGTGCCCGGGATCGGGACCAGGTCCTCGCCCTGGGCCAGCACCCAGGCGATCGCCAGCTGGGCCGGGGTCACGTCCTTCTCCGTGGCGATCTCCTTCACCTTGGCCGCCAGCCGGAGGTTCGCCTCGAGGTTGGCGTCGGTGAAGCGGGGGCTGTTGCGGCGGAAGTCGTTCTCGTCCAGCTCCTCGGGAGAGGAGAAGCGGCCGGCCAGGAAGCCGCGGCCGAGCGGCGAGTACGGCACGAAACCGATGCCCAGCTCCCGGCAGGCGGGCAGCACCTCGGCCTCCACGTCCCGCGTCCACAGCGAGTACTCGCTCTGCACCGCGGTGACCGGGTGGACGGCGTGGGCGCGCCGGATGGTCTGCGCGCTCGCCTCGCTCAGCCCGATGTGGCGCACCTTGCCCTCGCCGACCAGCTCCGCCAGGGCGCCCACCGTCTCCTCGATGGGCACGGCGGGGTCGACCCGGTGCTGGTAGTACAGGTCGATGTGGTCGGTGCCCAGGCGCTCCAGCGAGCCGACGACCGAGCTGCGGACATGCTCGGCCGAGCCGTCCTGACGCCCCACCGTGCTCATGTCGCCCGGCACCGCGTCGTCCATCCGGTAGTTGAACTTCGTGGCGATCACGTACTCGTCCCGGTGCTCCCTGATCGCCTCGCCGACCAGGGACTCGTTGGTCAGCGGGCCGTACATCTGTGCGGTGTCGAGGAAGGTGACGCCCAGCTCCAGGGCGCGCCGGATCGTCGCGATGCCCTCGTCCTGGTCGGCCGTGCCGTAGAAGGCGGACATGCCCATGCAGCCGAGGCCGATGGCCGATACCCGCAGATCCCGCAGACTGCGCTCTCGCATGTGGTGTCCCAGCCTTTCCTGCAGACTCGATGGTCGTTCCGTACTGCACGACGGCCCTTGTCCATCTAGCGACGGATTCCGTCGCCCGGCATCCCGTGGGGGACGCCGGGCGTCATGGCCTGCGCGCGCCGGCTGTCTGCGACGCTATGACCTGGAGCGCACTCGAAGTCAACTCGGGCGTTCGGCCGGAGCCCCCGGTCGGGGACGTCGACCGAGTCGCGCAGGTTGCCTTCCGTGCGCCAGTTTCTTGTCACGGCGACGCGGGCCCTGTGGATCTTGACCACACGTCCGCGGCTCGCTGAACTGTGAACGCCGGGCCCGGGGCAGGTTCGCGCGGCGAGTTCGCCGGAGTGACCGCGCCGGCCCGATCGGCTGAGCCGGAGTCGCGGCGGTGAGGTGAAGGGGGCGATGCGCGTGACGGGGGAGCGAGGGACCATGGGCTGCCGTGTCTCATGAGCGCCCGCGACGGTAGGGACGTGCTGCGCGCGGTACTCGCCCGCGCCGTCCGGTGCACCGGACGCACGTTACGAGCTGAGTGGCACGCCGTCGTCGTGGACCCGGTGCGACGGCTCGCGCGGCGCGGGCTGTCGGGGCTGGTGCTGGCGTTCGTCGCCGCGTTCGGCGTCGTCTTCTTCCACGACATCGCGCAGCACCCGACCGGAGCGCTGTGGGTGCGGCGGCTCGGCGGCGTCACGGCCGACCTGCCGCTCTGGCTGTCCCTGCTGCGCACCCCGGTGTCGCTGTACGTCCCGGCGCTCGATCTGCCGGTGTGGGCGGGCATCACCCAGCTGTTCCTGGCCTTCGCCCTCGCCGAACTGACCCTCGGCCGGACCCGCACCCTCACCCTCGCCTACGGCACCACCCTGGCCGGCACGCTCACCGCGCGCCTGATGATCGCGCTGGGCCCCGGCTGGTGGGGACTGGGACTGCCACCCGAGTGCGGCAAGGTGCTCGACACCGGACCATCGGCGGCCGTGGTGGGCCTGTTCACCTATCTGGCGGTCGTCCGGCGCGCACCCGTGGTGTTCACGCTGACCGGCGGCTCGATGGTGTGGGAGTCGATCGCGGTCCCCAACCTGGCCGGCCGCGAGCACCTGATCGCGGTCGGCGCCGCGCTCGTCCTCGGGCTCCTGCACGGCCGCCGGGACCGGATGCGGGCCGTCCTGCGGTTCCCGCGGCCGGCGCGGCGGCCCGGACCGGCGCCGACGGAGACCGGCTGCATTCCGGCCCCTGTGCTCCACCCTGCCCCGGACCTCCCGGAAGTCGTCCCGGGCTCACGTCAATGTGACGCTTTTCGCACTTCGACTCGTGCGGGCACCCCCTAATGTTGCCGCGACGTACGGCAGGGCATGGCTGACACCATGGTGTTCGTCGACGCCAGGCAGCTGAAGGGAATCCAGAATGTTCCGCAAGGTGCTGGTCGCCAACCGTGGAGAGATCGCGATTCGCGCGTTCCGGGCGGGCTACGAACTCGGTGCGCGCACGGTCGCCGTGTTCCCGCACGAGGACCGCAACTCACTGCACCGGCTGAAGGCCGACGAGGCGTACGAGATCGGGGAACCGGGGCACCCCGTGCGCGCCTATCTCTCCGTGCAGGAGATCGTGGGCGCCGCACGCCGTGCGGGCGCCGACGCCGTCTACCCCGGCTACGGGTTCCTGTCCGAGAACCCCGAACTCGCCCGCGCCTGCGAGGAGGCGGGCATCACCTTCGTCGGACCGAGCGCGCAGACGCTGGAGTTGACCGGCAACAAGGCCCGCGCGGTGGCCGCGGCCCGGGCCGCGGGCGTGCCCGTGCTCGGTTCCTCCGCGCCCTCCACCGACGTCGACGAACTGGTCCGTGCCGCCGAGGAGATCGGCTTCCCCGTCTTCGTCAAGGCGGTCGCGGGCGGCGGCGGGCGCGGTATGCGCCGCGTGGAGGATCCCGCCCAGCTGCGGGAGTCCATCGAGGCCGCCTCGCGCGAGGCCGCGTCGGCCTTCGGCGACCCCACCGTCTTCCTGGAGAAGGCCGTCGTGGAGCCGCGCCACATCGAGGTGCAGATCCTCGCCGACGGCGAGGGCAACGTCATTCACCTCTTCGAGCGTGACTGCTCGCTCCAGCGGCGCCACCAGAAGGTGATCGAGCTGGCGCCCGCGCCCAACCTCGACCCGGAACTGCGGGACCGCATCTGCGGCGACGCAGTGCGCTTCGCCCGCGAGATCGGCTACCGCAACGCGGGCACCGTGGAGTTCCTGCTCGACCGCGACGGCAACCACGTCTTCATCGAGATGAACCCGCGCATCCAGGTCGAGCACACGGTCACCGAGGAGGTCACCGACGTCGACCTGGTCCAGGCCCAGATGCGCATCGCCTCCGGCGAGACCCTCGCCGACCTCGGGCTGTCCCAGGACACGGTCACCCTGCGGGGCGCCGCCCTCCAGTGCCGTATCACCACCGAGGACCCGGCCAACGGCTTCCGCCCCGACACCGGCCGGATCAGCGCCTACCGCTCGCCGGGCGGCTCCGGCATCCGCCTCGACGGCGGCACCACTCACGCCGGCACGGAGATCAGCGCGCACTTCGACTCCATGCTGGTCAAGCTCACCTGCCGGGGCCGGGACTTCAAGGCCGCCATCGGGCGCGCCCGGCGTGCCGTGGCCGAGTTCCGCATCCGCGGTGTGGCCACCAACATCCCCTTCCTGCAGGCCGTCCTGGACGACCCCGACTTCCAGGCGGGCCGGGTCACCACCTCCTTCATCGAGCAGCGCCCGCACCTGCTCACCGCCCGGCACTCCGCCGACCGCGGCACCAAGCTGCTCACCTACCTCGCCGACGTCACCGTCAACAAGCCGCACGGCGAGCGGCCCGACCTGCTCGACCCGGTGACCAAGCTGCCGCCGCTGCCGGCGGGCGAGCCCCCGGCCGGTTCCCGGCAGCGGCTGGTCGACCTCGGTCCCGAGGGCTTCGCCCGCCACCTGCGCGAGTCGCCGACCATCGGGGTCACCGACACCACCTTCCGCGACGCCCACCAGTCGCTGCTGGCCACCCGGGTCCGCACCAAGGACCTCCTCGCCGTGGCCCCGGTCGTGGCCCGCACCCTGCCGCAGCTGCTGTCCCTGGAGTGCTGGGGCGGCGCCACGTACGACGTGGCCCTCCGCTTCCTCGCCGAGGACCCCTGGGAGCGGCTGGCCGCGCTGCGCGAGGCCGTACCGAACCTCTGTCTGCAGATGCTGCTGCGCGGCCGCAACACCGTCGGCTACACCCCGTACCCGACGGAGGTCACCGACGCCTTCGTCCAGGAGGCCGCCGCCACCGGCATCGACATCTTCCGCATCTTCGACGCCCTCAACGACGTCGGCCAGATGCGGCCCGCGATCGACGCCGTGCGCGAGACCGGCACCGCGGTCGCCGAGGTCGCCCTCTGCTACACCGCCGATCTCAACGACCCCGGCGAGCGGCTCTACACCCTCGACTACTACCTGCGGCTCGCCGAGCAGATCGTCGAGGCCGGCGCCCACGTCCTCGCGGTGAAGGACATGGCCGGACTGCTGCGCGCCCCGGCCGCCGCCAAGCTCGTCTCCGCGCTGCGCCGCGAGTTCGACCTGCCCGTGCACCTGCACACGCACGACACGGCCGGCGGCCAGCTCGCCACGTACCTCGCCGCGATCCAGGCAGGCGCCGACGCGGTGGACGGGGCGGTGGCCTCGATGGCCGGTACGACCTCGCAGCCCTCGCTGTCGGCCCTCGTCGCCGCCACCGACCACTCCGACCGCCCCACCGGGCTCGACCTGCAGGCCGTCGGCGACCTTGAGCCGTACTGGGAGGGCGTCCGGAAGATCTACGCCCCCTTCGAGGCGGGCCTCGCCTCCCCGACCGGCCGCGTCTACCACCACGAGATCCCCGGCGGCCAACTGTCCAACCTGCGCACCCAGGCCGTCGCCCTCGGCCTCGGCGACCGCTTCGAGGACATCGAGGCCATGTACGCCGCCGCCGACCGCATCCTCGGCCATCTGGTGAAGGTCACCCCGTCCTCCAAGGTGGTCGGCGACCTCGCCCTGCACCTGGTCGGCGCCGGGGTCTCCCCGGCCGACTTCGAGGCGACCCCCGACCGGTTCGACATCCCCGACTCGGTCATCGGGTTCCTGCGCGGCGAACTGGGCACCCCGCCGGGCGGCTGGCCCGAGCCCTTCCGCACCAAGGCCCTCCAGGGCCGCGGTGAGCCCAAGCCCGTTCCCGAGCTGTCCGCCGAGGACCGCGACGGGCTCGCCAAGGAGCGCAGGGTCACCCTGAACCGGCTGCTGTTCCCGGGCCCCACCCGCGAGTTCGACACGCACCGCCAGAGTTTCGGCGACACCAGCGTGCTGGACAGCAAGGCCTTCTTCTACGGTCTGCGTCCCGCCAAGGAGTACGCCGTCGACCTGGATCCCGGCGTCCGGCTGCTGATCGAGCTGCAGGCGGTCGGCGAGGCCGACGAGCGCGGCATGCGCACCGTGATGTCCTCGCTCAACGGCCAGCTGCGGCCGATCCAGGTCCGTGACCGGGCGGCGGCCTCCGACGTGCCGGTGACGGAGAAGGCGGACCGCGGCAACCCCGGCCATGTGGCGGCGCCGTTCGCCGGCGTGGTGACGCTCGCGGTCGCCGAGGGCGACGAGGTCGCGGCAGGCGCGACCGTGGCCACCATCGAGGCGATGAAGATGGAGGCCACGATCACCGCGCCGAAGGCGGGCCGGGTGTCCCGGCTGGCCATCAACCGCATCCAGCAGGTGGAGGGCGGCGACCTGCTGGTCGAGATCGCCTGAGACGGGCGTCCGCCACGGCCGGGGAGGCCGGCCGCGGCGGACGGTGCCTGCTCGGAGTCGGCCGGGGAGGTACGGCAGCCGGGCGGGCAGGAGGTTCGGGTCCGGGCGGGTGACGAACGGGCCGCTCGGTACGTGGGCGGTCCGGCCGCGGACGGTGCCTGCTCGGAGTCGGCCGGGGAGGTACGGCAGCCGGGCGGGTAGGAAGTTCGGGTCCGGGCGGGTGACGAACGGGCCGTTCGGCACGTGGGCCGTCCGGCCGCGGACGGCGACCGGGCTCGGGTCGGACAGCCCGTCCGCAGGCCCGAGGACGACCGTGCGGCTGCCGGCGCGGCGCACCGGGACGAGCTCGCCGCTGCTGTTCAGCGCGGGGAGCACGCTGCCTCCCTGCCCGGGGAAGGCGAAGTCGGCGATGGCGCCGAGCCCGGTGGCCCGGGTCCGCACCGGCATGTGACCTCTCGTGCGGCGCGCGGGGCGCCGGCGTGGGGCCACACGACGATGACGGTGTGCCCGCCACCGGCTCGGGGAGCCAGGGCGGCGGGGTCGCCCGCGCGGCCCACGACAGGGAGCCGGGGGGGGGGGGGGGGGGGGGGGGGGGGGGGGGGGGGGGGGGGGGGGGGGGGGGGGGTGGGGGGGGGGGGGGGGGGGGGGGGGAGGGGGGGGGGAGGGT